>JAFNVH010000056.1 GCA_017379895.1 Rikenellaceae bacterium | reverse complement strand
TTTTGGCGGCAAAAGTAGAGCAAATAAACGATACTCGCAACTTTTGTCGCCAAAACATTCTTTTCAGCTTGTCGGTAGTTTACTACCGAGCCGTATCCGAGCGCTCCACAACCGCTTGTACCGAGCAGGGGCGACCGTCGTTGGTGATACCTTCGATCACAACATCGTAGTCGGTCACGCGATCGGCCGTGTAGAATTCGATCGTGGCGCGTCCCTCATCATCGAACTGCACCGCAGGCACCCACGCCACCGTTGTACGCAGGTCGGGCTGATTGGGCACATCATATTTGGGCTGATAGAACTCCACCGCCTGTTTATAGCCGAGCGGACGAATTGCGCTGATTGACGGATCTTTGCGATGTGTGCGCAGATGATTGGGTACGAGTTTGAAGTATAGAACACCGCGCTGCATCTGATCTGGACCATAAATACCCGCTCTCGACGCAGGGAAATATGAAACCGAAATCACATCCTCACTCGGTATCTGCTCCAACTCGGACATCGGTGTCGGCATATCATCGACAAATATAAAGGGAGGCATAAGTCGGCGCGGATTCAGTGCACTCAGCGGTGCTCCTGCCAGAATGGCATTCATCGTAATTGCTCGACCTCTACTCACCATTTGTCCGATACGATTGCCCTCCATACGTATTCCGGGGATCTTTGTCGCCAAATCCAGCGCCGTGTGATAGTGCTTGGCGTATTTCTCGGCAAAGACCACGTGCGTGGGGATCACGCCCTTGAATCTCGACGATTCGAGAGGTCTGGTTGTAACCACAATCTCCTCAATATCAATCACTCGCATACCGCCCTCTTGGTAGTACTTCTCTTTGTTGGTATTCAGATACTCCTCGGGAATGTAACGCTCGATTTTACCCTCATTCAGACGCGGGAAAATATCGGCATAGGTGATCGGCAGACGAGGCTCGTTCAGCGCAACTCCGAGAACCATATTTTGACCATTGCGATTGAGTGCACTGAAAGTGAATATCGTCGAATCGGGGAAGACCAAGCCTTCAAGACGGAATTTGCCGTTGCGCTCATTGCCAAGCGTGAAGTGCTCGATGGTGCCCGTAGTGCTATTATGAACTACCAACTGCGCACCCTTAGGCTCGCGGTTGAAGGCGTTCGATATACGACCCTCGATCACCTGTGTCTGCTCGAAACCGACGGTTGGCAGCGTGATCGAATCGCGCACCACCTCGCCAATATCGAATCGTCGCCAACCCTGCGTCATCATCAGCAGGTCGGTATGCTCGCGCGCCTCACCCAGATAGGCCGACGGGTTCTCGATGTAGCCACCCAGCTCGGAACTGAGCAGAAGGCTCGAAACGATGTTCTCGTCTGACGACGAGCGACGCACCATTCGCTTATCGGTAATGGTGGCTGCAAAATCGCCGTTAATGGCCTCTGCCGAGTGGTTTGCGATCTTTATGTCGAGCGTTACTTTCTGGCGCTTGTAATTGACGGGAGTAGCCGTTTTTAGTTCGGTTGTGAACTGCTCCGAGGGGTGGCGGAAGATCAATCGCTCGCTGAGAATGTCGTAGGTCGTATTGTTGAAAACAGCCACCTGCGACACACCCTCCAACAGCACATCTTCGGGAATCACAAAACCATCGGCAATCGTATCGGTCATATAGACCAATGCACCGCGCGAGTGCACCAGCGCACTTAGATTCGAGCGGTCGAAATCGGGTGTTGCGAGCAGTCGGCACTGCCAACCCTTGTCGCTCTTCTCGACAGCGAGCGCACAGCCGTACTCCTGCACCTCGGGCAACGATAAACGGAATTTGTGACCATTGCGCTCGACCTCGGCATAATATTTCGCGCCTGCACGGGGAGTCATCTCGAACGTACCCATACCCAAGTAGGTCGATGCGATGGGGCAGATCACTGCGCCCGTCTCGTCGTAAATCGCGCCCTCGACATCGCGTCCGTAGCCGTCGGCACCGATCGCCTTGAAGGCTACGCGCTGTGTCGTGTTCGCAAGCAGACCACCGCCCTCGGGCATAAATGCCACGTGGATCGAGTTATTCAGTTCGGGCAGTAGAAGCGACGCCTCGTAGGAACGATTGGGTACCTCTAACGTCATATTGATCGTACCGACTACGCCCTCAATCGGTGTGTACTCGATCTGAATCTGTCCGTTGATGTCGGTGCGTAATGTGAAATTGCGATCGCGCTTATCGTCGCGCACCTCGCTGCACAGAACGCGGTAGTTGGCATACGGACCGTCAAAACCATAGAAATTGACCAACGCCGTTGCTGTGCTGTCTTCGCCCAGCACGTAGCTTACATCGTGCATCACCACGTCATCAATCGTGTTGCCGATCTCGATGCGGCGGCGGAAAAAGAGATCCTGCGACCAATTGGTTTGCCATTGAGTGTAGGCCACCAACGCATAACTGCCCGCTTTCATATCCGACGGCAGGTCAATAGCGTTGTTGAAACCTATCGAGTCGCGTTTGATTTTGATTCGCTGCACGAGGTTATCGCTGGCGTCGAGCATATCGACATAGAGATAGTTGGTCGGTGTCTGTCCCGTGTGCGACACAGCATCGACCACCCAGCCGCGCAACCAAATGCGTTCGCCGGCCGAGTAATAGGGTTTGTCGGTCATCACATAGACCTTTTCGTGTAGCGAATTGGCATACATTCGCGCAAAACCATCAAGAACTTGCTCTTTGGATATCTGCTGTGCCGATGCGGTCGCCGCAATCAGCAGAGTGTTTAAGAAAAGTACAAATTTTTTCATAGGATTTGTGGCTTTATGGTTGTTTACCGAGCCGCATCCGAGCGCTCAACAACGGCCTGTACCGAGCAGGGACGTCCGTCGTCAGTGATGCCCTCGATTACGACATCGTAGTCGGTTACACGATCGGCCGTATAGAATTCGATGGTGGCGCGACCTTCCTCATCGAACTGCACCGCAGGCACCCACGCAACGGTCGTGCGCAAATCGGGCTGATTGGGCACATCGTATTTGGGCTGATAGAACTCCACCGCTTGTTTATATCCCAGCGGAGTAATAGTATTGATCGATGCATTGCGGCGATATTTGCGCAGGTGGTCGGGTTTGAGCTTATAAAAAATTACCGCCTGAGGAATTGCATCGGGGCCATAGTGGCCGGCTCTCGCCGAAGATACAAACGACACCGACACCACATCTTCACTCGGAATCTCCCAAAGTTCTTCGATCGGTGTTTCCAAGTCGTCGACATAAATCAGCGGGACTACATACTGAACAGTCGAGATCTCCACACTGTCACTTTCGAGCACCTCGGTCAACGTGATGACACCTCGTTTCTCGCGCGTTGCAAATGTTCCGTCAGGCATAGCAAAAACACCGTGAAGCTTCGTAGCCAAATCCCACGCCGTCGCGTGCGTCTTCGCAAATTTGGCAATGGGCAATTCATATGTCGGAATTACACCCTTGAATACCGACGATTCGAGCGGTTTAACTCTAACCACAATCTCCTCAATATCAATCACTCGCATACCTCCATCCTGATAGTACTTTTCCTTATTGGTATTGAGATACTCGTCAGGAATATACTGCTCGATCTTACCGTCTTTCAGGCGCGAGTAAATCTGCGACTTGGGGAACGGCATACGATCGCTCGCAAACTGAACACTCAGCACATTATCTTGTCCTTTTTGGTTGAGTGCACTGATGGTATAAACGGTCGAATCGGGGTAGTCCAAACCCTCAATGCGGAACTTGCCATTGCGGTCGTCACCCAGCTCGAAGTTCTCAAACATCTTTGTGTAGCTATTGTGCATCACGATCTGCGCACCCTTGGGCTCGCGGTTGAATGCGTTGGTAATTCGACCTTCGATTGCCTGTGTCTGCTCGAAGCCAACGGTCGGCAGAGCGATCGAATCGCGCGCCACCTCACCAATATCGAAACGACGCCAGCCGTGTGTCATCATCAGCAGATCAGTATGCTCACGTGCCACACCAAAATACTCGGCCGGAGATTCGATAAAACCACCCAAATCAGAGGTCAGCAGCAGACTTGTTACGATATTCTCGTCGGAGCCTTCACGACGCACCATTCGCTTGTCGGTAACAGTTGCGGCATAATCTCCATTAACTACGCTGTTTAAGCTATTTACAATTTTTATATCAAGTGATACTTTCTGACGTTTACGGGTTACTGGATCCGCCGTTTTTGTCTGTACCGAGAACTGCTCAGATGGGTGACGGAAGAGCAGTCGCTCGCTGTAAATTCGACCCGTCACACGGTCATAAATTGCCACCTGCGAAATACCCTCCAAAAGTACATTTTCGGGCAATATAAAGCCGTTCGATACATCATCAACCAGATAGACCAACGCGCCTCGTGAATGTACCAGTGCACCAAGATTCGAACGATCGAAATCTGTCGCCGAAAGCAGATCACACAGCCATTTATCACCTTCGCGTTCCACACGTAGAGCGCAACCGTCGGTCGTCACATCGGGTAGCGCAAAACGGAGTTTGCGGCCATTGTGCTCAACCTCGGCATAATACTTTACACCCGCCTTGGGAGTCATCTCGAACGAGCCCATTCCACAATAGGTCGTTGCAATCGGGCAGATCACCGCGCCCGACTGATCGCAAACCACGCCCACCGCCTCGCGGCTATAGCCATCGGCGCCAATCGTCTTGAATGCTACGCGCTGCTTAGCATCGGCAATCAGGTCACCGCCCTCGGGCATAAAATCGATATAGATCGAATTCTCCAAATTGGGAAGTAGAATGGTAGTGGTAAAATCGCGATTGGGAACTTCGAGCAACATATCGATCTCACCCACAATGCCTTCGATCGGAGTATATTCGACGCGCACCTGACCATACGAGTCGGTGCGGAGCGTAAATTTGCGATCTTTCTTATCTGCACGTTTTTCGGTACACTCTACGCGACAACCCGTGTATGGTCCGTCGAAACCATAGAAACGAACCAGGGCTGTTGCTGTACTATCTTCACCCAGCACGTAGCTAACTTCGTGCATCACCACGTCGTCGATCGAATTACCGATCTCAATGCGGCGACGGAAGAAGAAATCTTCCGACCAATTGGTCTGCCAACGGGTGTAAGCCACCAGCGAATAGCTACCCGCTTTGATATCAGAAGGCAGGTCGATCGCGTTGTTGAATCCCGTTGCATCGCGTCTGATCTTGATGCGCTGCACGAGGTTGTCGCCTGCATCGATCAGATCGACATAGAGATAATTGGTTGGAGTCTGTCCCGTGTGTGACACCGCGTCGACCACCCAGCCACGCAACCAAATGCGCTCGCCAGCCGAGTAGTAGGGTTTATCTGTCATCAAATAAACCTTCTCTTGAAGGCTATTGGCATACATACGCGCAAAACCGTCGAGCAGACGATCTTGCGAAGTTTGTTGTGCCAAAGCAGGCACTGACACTATAAGAGCAAAAACAAATGTAAGAAATCGTTTCATAGGCTGTGTGTTTAAGTGTATCCGCCATTTTTCGAAATACACATTTCTCCTTCACAAAGATAAAACAAAATTTAAAAAAATCGGCCAACCAGCAATGCAAAATGACGACAACACACCGCCAAACGCCAAAATCGCAAGGTCAAACGACCAATCGTGTTTTTTAGAATAATGGGATACTTATGTAATAAATAAAGATTTTTTTGTATATTTGCGCGCAAAATGAAAATACTGTATATATGAAAAATATCCGCAATTTCTGTATCATCGCCCACATCGACCACGGCAAGAGCACGTTGGCCGACCGCCTGCTCGAATATACCAACACGCTCAATCAGCGCGAAATGCAGGCACAGGTGCTCGACGATATGGACCTAGAACGCGAAAAAGGCATTACTATCAAGAGCCACGCAATTCAGATGGAGTACCATCACAACGATGGGCAGACCTATACACTCAACCTGATTGATACCCCGGGACACGTCGATTTCTCGTATGAGGTGTCGCGTGCAATCGCATCGTGCGAAGGTGCACTGTTGGTTGTCGATGCAACGCAGGGTATTCAGGCACAGACAATCTCGAACCTATACCTCGCTTTGGGCAACGACTTGGAGATTATCCCCGTGCTCAACAAGATCGATATGGATTCGGCAATGGTCGACGAGGTAAAAGACCAGATTGTTGATCTGCTCGGTTGCGATCCCGACTCGATTCTGGCAGCGTCGGGCAAGACAGGTCAGGGCGTAGACGACGTTCTGGCGGCAATTGTTGAGCGTATCCCTGCTCCGAAGGGCGATCCCGAAGCTCCGCTGCAAGCGTTGATCTTTGACTCGGTTTTCAACTCGTTCCGAGGCATTATCGCATACTTCCGTATCTTCAACGGCAAATTGCGCAAGGGTGACCACGTGAAGTTCTTCAATACGGGTAGCGAATATGACGCTGACGAGATCGGTGTGCTCAAACTCAAAATGAGCCCCCGCGACGAGATCAGCGCAGGTGACGTAGGTTACATCATCTCGGGCATCAAGACCTCGACCGATGTTAAGGTGGGTGATACGATTACCCACATCGCTCGTCCGTGCGAGGAGTCAATTGCCGGTTTCGAGGATGTGAAGCCAATGGTCTTTGCGGGTGTCTATCCCGTTGAAGCGGATCAGTACGAGGATCTGCGAGCATCGCTCGAGAAGTTGCAGTTGAACGATGCATCGCTTACCTTCGAACCTGAGAGCTCGTTGGCGCTAGGTTTTGGTTTCCGTTGCGGTTTCCTTGGTCTGCTGCACATGGAGATTATTCAGGAGCGCTTGTATCGCGAGTTCGATATGGACGTAATCACAACCGTACCCAACGTTTCGTACCGCATCACCACGACCAAGGGTGAAGAGCTCGATGTGCACAACCCCTCGGGGCTGCCCGACATCACCAACATTGCAAAGATTGAAGAGCCATATATCAACGCACAGATCATCACCAAGACCGATTTCTTGGGCAATGTAATCAAGCTCTGCATCGACAAGCGTGGCGTATTGAAGAATCAGACCTTCATCACGCAGGATCGTGTCGAGGTTAATTTCGAGATGCCGCTGTCGGAGATTGTATTTGATTTCTACGACAAGTTGAAGAGTATCTCGAAGGGTTACGCTTCGTTCGACTACCACCGCACGGGCTACAAGGATAGTAAGCTGGCTAAGCTCGACATCCTGCTCAATGGCGAGCCGGTCGATGCGCTTTCATCGCTGATTTACCAGGCTCACGCCTACGATTTCGGCCGCAAGATGTGCGAGAAATTGAAGGAGTTGATCCCGCGCCAGCAGTTCGATATCGCTATTCAGGCTGCTATCGGCGCGAAGATTATCGCTCGCGAAACGGTCAAGGCGGTGCGTAAGGACGTAACGGCGAAGTGTTACGGTGGTGATATCTCGCGTAAGCGTAAGCTGCTCGAAAAGCAGAAGAAGGGTAAGAAGCGTATGCGCCAGATCGGTAACGTTGAGGTGCCGCAGTCGGCATTCTTGGCAGTTTTGAAGATGGACTAACCAATGTAAAACATATACAATCTATGAAGAAGACCATTATAGACCTTTTTGAGTCATCGGTAGCCAAATATGGTGAAAAGACATTCCTGCTCGAAAAAACAACAGGTGAATTTGAGCCCACATCTTATAACCAAACCCGCGATGCAGCACTCGCAATCGGCGCTGGTCTGACTGCAACGGGCATAGAACGCGGCGATCGCGTATCAATTCTCTCGGAAGGTTGCAATGCGTGGATTATGTCGGAGTTGGGTCTGCTCTATGCAGGTGCTATCAGCGTGCCCCTCTCAATCAAATTGGAGGAGGACAACGACCTGCTGTTCCGCCTGGATCACGCCGACGTCAAGTCGATTTTTGTATCGAAATATCAGTTGCCCAAGATTCGTCGTATCCGCGAGCGCCTGCCCAAATTGCAGCAGGTGATCGTATATCACGAGATCGAGGATTTGAAAGAGGGCGAGATCACTCTCTCGATGCTCAAAGTCGAAGGCGAGAAGTATCTGGCCGAGAACCGCGAAAGTTTCCTTGCAATCGGTCAGGCGATCCAGAACGACGACTACGCAACCATCACCTACACCTCGGGTACTACGGCTGACCCGAAGGGTGTGATTCTGACTCACCGTAACTACACGGCGAATGTCGAGCAATCGCTCACTCGTATCCATATCCCTTCGACCTATCGTACGCTGATTATTCTGCCGTTGGACCACTGCTTTGCTCACGTTGTAGGTTTCTACATTATGATCGCTTGCGGTGCGACGGTTGCAACCACTCAGGTGGGTCGCACACCAATGGAGACACTGCGTAATGTTCCCGCAAATATCCGCGAGGTGAAGCCTCACTTCCTGCTGTCGGTGCCTGCGTTGGCTAAAAATTTCCGCAAGAGCATCGAGTCGTCGATTCGCGCTAAGGGCGCAACGACCGAGAAGTTGTTCAACCTGGCACTGCGCACAGCATACGAGTATAATCAGGACGGCTTCCACAAGGGTCGTGGCTGGCGATGTGTGTTGCGTCCTGCAGTTGCTCTGTTCGATAAGATTCTATTCTCGAAGGTGCGCGAAGCGTTTGGTGGCGATTTGAAGTTCTTTGTGGGTGGTGGTGCACTGCTCGATTCTGAGTTGCAGCGTTTCTTCTATGCAATCGGTATCCCGATGATGCAGGGATACGGTCTGTCGGAGGCTACTCCCGTAATCTCAACCAACGTTCCTGCTAAGAAACAGCACCGTTTCGGCTCGTCGGGTAAGCTCGTACAGCCGCTCGATATCCGCATTTTGGATGATGAGGGTCGCGAGCAGCCTAACGGCACGAAGGGCGAAATCGTTATTCGTGGCGAGAATGTGATGGCTGGCTACTGGAAGAACCCGACCGCATCGGCTGAAACAGTGCGTGACGGTTGGCTCTATACGGGCGATATGGGTTATATGACCAACGACGACTTCCTCTATGTACTTGGTCGTTTCAAGAGCTTGTTGATCGCAAGTGACGGCGAGAAGTATAGCCCCGAGGGTATGGAAGAGTCGATTGTCGACAAGTCGCCCTTTATTGACCAGATCATCATCTATAACAACCAGAGCCCCTTCACTGGCGCAATCGTGGTGCCCAACGCAGAGGCTTTGAAGCGCCATATGAAGGCTACGGGTGTAGATACCGAAGAGCAGCCTGCTGAGGCAGCTCGCGTAATCGAGGCTGAGATCAACAAATACCACAAGGGCGGCGAGTTCGAGACCGAGTTCCCACACCGTTGGTTGCCCGCTGGTTTGGCTATCGTTGACGAGGCATTTACTGAGCAGAATGGTTTGGTTAATAGCACGATGAAGGTTGTTCGTGGCAAGGTTGAGAGTCACTTTGCTGACCGTTTGGACTACCTCTATACACCCGAAGGCAAGAATGTGCAGAATGAGCGCAACTTGGCTTCGTTGGCTAAATTATTGAAGTAAAAAGAATTTAGATGAAAGTTATGAAGTTTGGCGGTACCTCTGTGGGTACCGCCTCTGCAATGCTTAGAGTGAAGCAGATTGTCGAGCAGTCGACTGAACCTACTATTGTCGTTGTTTCGGCAATGGGCGGCATCACCGATCGACTGATCCGTACGGCTAAATTAGCCTCGTCGGGCGACGATAGCTACATCGGCGAATTGCAGTTCATTATTGATAAACACCACTCGACAATCAAGGAGTTGATGGGCGATAGTGCATTGGCCGTCGAGATTCGCGCGAAGGTGGATGCAATGATCGACGAGTTGTCGAACATCTACAAAGGTATCTACCTCATCAAGGATCTCTCGGAGCGCACACGCGACACGATTGTCAGCTATGGCGAGCGTCTGTCGTCGACCATCATTGCGGCGGTGATCGATGGGGCAGAGTTGAAGGACTCGCGCTCGATTATCCGCACGACGCACTACTACGACAAGCATATCGTCGATTTCGAGCAGACCAACGAGCGCATTCGCGAGGCATTTGCGACGTTGACCCAACGCACGGTTATGGGTGGATTTATCTCGTCGGACCGTGATAGTGGCGATGTGACCAACCTCGGTCGTGGCGGCTCGGACTACACAGCGGCTATCGTCGCAGCGGCTCTCAATGCCGATATGTTGGAGATATGGACCGACGTCGATGGTTTTATGACGGCAGATCCACGTGTGATCAATACCACCTATGTAATCGATCATTTGACCTTTGCCGAGGCAACCGAGTTGTGCAACTTCGGTGCTAAGGTAGTCTACCCGCCAACGATCTTCCCCGTCTATCACAAGAATATTCCGATCCGTATCCGCAATACGTTCAACCCGGATGCGGCAGGTACGCTCATCTCGAACGAACACCGCGCTGACGAGCGTAGCATTAAGGGTATCTCGTCAATCAATGACACCTGCTTGCTGACTATTCAGGGTCTTGGTATGGTGGGTGTTATCGGTGTCAACCAGCGCATCTTCCGCACGTTGGCCGAAGCAGGTATCAGTGTCTATTTCGTGGCGCAGGCCGCTTCGGAGAACACAACCTCGATTGGTGTCAATGAGTCGGATTCGGCAAAGGCAGTCGAGGAACTGACGCGCGAGTTTGCGAAGGAGATTTCGCAGGGTGAAATCAACGAGATCATCGCAATGCACGATCTGGCTACGGTAGCTATCGTTGGCGAGAATATGAAACATACGCCCGGTGTCGCTGGTCAGTTGTTCAATACGCTGGGTCGCAACGGTATCAACGTGATCGCCTGCTCACAGGGTGCATCGGAGACCAACATCTCGTTCGTCATTTCGCTTGATAGCCTGCGCAAGGCGCTGAACGTAATCCACGACTCGTTCTTCCTATCGGAGTATCAGGTGCTAAATGTATTTATTGCGGGTGTGGGTCTGGTCGGTAGCAACCTGCTCGATCAAATCGCTAAGCAGCAACAGAAGTTGGCTGAGGAAAATTCGCTCAAAATAAACGTGATCGGCATTGCTAACTCGCGTCGTATGATTATCAACCGCGAGGGTATCGATCTGCACGACTATCGTCGTCTGATGGCCGAGTCGACGATCGAATCGTCGTCACAGGCATTTACCGACGAGGTGGTGCGCGCCAATATCTTCAACTCGGTATTTGTCGATTGCACGGCAAGCTACGATGTGGCGCAGACATACCAGAAGCTGCTCGACGCGAACGTTTCGGTCGTTGCGGCAAATAAGGTCGCTGCATCGTCGGACTATGACACCTACGATCGCCTGAAGAAGACAGCTCGCCGTCGCGGTATTAAGTTCCTCTACGAGACAAATGTGGGCGCAGGTCTACCTATCATTAGCACTATCGGCTCGCTCATTAAGAGTGGCGACCGCATCTTGCGCATCGAGGCTGTTGTGTCGGGCACGCTCAACTATATTTTCGATGTGATGAGTGCCGAGATTCCGCTGAGCAAGGCTATTAAGATGGCGTGCGAGGCTGGCTATGCCGAACCCGATCCACGTATCGACCTGTGCGGAATGGATGTTGTGCGCAAGCTGGTGATCCTGACCCGCGAAGCGGAGTATCGTATCGAGCAGAGCGATGTCGAGAAACACCTGTTTATTCCCGATAAATATTTCGAGGGCACTTTGGACGAGTTCTGGGCACGTATTCCCGAGCTTGACGCTCAGTTTGAGGCCGAGCGCCAGCGAATGGAGGCGAAGGGTCTGCGTTGGCGTTTCGTTGCCGAGTACAATCGCGGCAAGGCGTCGGTTGGCTTGAAGGAGATTAGCGCGGAGAATTCGCTCTATAACCTCTCGGGCAGTAACAACGTGATCTCGCTCACGACCGAGCGATATAAGGAGTACCCAATGCAGATCAAGGGTTACGGTGCAGGCGCAAGCGTTACGGCTGCGGGTGTTTTCGCCGACCTGATCAGCATTGCCAATGTGAGATAACGCAACCCTCATTCGAAATAAAATCGCCCCGAGTCCTTCGAAGGTCGGGGCGATTTTATTTTGGAGCGGGTGGCGGGGGTCGAACCCGTGGCCCTCGGCTTGGGAAGCCGATGCTCTACCACTGAGCTACACCCGCATCAGCGTTTTTACAATTACAAAGATAGCAATTTTTCGATAAAAAGAAACCCGCGACGCAATTTTTCGCATCGCGGGTTTAGTCTTATTAATCAAGGTTCTCAGTCTTCGGATGATCCTCGATGTAGTTAGTATAGGCGCGATCGCCCCAATATACATAACCATTACCATCGAGTTTAGTACCACCCAACATCGACTGAATGAAACCATTGCGATCAACCAACGTGCTATGGTAGCTAACATCGGGAGTAGTCATCTTAAACCACATCTGAATCTGGCCGCGCTTGCCCTCATAGTAGGTCAGCGACGAATCTACCTGCTCAGTCTCGAAATCATAATGCTCGGCCAAACCGCGACGCAGCCAGCCCGTACGATACCACGTACCACCGCGCGCCGAAACGATATTCTTACCATTCGACACAACCACGCTATCGCAATAAACCGATGTAAACAGCGTATGTTTCTTCGATTTATCGAGCCATTCAACGAGTTTATCGAGGTGCAGAGCATCATCGTAAGCATAGTCGCTATCGAGAATCACGATGCGCTCAACATTGTCGGGAATCTCTCGCACCTGCTCGATATAGCGCAACAACACACGGCCGCCACCGCTATGACCACTCAACACAATGCGGGGATCGTAAGCCTTATAGAGATTGGTAATACTGTCGATGATGTTGCAGATGATCTGACCCGAACGCTCGCGATTGCGGATATAGGTCGGCCACGAGCGATTCTTCTCGCCCATATAAGCGACCAGCAAATTGCAGTCGGGCATCTTATCGCGCAAGAAACGAGTCTGCGCACCTACGTGCTGAATATTGTAGCGACGATCGCCACCTTCCTCGACCGTACGACCCGAGATCCACTTCACGGTGTTGGTATTGGGCAGGGCGAAGAAAACGATATAGGTCGGAGCACCCTTGATCAACTGCGTAGGGCGGTCGATCGTAACCGCGATATCACCATAGAGCGAATCGTAACGCTCGATTGTATAGTCGTGAGCCGAACGCTTAGCGTGGCGGGGCGACGCCGCAAAAGCCGACATCATTGCGCCAAGAATTACAAGCGCAGGAATAATAATGCGTTTCATATCGTTACTTGTAAATCTCGTTTAACAAACGTGCCAAGCGATAACCCGCCTTGCGCAACTGCATTTCGAGCAGAGGGAAGTTCTCATTCTGGTAGTCCCACGACAACTCCGAGCCCGCAGGAGCATCCTCATAGACCTTCTTGCAAATCTCGACCGTTTCGTTCATCCAATCGAGCGGTGTACCTGCGGCCATTACCTCACGCTCCTCCTTCGACACGTTGTCGATCTCGCGCTGCCACTCCGAGTAGCTCCATTTGCGAACGCTCTCAACAATCAGATCGTCCCACACTGCGTGCAACTTAGCGTCACGACCAAACCACTTGATCATCACCTGGTTGCCTCCTAAGTCGCTCAAACGACCTGCGTGCATCGGGCAGTGCATATCGCCAACAAAGTGAATCAACATTCGCAGATAAACGTCCTCTTCCTCGGGAGTAATCTTGCCGCTCTTCAACTGCTCAACAATCAGCGTTACGGCAGTCAGCACATCGCCTTTAGGATTCTTGGGCATAGTTGCATAGGTGTAACCCTCATCGACATTTGCATAGTGCCAAGTCGAGGTGTGACGATACTCGGGGAAATTGCGAATATTGTCTGCCCAAGACGAATAATAGGTAAATGTATGGCCGCCCAGAGCCTCCATAACCTTCGCTTTCACTCGTTTATTGACATTGCACTCGGCAATATATGCTACCACGTCGTGACCCTTCGGGCCCCACGCAGCTGCGGTCTGCACCGTCAGTGCCAACAGCATAATTGTAATAAGTCTTTTCATAGGTCTTATAGTTTTTTATTGGTTCATCGTAAGCAGGAACTCCTCGTTGTCGAGCGTGCGCTCCATATGTTTCTTGGTGTGCTCCATAGCCTCGACTGTAGTCATATCAGCCAAGAAACGACGCAGTACCCAAGTACGGTTGATCACCTCCTTATTGAGTAGCAGATCCTCGCGACGCGTACCCGACGCAATCACATTCACGGCGGGGAAGATACGCTTGTCGGCCAACTTGCGATCAAGCTGCAACTCCATATTACCCGTACCCTTGAACTCCTCGAAAATCACCTCGTCCATCTTCGAGCCGGTATCAATCAGAGCCGTTGCAATAATGGTCAGTGAACCCTTCTCCTCGGTATTACGTGCCGCACCGAAGAAACGCTTAGGTTTGTGCAACGCATTAGCATCGACACCACCCGAAAGCACCTTACCCGACGCAGGCTGCACCGAGTTATATGCACGCGCCAAACGGGTAATCGAGTCGAGGAAGATCACAACATCGTGGCCGCACTCAACCATTCGTTTCGCCTTGTCT
Source organism: Rikenellaceae bacterium (assembly GCA_017379895.1). Taxonomy (GTDB): domain Bacteria; phylum Bacteroidota; class Bacteroidia; order Bacteroidales; family Rikenellaceae; genus Alistipes. The sequence goes on along the minus strand of JAFNVH010000056.1, from coordinate 36,069 downwards.
AGTACCATCTCGGCAACCTTAACGTGACGCGACGCCTGTTCATCGAAGGTCGATGCGATAACCTCTGCCTTAACATTGCGAGCCATCTCGGTCACCTCCTCGGGACGCTCGTCAATAAGCAGTACGATCATATAAACCTCAGGATGATTATCTGCGATTGCATTTGCAATCGACTGTAACAGAAGCGTTTTACCCGTCTTAGGCTGTGCTACGATCAGACCACGCTGACCTTTGCCAATAGGCGAGAAGAGATCAACCACGCGATTCGAAATCGTATTGTGGCCATTATTCGTAAGATTGAATTTCTCGCTAGGGAATAGGGGAGTCAGGAACTCAAACTGCACTCGATCGCGCACATACTCTGGCTCCAAACCATTGATCTCCATTACCTTGATCAGAGGGAAGTATTTCTCACCCTCCTTCGGTGGACGGATCGTACCACTGACCGTATCACCTGGTTTCAGTCCAAACAACTTGATCTGCGACGGCGATACATATACGTCATCGGGAGAGTTCAAATAGTTATAATCAGCCGAGCGCAAGAAACCATAACCGTCAGGCATAATCTCCAACACGCCTTCCCCTTCAATCTCGCCAGCGAAATCGTCTTTGGTAATGATCTCTTCCTCGTCAACATAGTGCTCGTTGCGAGCCATTTCGTACTCCAACTCAGGCATATCGGCAATCTGACCCTCAGACTCTTCCTCGATCTTTTCAGGAGCCTGCTCAACAGCTTGATTCTTCGGTTTACGACCGCGTTTCTTGGGCTGTGCTACGGGTGCAGCCTCCTCGACTACCTCTGCTTTGGGCTCATCAACAATCGGCTCGGCATCATTCGGTTGCTCCGATGTGGGGATATTGGTTTTCGCATCTTCGACACGAGTAGTATTTACACGCGGACGGCGAGTACGTTTAGCCTTATCGGCAGAGCCTTTCGGCGCATTTTCTAGGGTTTCGGCCGATGCACCCGAAGCAACCTCGATAATACGATCAAGCAGTTCCTTCTTTTTCAGTTGCTCGTTGATACCCAATGCTTTGGCTATTTGTCGCAACTCGGCCAAACTTTTCATTTTCAATGCATCTAAATCTTGCATATATGTAACGTGTGAAAATAAATATCTGATTTTGGATTGACATATCGTTCGAATGAACGACTTTTGATTAATTCGATGGCACAAAGATAACCATTTTTTCGAATCTCGCAAAAATGACAATCAAAAAACAGACCAGCCACAATTATCTGCGAATATTTCCTATCTTTGCACTATGAACAAGGAGCAGATCATACATTTATTCGTATCGCTAGGTGAGCGTTTGGCGCACTTCGGCGAGGATCCCACATCGTGCCAGGTGATCAACGACGCAAGCGCAGCAAACAGCTGGTTTTCCGAAGTTGAGATTCGCAATGCCATCGAGGCAATTCGCTCACAAATGTTGAACGAAAATCATCTGCGTACGTGGCTCGATCGCTATCCGAGCTTGCCCGTCACTACGCCGCGTAGCGTTTTGGTTGTTATGGCAGGTAACATTCCGCTTGTGGGTTTCTTTGATCTGCTCTGCGTCATCGCAAGCGGCAATCGCTGCTTGGTCAAGCCTTCGAGCAAGGATCGCGTGCTGATGCAATTCGTCATTGATCAACTGCACGAGATCTATCCAGCTGTTTTGGTCGAGCTATTTGACAGAAAGAGTATTCCCGATGCTGTTATTGCTACGGGCAGCGACAATGCCGTACGCCATTTTCAAGCCGAATATGGCTCGTTACCTATGCTCCTGCGCGGTAGTCGCTCCTCAGTGGCGATCCTAACGGGCACCGAATCTAAGACCGATTTAAGCGCGCTGTGTAGCGATATATATATGTATTCAGGACTTGGCTGTCGAAATATCTCACTGATTTTCGCACCCGAGAACTACGACACGACACAACTCGCTGAAACGATGCGCGCATACAATAGTCACAACACGGGCTACATCAACAACTATCGCCAGCATCGCGCAATATTGGCGATGAATGGGGTAGCGCACACCGATTTGGGGCACTCTGTGCTGATTGAGGAACGTGCGTTTCCAACCGCAATTTCGCAAATTAACATCGCTCGATACTCGTCGTTGGCGGAGGTTGCCGAGTGGCTCTCGATAAACGACGAGGAGATACAATGCGTAGCGTGCAACGACTCGAATTTCATATCTCAATACGCAGTCAACTGCGCTCCTCTCCGCCGTGCCACCACTCTAGGCTCTACACAGCACCCCTCACTAACCGACTATCCCGATGCTGCAGATGTGTTGGAGTGGCTGAAAAATATCGGTTAAAATAGCATTGAGATCGGGTTTGGCATTTGGCGAAATCGAGTTTTTGTGTATCTTTGTGCATAGGAATTAAAAATTACAGACACAACTATGTCGATGGTTTTCAAATTTAGAATGTTGAGCGACGAGAATGATCGTTTCGTGCGTGATTACGAAGCACTATACGATATGTCGCTGATTGATTTCGAAGAGTTTATTCGCAACGACCTCGAATATGACCCCGCTATGACTTCGTTCTTTACGGCCGATGACCGCTGGAACAAGCTCCGCGAGTTCACACTCGAAGATATGGGCGATATGGGCGAGGATGCTCCCGTTCCGATGGATGGCGTTGTGCTGGGTCAGTTGATGCATCACAACCGCGACAGATTGATCTATCAGTTCGATATGTTTGGTGATCGCGCTTACTATCTCGAATTGATCGGCGCCGGTGAGGCAAAGGAGGGAGTAGAGTATCCCCGCGTAACTCTCTCGGAGGAACCCGCTCCCGATCAGTACGATCCGACGATGAGCGAGGCCGAAGGCTCGGCATTCGACGAGATGATGGGTGATTTCAACGATTTTGAGGGCGACGACAACTACGACGATGAGTTCTAACGTGCGACCTTTGTTGATTGTCATTGTTGGTCCGACGGGATCAGGTAAAACTGCGCTGAGTATTCGCTTGGCGCAGTATTATAATGCACCTATCATCTCGACCGACGCACGACAAATTTTCCGCGGTATGGCAATCGGCACGGCACAACCTACGACCGAGGAACTTGCTGCGGCAACGCACTATTTCATCGCATCACACGATATTCACGAACAATACACCTGCGGACGATATGAGCAGGAGGCTTTGGCAAAACTTGACGAACTTTTTGCCGCAGGACACCAGATGGTGGTTGCCGTAGGTGGTGCCGGTCTGTATGTTAAGGCTTTATGTGAAGGTATTGATGATATTCCGCAGGCTTCGGACGAACTGCGCGAGCAGCTCTCGGCACGCCTGCGCGACAAGGGCGTCGAGGATCTGTTTGCCGAGTTGGAGAGGCTCGACCCCGCGTATGCCGCCGAGGTCGATCGTCATAATCCCGCCCGTGTACAGCGTGCATTGGAGGTCTGCCTGGCAAGTGGTCGCACCTTCTCGGAATTCCGCACAGGCACAATACGCAAGCGCAATTTCGACGTCATTAAGATTGGTACAGAGATGGATCGCGCGGAGCTTTACGACCGCATCGATCGCCGCGTCGATATGATGATGGCCGAAGGTTTAGAGGCCGAGGCGCACGCATTATACCCTTATCGTCATCTCAACTCACTACAAACGGTAGGCTATAAAGAGATGTTCGACTACTTCGACGGCACTTGTAGCCGTGACGAAGCAGTCGAACTTATCAAACGCAATTCGCGTCGTTATGCCAAGCGTCAATTAACTTGGTTCCGCCGCGACGCGCAGGTCATTTGGCACGACCCGCGCGACGTGGAGGGCGTTATTACTTGCATCGAGCGAGCACAGCAGGATCTACTGCAGCACGATTAACAGCGATCTCGATCACCTTACCGCGCATAAAGGCCTCCGAGATGTAGCAGTAACCATCGAAGTTACGCGATACACCACCCGAATCCTTCACCTTGAAATAGCACTTACCCTGAGGATCACGTGACAGACCTACGATATGCATCACGTGGTCATCAACCGTCGTGCGGTCGTCAAACCACTTCATACGCAGGGCTTCGTCAACTACGATCTCATCGGTGAGAGTCGTACCCTTCACGTAGTTCTCGTCGGTAGGCAGCACGCACACACCGCCGCTATAACTATACTCCGAGATATCCGAGCCCAGACCGATCGTATAACCAGCCTTCAATGCGCCATACATCACCTCAATCAGCTCGTCAAGGGGCAGGTTGATCGAAGTACCTGCCAGCCAGTTGTCGGGAATTTCGATCGCAAACTCCTCATAGTAGGGGTGATGAGCAAACGAAGTCAAATAGACGAAATCGTCGCCCGACAGACCCAGTTTCTCAGCATAACTCTTGGGAGTATACTCAACGCCATCAACCTCGAAAGTCTCGGGACGCACACCCAAATACTGATCGAGAATCTTGTCAAACTCGTCCTGCCAACCTTCATTCTTATAGGCCTTCTCCTCGACAATCTTCTTCGCGCAATCAACCATTACGTTGCACAACTCGCGGTGATCGTACTGACCGTCCGACGAATTACCCTCGTAAACCGACTGAGGTACAATACCATAGCGATCAACGACGTAGAGCACGTCGTGCAATTCACCACCTTGCCAGAGGTTCATGCGACCATTCAGGCGCACATACTTTATGGCCTTATCTTTCCACGCGTTGCGAGCAACCCACATCTCCGAGAGATTGAGTTCTTCGCCACCGCGACGCATCACTTCGCTTTCGAGCATCGACACACCGCCATAAGCCCAGCAAGTGCCCGTGCGTGCCTGGTCCTTAACGGGAGTAGCAGCCCACGAGAGCGAATCAACCATAGGATTTTCGATTTTCTGAGGTTCAGCGGGCTCCTCCTGCTGAGTCTGCACCGCCTCCTGACCGCAACCGCAACATACGGCTACGACAGCTAATTGTAAGAGGATCTTTTTCATATTAGGATAGAATTTTGACAAATTTAGTAAAAAGTTTGGTGATTACAAACAAAGCACAAAAGGAATAACTTGCATTTTCAAAATAAAATCGATACTTTTGCACTCGCAATAATGCACAATAGGGTTGCTCGGATGGTGGAATAGGTAGACACGCCGGACTTAAAATCCTGTGGCCAGCAACGGCCGTGCGGGTTCGATTCCCGCTCCGAGTACCAAACGAAATGTTCGCTCTCCAATCGGAAAGCGAACATTTCGTTTTTTTATATACCTTTTTCTATACGATTACTTGCGATTTTCGGCTACCCATTGGGTCAGCTCCACGAAATCGGCTACCGACAATTGCTCAGCGCGCTGCGTAAAGAAACGATGCTCAGCACCACCGAAATCGCCAAATACCGACTTCAACGAGTTGCGCAGCATCTTGCGACGCTGACCAAATGATGCCTTTACGACCTTCACAAATAGTTGCTCGTCGCAATCGAGTTTCGTTGTCTGATTGCGCACCAAACGAATCACCGCACTCTTGACCTTCGGGGGCGGATTGAATACCTGCTCGCCAACCGTAAAAAGGTACTCGATATCGTACCATGCCTGCAATAACACGCTCAGAATACCATACTCCTTCGATCCCGGCGGCTCGGCCAAGCGCACCGCAACCTCGCGCTGGATCATTCCAACACACTCGGGCACCAGATCGCGATTCTCAATAACCTTGAAGAATATCTGCGACGAAATATTATAGGGAAAATTACCAATCACTCGCACGCCATCGGGGAACATCGCTTTGAGATCCATTTGCAAGAAGTCGCCCTCGACCAATCGCGGTGCAAAAGCAGGGTAGTGCTCGTGCAGATAGACAATGCTCTCGCCATCGATCTCCGCGCCGTAGGTCACCACATCGTCACGTTGCAACAGGAACTGCGTCAGCACACCCATACCGCAACCAACCTCCAAGACGGTTGCAGGCTGCTCGGGCGTACCACCCGACATCGAATAACAAATTTTGCGAGCAATATTAAGATCGGTCAGAAAGTGCTGTCCGAGTGATTTCTTTGCACGTACTTCGGTCATATTCTCGATTAATTACCCTGTTCGCATATAAACTTGATACGGATCAGACGAATCTCCTCCTCGGTATAATCCGAACCCAACTCCTCGACCGCCTCGGCCAATGAATCGCTCTCGGCATCCTCCTTGAAGTAGAGGTAGATATCCTCGGCCTTATCCTCGTCCATATAGCTATCAATGTAGTACTTGATATCCAAGCGAGTACCCGAATTGACAATACCTTCAATCTCTGTCAGCAACTCGTCAAACTCCAAATCCTTAGCGCGGGCGATATCTTCGAGATCCATCTTACGGTCGATCGACTGAATGATGAAAATCTTGTTGCCGCTCTTGTTGCCGACGCTCTTAACGACCATATCCTGCGGGCGGATAATCTCCTTCTCCTCGACATACTGCTTAATCAGTTTGACGAACTCCGCACCAAACTTCTTAGCCTTACCGACACCAACGCCCGTGATATTCTGCATCTCCTCGATGGTGATCGGGTATTGAATCGACATATCTTCGAGCGAAGGATCCTGGAACACAACAAACGGCGGCAGATCGTGCTTCTTAGCCACCTTCTTGCGCAGATCCTTCAACATCAAGAACAGTTCCTCATCTGCCACGCCACCACGCCCCTGAGGCGTTGCTGCCTCGATCTCCTTCTCCTCAGCATCGTAGTCGTGATCGAGCGTAATCATAATCGGGAAGGGTAGGTTGATATACGAACGGCCCTTATCATTAATTGATTGCAGACCATAATTCTCGATATTCTTATCAATCAAGCCCAAAATGTGAGCCTGACGAACTACTGCGCCCCAAAACTTAGCGTCATAGTCGGCACCAGCGCCAAACCACTCACAATCGTTATGGCCGTAACTCTTGTTCAATGCCGTAACTTTACCGACCAGAATATTGACCAAGTAGTCCGACTTGAACTTATCGCCAATGAATGACAACGTCTTGAGCATCAACTGCGTTGCAGACTTAGCATCCTTCTGCGGACGCGGATGCAGACAGTTGTCGCAGTTGCCGCAATTGTCCTCGGTATACTCCTCGCCGAAATAGTGCAACAGCGTCTTGCGGCGGCAGATTGAGCTCTCGGTATAAGACACCGTTTCCTGCAACAGCAGTTTACCAATCTCCTGCTCGGCCACAGGTTTACCCTGCATAAACTTTTCGAGCTTCTGAATATCTTTATAGCTATAAAAAGCGATACAACGACCCTCGCCACCATCACGACCTGCACGACCTGTCTCCTGATAGTAACCTTCTAGGCTCTTGGGAATATCGTAGTGGATCACATAACGCACGTCGGGCTTGTCGATACCCATACCGAACGCGATCGTCGCAACAATCACATCGACATCTTCGTGCAGGAATGCATCCTGATTATTTGCACGTGTAGCGGCATCCATACCAGCGTGGTAGGGCAGCGCCTTAATTCCGTTAGCCACCAGCAGTTCGGCCAACTCCTCGACCTTCTTACGGCTCAGGCAATAGATAATGCCCGACTTGCCATCATTCTGCTTGATGAATCGGATAATCTCCTTCGACGCATCGTGTTTGGGACGAATCTCATAATACAAGTTCGCACGATTGAACGACGACTTGAATACCGTAGCCTCCTGCATACCCAGGTTCTTCTGGATATCCATCTGCACCTTCGGCGTGGCGGTAGCCGTCAGTGCAATCAGCGGAGCTTGACCAATATCGTTGATAATAGGGCGAATACGGCGGTACTCAGGACGGAAATCGTGGCCCCACTCCGAAATACAGTGAGCCTCGTCAATCGCGTAGAACGAAATCTTGATCTTGCGCAGAAACTCGACATTGTCCTCTTTGGTCAGCGATTCGGGTGCGAAATAGAGCAACTTAGTCTTGCCCGCAAGCACATCGGCACGAACCTGATTGACTGCTGTTTTATTCAGAGATGAATTGAGGAAGTGTGCCACACCTGTCTCAGCTGCGAAGGTTCGCATCGAGTCAACCTGATTCTTCATCAGCGCGATCAGAGGTGAAATAATGATCGCAACACCGTCCATAATCATAGCCGGCAACTGGTAGCACAACGACTTACCTCCACCCGTAGGCATTAATACAAAGGTATCCTTGCCTTCGAGCACATTTTTAATTACTGCTTCCTGATAGCCCTTGAACGATGTAAAGCCGAAATACTCTTTCAGCTTATCGTGCAATAGGTTATGTAAATCTTCCGCCATAGATTCGTGTAGTTGAAACAAATTTGAGATAAAGATACAACTTTTTTCGGAAAATTCCATAACTTTGTGGAAAATTTTAGCAAAAATGAGACTATTCACAAAAGATCTCGTTAAACGATACAAAGCTCGTACCGTCGTTGATCACGTATCAATCGACGTTAAGCAAGGCGAGATCGTAGGCTTGTTAGGCCCCAATGGCGCCGGCAAGACCACTTCATTCTATATGATCGTTGGACTGATCAAGCCCAACGAAGGTGACATCTATCTCGAAGATGACAACAACCAGGTCACAACACTCACGTCGTTGCCCGTCTACAAGCGTGCACAGCTGGGTGTAGGCTACCTGGCGCAGGAGGCTTCGGTATTCCGCAAATTGAGCGTCGAGGACAATATTCGCTCGGTGCTCGAGATGACCGACTACTCAAAGGAGTATCAACGTGAGCGTGTTGAAAATCTAATCGAGGAGTTCCGCCTGCAAAAGGTCCGCAAGAGCCTTGGCATTCAGCTTTCGGGTGGTGAGCGCCGTCGTACCGAGATTGCGCGAGCTGTTGCCATCAACCCCAAATTCATTCTGCTCGATGAGCCATTTGCGGGCGTTGACCCCATTGCTGTCGAGGATATCCAGAGCATCGTCGGCACGTTGAAAGACAAGAATATCGGCGTGATCATTACCGACCACAACGTTCACGAAACACTTTCGATCACCGACCGTACCTATCTGCTTTTCGAGGGAAAAATCCTGAAAGCGGGCTCGGCCGAGGACTTGGCAAACGACGAGCAGGTACGTAAAGTATATTTGGGTAAGGACTTTAAACTGAGGTAAATGAAACGAATTATCTCACCTTCTAAAGTCGGTGGTTGCATAACTCCTCCGTGTTCGAAAAGCTATGCCCAACGAGCGTTGGCCGTAGCGTTGCTTGCCGATGGCATATCGATCATTGGTAACCTCGAATTGTGCGACGACACCCGCTCGGCAATACACTGCATCGAGGCATTAGGCGCAGAAGTTACCTACATCGACGAGTCGACAATCAAAGTGCGCGGCGGATTTGCCCCTCGCACCGACAATCTGCATATTGGCGAGTCTGGACTTGCTACACGTCTGTTTACTCCCGTTGCCTCGCTACACAACCAGCCGATCACGATCAATGGTGAGGGTACGATCCTTTATCGTCCTATCTCGATGATGATTGAGCCGCTGCGTCAGCTGGGCGTCGAGGTACGCGACGGAGGCGGTTTCTTGCCGATTCAGGTATGCGGTCCGATGCAGGGTGGCGAGGTGAGCGTCGATGGCTCGATAAGCTCACAGTTCCTGACAGGCTTGTTACTATCACTACCTATGGCTCAGAAAGATACGACTATTTATGCCAAGGATCTCAAAAGCCTGCCGTATGTAGATATGACAATCGATACCGCACGTCGTTTCGGTGTCGAGATTGCGCATAAAGATTACAGCGAATTCTTCATCGAGGGTTTCCAGCAATACCAAGCTACCGATTATATGATCGAGGGCGATTGGAGTGGCGCAGCACCGATGTTGGTTGCAGGCGCAGTCGCGGGCGAAGTATCAGTTAATAATATGAGTTGCTTATCGCTGCAAGCCGACACCGCAATCATCAAGGCGCTAATTAGCGCTGGTGCCGAGGTCGAATCAACCGACAACACCGTAACCGTTCGCCATCGCCATTTGAAGGCATTCGAATTCGATGCAACACATTGTCCCGATCTGTTTCCCGCATTAGCTGCATTGGCCGCAAATTGCAAGGGTACTACCACGATCTATGGCACTGAACGACTGCTACATAAGGAGAGTAATCGCGCCATAACACTGGCCGAAGAGTATGCCAAGGCAGGCATCGAGGTTGATATTGATGAGCCGAATGTTATGCGTATTCACGGCGGCAAGATTCACGGTTGCACGATCGACAGCCACGGCGATCATCGCATAGCGATGTCGATGGCTATTGCCGCACTGACAGCAGACTCGCCGATCACCATCGAAGGGGCTGAATGTGTCGCAAAATCCTACCCGTCATTCTTCGATGATTTAGAGCAATTGCTCGTAAAATAACTCGATTTAGAACGGCAACCCGCGTGGGTTGCCGTTCTTTTTTGTGTAACAAAATAGAATTTTACCCACATTTCAAATACTAAATTTGCAATATCTCGCGTTTTAGAGCCGTTATTCGCTAATTAATTCCACAATTAGGGAGAAATATGCACACATTCGATTGGGAATTAAAAGGTATTTTGGTAACTTTGCCCGAAATTTTGAAAACTAACGTAAATATGAAAATATTTAAACACAGCTTTACCACTCTTTGCGCCATGCTCGCAACCGTTGCAATGATCTTCACGTCGTGCGATAACGAGGACGAGGACAACCAGTTGCGCATAACGTTGGACGACGCTCCGACAACTGCATATTTCGACTACGGACAGACACACACGTTCGTGGTTTCGATGAAGAAAGAACATTCGTACGAGATCGAAGAGGTTCCCAGCGGTTGGAAAGCCGAGCTCCCCTCGAAGACTCAGCTCAAAGTTACTGCACCTGCAAAGGGTTCGGGGGATATGAGTGGCGTCGTTAAGGTGTCGGTACACCGTAAAGAGCGCACTGTTTCGGCACAGCTGAACGTGGAGATCCTGCCCGCAACAACTATTACCCAGACCGCAAACTGCTACATCATCAGCGAGCCCAATGCACGCTACAAGATCAAGGCAACCGTTAAGGGTAATTCGAATCAGAGCATTGGTGGTACACCCGCAAGTGCCGATATCGTTTGGCAGACCAGCAAAAAGCTGCTCGGTCCCGTTATGCTTGATGGTGATCATATCTCGTTCACGACTACCGCAGATGCTAACGATGAAACTAAGATCAACAAGGGCAACGCACTGATCGCCGTGAAGGATGCAGACGATAACATTCTGTGGAGCTGGCACTTGTGGCTGACCGACTACAATCCCACCGCAGAGAATATTACTTATCCCGATGGTAGTGTAATGATGGATCGCAACCTCGGTGCAATGAGCAACGGCAGCGATGACGCTTACAATTCGTACGGTATGTTCTACCAGTGGGGCCGCAAGGAGCCGCTGATTATGAGCGACAACGCGACATCGACTTCAAACGCTTCGACTTATAGTAGCCTGAGCACCAACATCGCTTTCTCGACCATTGACTGCGACGAAGAGACTGGCAACATCGAGTACGCCGTTAAGTTCCCCACACGCATCATCAAGGGTGTAGAGGAGAGCGATTATGATTGGCTCTACTCGAAACACGACGCATCACTTTGGGGCGCTCAAAAAACAATGTACGACCCTTGCCCGATTGGCTGGAAAGTTCCCGAGAGCAAGGTCTGGAACGGCATGAAGGAGGCTACCGATGGCGCATTTGAGGGTGGCTGGTATTTCGATGTCAATGATCAAATTACGTTCTATCCCGCCGCTGGTCGCCGCAGTTTCTCGAAGGGTGTGCTGACTAACGTAAACCACGACGGCACACCTTACACCGGCTACTATTGGAGCTCGACAACGACTTCGAGCGACAAGTCTGTTGGTATGTATTTCAACATCGACAACGTCGACGCAGCTCAGGCAAACTATCGTGCAGGTGGTTTCCAGATCCGTTGCGTGAAGGAGTAAGCAACTCACTCCGACAACAATAATACAAGAACCGGCCCTCCGAGAAGGTCGGTTCTTTTTTAACCACTTAGCAATGAAAGAGATTCAGGAATATATCGAGCAGGAGATACTACCTCGTTATGCCGATTTCGATCGTGCCCATTCGATCGATCACGCTCGAACAGTCATAGCTGAGAGCCTATCGTTAGCCACACATTACGATGTTGATCAGCGTATGTTATATATCGCTGCGGCTTATCACGATCTCGGTCTGTGCGAGGGACGAGAGTTCCACCACATCGTTTCGGGCAAGATTATTCGATCTGACGAGCGTCTGCGCCAATGGTTCAGCGAGGAGCAGATCGAAGTTATTGCTTGCGCGGCCGAGGACCATCGCGCATCATCCAAGCACGAGCCTCGCTCGATCTATGGCCGCATTGTTGCCGAAGCTGACCGCGTGATCGATCCCGAAGTGACGCTGCGTCGCACCGTTCAATACGGACTGAACAACTATCCACAACTCGACAACAATGGACAATATGAGCGATTCTGCGCCCACCTGCAAGAGAAATATGCCGAGGATGGCTATCTGCGCCTTTGGATCCCCGAATCGAAAAATAGTGCCCGTCTGGCCGAATTGCGACGAATAATAGCAGACAAAGAGCTCCTGCAACAAACATTCGATCGGTTGCTCACCGAAGAGCGTAGCCACTAAAATAAAATCGCGTCCCCGACAATTGAGGACGCGATTTCATTTTCACCGAAAGAGTAGTCGCAACTACTTCTTATCAGCTGGCTTTGCGATGGTTTCGCGCATCGTAGTATCAGCCTGAATATTCTTCAACTTGTAGTAATCCATTATACCCAAGTTGCCCGAACGGAACGCCTCAGCGATAGCCAGCGGCACCTCAGCCTCAGCCTCGATCACGCGAGCGCGAGCGTCCTGAGCCTTAGCCTTATTCTCCTGCTCCAAAGCGATTGCCATTGCGCGACGCTCCTCAGCCTTAGCCTGTGCAATATTCTTATCGGCATTAGCCTGATCCATCTGCAACTCTGCACCAATATTCTTACCAACATCGATATCGGCGATATCAATCGACAAAATCTCGAATGCCGTACCTGCATCCAGACCCTTCATCAACACCGCACGCGAGATCAAATCGGGATTTTCAAGCACTACCTTATGTGTTTCCGACGAACCGATACTCGACACGATACCCTCGCCAACACGAGCCAAAACGGTCTCTTCGCCAGCACCACCGACCAACTGTTTGATATTAGCGCGCACCGTTACACGAGCCTTAGCAATCAGCTGAATACCGTCCTTAGCTACGGCCGAAACGGGCGGAGTGTTGATCACCTTCGGGTTTACCGACATCTGCACAGCTTCAAACACATCACGACCTGCCAGATCGATAGCTGTTGCCATCTGGAAGTCAAGATTAATATTTGCCTTCTGCGCCGACACAAGCGCGTGAACAACATTAGTTACATTACCGCCTGCAAGATAGTGCGCCTCCAGCTCATTAGCATTAATGGTCAAACCTGCCTTCGTACCTTCGATCATAGCCGACACAATAGTCGAGGGCGGCACCTTACGCCAACGCATCAGCACCAACTGCAATAAGCTGATTCTCACTCCCGAAACCAATGCCGAAAACCACAATCCCATAGGAATGAAGTAGAAAATCAACATCAGGAGCACGAAGCCCGCAAAACAAATTAGGGCAAGCATACCCACACTTCCAATCTCTACCATAGCTCAAATATATTTTTATGGTTATTACTTTACTTTCTTGACGATAATATTGAAATTCTCGAAGCCTGTCACCTCGATATCCGACTGCTGATCGATCAATTCGGTCGTACTCTTTGCTTCAAACATACGGCCAGCAATTTCGACCTTACCCATCGGCGCAAGGCGCGTAATCGCCACACCGCGATCACCAATCTTCACGTTATGCTCCTGCGGGGTATCCATACTTGACGATGTGATTTGCTGACTCAGCGAGAGCTTCTGCCACGTTTTAGCTCGCAACGACAGAATAGTCACAACAACGGCCACTAAAAAAATTACACCGACAGTAATCCAACCGGCCGTCGTGCCATACCACGCGAATGCGAAATATCCAGCTGCGATGTCACAACCCAACGCAAGAATACCACCAATCGACACACCGGGCAGCAGAATCAACTCGGCCATCAGAAATATAGCTCCAAGAAGAATGAGCAATACAATCCAAAACATAGTTCTTTGGTTATTTATGGTTAGTTCAGTAAAGATAGTTATTTTTCGATAAATATTACTATCTCCTATTCATATTTTCGGGACACGGAGAGCAACATACTCTCTTATTCCTCCTCGGTAGCAGAGTTTTCCACCGCGATTGCGATCACCTCAGCCGTAACGCCATCGATTGCAGACAATGCCTCAGCAAGTTTATCTGCATCATCACGCACTGCAAACGACATCACGATAAAGCGACCATTAATTCGCGTGATATCCTTGTCCATAGCAAGCGAATCGAGGACCGAACGCAGCTCATCAGTCATCTGCTCTGCGCCCGAGATCTCGACACGGAATACCTGCGTCATCTCAGCCGCAGCTTCGCGCTCCTCAACCAAATTGGCATAAACGCCATCGCGCCAAACCACAACTTCCGGACGACGGAAACCCATATTCTTCAATTTGATCTGCGCCTCATCAGCCTCAGCCTCAGTTGCAAAACCTCCTGCAAAATAACGATGTTTATCCTCCTCAGTCTTCAAACGATACAATGGATATACACCCTTGAATATCGAGATTGGTTGCTGCTGCGAGAATGTTCCAAGCACCACGCGATAGATCGTGCCGCGATCATAAATCTCACATTCGGGAATCGGATTGCGAGAATTATACTTCGAGGGCGACGACACGCCAATCGGTTCATAAGCCAAGAAGAATCGCTCCTCAATCTCGACCTTCTGCAGTCGGTAATCAATTGCCGAAAGCTGTTGTGATATCTTCGACAACGAGTCCTGCACAAAGCCCAAGCCATAGATTCGAGCCAGCGCAATCTCGGTGTCAACCAGGTACTTCTTGGTATTGAAATAGCTACTCATTGCATCCGAAGCATACAAGCCTCTATCTGCCGCCACCTGCTGCAAAGCCTGCGAGAGCGCCAACTCGCTATTCTCCAACAGATCATCGCGGTGCTCCATTTCGAGAATCAGGTTGTAGGCATAGCTCTTTGCGTCAAAAATTGCACCCCAACGCGTCGAGATCGAATCATTCAACGCCGAGCACAAACCATTCAGCACCTGATAGTTCGAGTATAGGCGCGAAGCCTCCGACGCATCTTGCGTTTGCTCATACTGCACTCTGATCGACTCCATTGCCGAGTGGTTTTCACTAAGCATATTGACATACTCGATCACCTTATTCTCGTCGTTTTGAGCACGCTGCAATGCTACATAGTCAACCTGATCGAGAGCTGCCGCGAAGTGGACATCATCGACCAAACGTGAAGGCTGAACCTCTGCCTGCTCTACAATCATATCTGAGGCCTGTTGATCAGGGAATGACTCACTCATCGAGCTCTGTGCTGAATTCATATTGGTAATCAACCAATCCTGCTCAATAGTATTGATACGGCTAAAAATGTCACCCTTACTATTACGCAGGCTAAACAGCTGTTCCTCCAACGACAAAATTGCATCGCTATATTTAGCACGGTTGGCAGCATCTTCGGCAAACAGTTTTCGATTCTGCTCAATCACACGCATTACCGAGTCCTCCATCTGTTGCAGTCGGACGCCATCGGTCAGCAAAGCCATATATTCGGCATTATCCTCCAAACCCGCAATGCGAGCCTTCACGGGAGGTTGTGCCGACACATCGCTAACAACAAGTGCAAATAGCGCAATCAGTATTATCGAGTATCTCTTCATATTATTCTAAACCCACCATTTAATCAAAAAAATCTGGATCAAACCAAATATCTCCAAACGACCAAACAACATCAGCAACGTATCGGTAAATTTCACCATCGTCGGCAATGTCGAATAGTTCAGCACCGATCCCACTTCGCCAAATGCCGGTCCGACATTCGACACACAAGCCACTGCCGACGTGAATCCCGTTGTCAAATCAAGCCCAAAGAGCGAATTGACAAAGACACCAAGCAGAATCAGCAAAATATAGAACACGATGAAAGTCATCACCATTCCGACCGTATCGGTACGCTGAATCACTCCATCAATCTTAATTCGTACAATAGCATTCGGGTGCTGTTGCTGCACAATACGCGCCTTCACCGACTTAGCAGCCAGGATCAGACGATCGAACTTCAAACCACCCGTAGTCGATCCTGCGCACGCTCCGACCAACGACAAAAAGACCAACAGCATAACAGCCAAAGGTGTCCAAGTATTGGTGTCGGCCGTAGCAAAACCTGCAGTTGTCGAGATCGACACTACCTGGAACAGCGAATGACGGAACGACGAGATAAGCGTAGGGTAGACGTCAGCCAGTCGCAGACTCACTGCAATCAGCACCGAGCTCGCCATCAGCGCAACAAAGTATGTTCTAACGACCTCCGAACGGAAAATATTATTGCGCTTACCCGTCAAAGTCGAGAACACAAGACCGTAGTGAATCGCCGAAATAAACATCGTAATTATCAAAATCAGCTCAATCGCTGGGCTATTGAAGTAGCCGATACTTGCATTCTTGGTACTGAAGCCCGCCGTCGAGGCCGCACTCATCGCGTGCGTACAAGCGTCAAACCAGGTCATTCCTGCCAATTTCAATGCAAACATACACAGCAACGTAACCGAGATGTAGGTCGTAAGCAGAATGCGAATCAGCTGTTGCGAGCGGTAGTGATAGTTATCCTTAGCCATTGCTGACATCTCGACATTGGTCAGCGAGGCTTTGTTGCGACCCAGCGTCGGCAAAATCATCATCGCGAAGATGACCACGCCGATACCACCGACCCAATTTGTCGCCGAGCGCCAGTAGAGCAATCCTCGTGGCAATGCCTCAATATCATTCAAGATCGACGCACCCGTTGCCGTAAAGCCCGAAACACTCTCGAACCAAGCATTGATCAACGAGAATTCGCCGCCCCAAATCAGATAGGGGAACATACCTACCACACACGACAACAACCAAGCACCCACGACGATACAGTAGCTCTCTTTGTTGGTCATCGTGGCATTTGGATCCTTGGTAACGAAGATTAGCGGGAAAACTCCAAGTACGAGCGTCAGCATAAACGAGATCAGCAGAGGATAGAATGCCGTATCGACGTGGTTGATGTACGAAACGCCTGCCGACGCCAACATAAACAACGCCAAAAACAGCATCACAATGCCAATGTATCTAAATATAACGCTCAGTCGCATAGTCGCTTAACATTATTCATCAAGACGTCGTTTGTTGCGTGTGATCAGCACCTCAATCTGCTCTTTGATCGAAGCCAGCTCGTCAACAAACTCTCCCTTAGCCGTAAACGGCAACTTATATCGCAGATAATCGTCCAATCGCTTATTCAGCTCGGCAATCGGCTTAACACCATAGCAATGCACGAAATACAACAGCATCAACACAATCAGAATCGTCACGATCAGCGTAATCAGCACGGGCATAACTGCGCGGTAAGCATTCTTTTTCAGCAACTCGGTACGCGGTGCCAGCGTACCCTGCATCGAGGTAATGTAGTTCTTCACCGCATTATGCAACTCCATATAGTCGCTCTCGTACTGACGAGTGTACCACATTGCATTTGCTCGCACCATCGAATCGGTACGATCAAACGGCTGCTCGATCGCCATAAAATCATCAACCGTCGTTGCCAAACGCGCCGTCGCCATCGACAATGAGTCGAGCGAGGTGGCATCGTAGATCTCCTCGCGTGCCAACTCCAACGTAGCCGCTAATCGCTCCGAACTATGGCGGCACGAATCAGCAAACTCATATTGGCCGAAAATGGCGATATGCATCAAGGCTGTATGTTGCGATTGAGCTGCGTCAAGCATATCCTGCGCCAGCTCAACATTTCGCTTACTTGCTCCAAAAATCTCCTCAGCATCACGACTCAATCGACCCAATTCGAGCATCGACACGACACCCGAGAAGGCCAACAGCACCACGATACAGCCGAAGCCAGCAACGGTCTTTTTACGCAATCCTTTCATCGAATTCTCTGATATATTTATTCACTAAAATGCAAATATACAACTTTTATAATAAATGCGCAACCATATCGCAATTATCCTCCACAGAATCCAACTTTACGCGCACAATTTTGTTGATCAACGCACGATCGTAGGGCGCCAAAACTTTGATGTAATTAGCCGTAAATCCCGACATCATTCCGCCCTTTGCGGGGCCTTCAAACAGCACCTCGGCCTCCTGTCCGATGTGTTGCTCGCAGAATTGGCGATTCAGGCGCTGGCACAACTCATCGAGTCGCTTTGCTCGCTCAGCCGAAACGTGAGGCGGCACCTTATCAGGCATTGCAACAGCAGGCGTTCCCGCACGCTCCGAGAAGGGAAAGATATGCAGATAGGCGGGCGCCAAGCGCTCCAAAAAGTCGTATGTAATTTGGAAGTCCGCATCGGTTTCGCCGGGGAATCCGACAATCACATCAATGCCAATAAAGGCGTCGGGCATCAACTTACGCACTGCTTCAATTCGATCGGCATAACGCGCTGTGGTATAACGTCGTCGCATACGAGCCAAAACACTATCGCAACCGCTCTGTAACGGAATATGGAAGTGAGGCTGGAACTTCGACGAGCGGGCACACAACTCTATAATTTCGTCAGTCAAAAGGTTAGGCTCGATCGACGAAATACGATAGCGTTCGATACCCTCGACATCATCCAGCGCACGTAACAAATCGTAGAAACTTTCGCCCGTAGTGCGACCAAAATCACCCGTATTGATACCCGTAATTACAATCTCTTTTTGACCCAAACGAGCAATCTCGCGCGCCTCCTCTATCAGGTCAGCAATCGGCATATTGCGGCTCGAACCACGCGCATAGTGAATCGTACAATAGGCGCATTTATAGTCGCAACCGTCCTGCACTTTGAGGAAGGTTCGCGTACGATCGCCACTCGAAAAAGCAGCAAAAAAACGGGTCAATTCTTCGGTCTGGCAACTCGTTACGAAAGGTGATTCGGCCTTGCGGCCCATCAGTTCAGCCACTCGTTGATATAAATCCCCCTTATCGTTGTTGCTCAGCACAATATCTACACCCTCAATCTTAGCTATTTCCTGCGGTTTGAGCTGTGCATAACAGCCCGTAACGGCGATAATTGCCGACGGGTTGCGACGGTGGATTTTGCGCACCAGATTACGACACTTTTTGTCGGCGTGCTCCGTAACCGAACAGCTATTGATCACGCATACATCTGCATCGCGCTCGCTACCAACACGCACATATCCATTCTGCTCGAATTCTCGCGCAAGAGTCGAACTTTCTGAAAAATTGAGTTTACAGCCGAGAGTATGAAAACTCACTCGGCGACCACGATTCTCATTCATAGATTTTCGCAATACATTTACAGTGCGAAATTACAAAAAACGGGCACAAAAACAATCAATCGCTGCAAATATTCCTTCCGAAACAGCCAACATTGCAGAATTATGCCCGTACAATTTGGCAAGGTCGGCGAAAAATCATAACTTTGTAAGTTGATATGCACACGCGCGAACACTAATTATGGATTTTTTGAACGACATATTGGCCTATCCACATCTGAGCAATGCGCTCTATGCCTGCATCTTATCGGGCATAGCGTGCGGCATTGTGGGTACATATATCGTGGCGAGACGCATGGTGTTCCTAAGCGGTGGCATCACTCACTCGTCATTCGGCGGTATGGGTATCGCTCTCTATACGGGCACTAATCCGATCGCGGGAGCAATGATTTTCGCGGTGCTTGCGGCTCTAGGAATCGAGTGGGCGAGTGAGCGCGGTCGTATTCGTCAGGACTCGGCTATCGGCATTGTCTGGTCGGTCGGAATGGCAATCGGTATCGTCTTTATGAACCTGCGATCGGGATATGCAGCGGGAGATTTGTCGGCATATCTTTTTGGCAGCATTATCACCGTTACGCGTGGCGATGTTGTAGCGCTCGGAGCACTCTGTCTACTACTGATTATCGGCGCCATTGTGTGGCTCAAACAGGTGATGTTCGTAGCATTCGACCGCGATTTCGCAGCCTCG
This sequence comes from Rikenellaceae bacterium, assembly GCA_017379895.1. Lineage (GTDB taxonomy): Bacteria > Bacteroidota > Bacteroidia > Bacteroidales > Rikenellaceae > Alistipes. Next base: position 16,032 of record JAFNVH010000056.1, on the reverse strand, counting down.
CAGGGGATTCCGACACGTGCTATTTCGTACATTATGGCCGTTGTCGTTGCCGCAACTATTGTACTATCAATCAGAGTGATGGGCATTATTTTACTCATCTCGCTACTGACTATGCCAGCCGTTATAGTGAACTCGATCACAAAATCATATCGTGCGATCACCATATGGTCGGCCGTAGTCGGAATGGCGGCCAACATGATCGGTCTGACAGCAAGCTACTACTTGGAAATTCCACCGAGTGCAGTTATTATCTTCATACTGACACTCGCACTTATAATCGTCAAACTGCTACCTGCGCGTAGCAAAACAAAATACGCAACGAGCCAATGAAAAAGATACATAAATTCATTCTCAAATCATATTTGGGACCAATGGTGCTCACCTTCCTGATCGTTATGTTCGTGCTGATGATGAACTTCGTTTGGCAGCATATCGACGATCTGGTTGGTAAGGGTATTGACGGTGCCGTCATTATCGAGCTGATGTGCTACGCTATGGCCGCAATGATCCCAATGGGCCTGCCGCTGGCGACGCTTTTTGCCGCAATTATGACAATGGGTAACCTGGGAGAGAATTACGAGCTACTGGCAATGAAGTCGGCAGGTATGTCGCTGATACAGATTCTCAAACCGTTGTTCGTTGTGATTATGTTTGTTTCGTTGGGTAGTTTCTTTGCTGCGAATGACCTTGTTCCATACTCGAACAAAAAGATGTTCAGTATTTTGTACGACATTAAACAGCAAAAACAATCTATCGAATTCCAAGATGGAATGTTCTTCAATGGCGTCGATAATCTGAGTATTCGCGTCGGCACACAGGATCCCGAGACCAAACTACTGCGCGATGTCCTGATCTACGACAATCGCAACAATAGCGGCAATATGACTACAATGGTAGCCGATTCGGGTTATATCCGACTGTCGGATGATAAGAAGTTTCTACTCGTAACGCTCTACAATGGAGAGTCTTACGAGCAAACCCGCAACAACAGCTGGTACGACAAAAACAGCCTACGTCGATCGTTCTTTACCGAACAGAATGGTGCTATTCCCACAACAGGTTTCGACTTTGCCCGCACAAGTGCCGATATGTTCTCAACGGGTAAAACAAAGAACATTACCGAGTTGGATCAATCAATCGATTCGCTCGAACGTCTGGTGACGGTTACCACTACGCGTTCGTATGACCCGTTGCTCAAAGAGCAGATTTTCCACGAGGATATCAGCGTATTGCCTACACCAGACAGTTTGAAGTTAGACATCGATAAGAGTCTTTTCAAAGCTGTACTATACGAAGACTCGATTGCAGCGCTTGACATCTATGAGCGAAAGAATCTTTGGGCGCAGGCTCGCAGTGCAGCAGCCTCGTCGCGCGCATCATTCACGTGGGACGAGACATCGAGCAAAGAGGCTATTAACCAGCTCAACATCAGCAAAGTAGAGTGGCACCGCAAGATATCGCTGCCCGTATCGATCATCATCTTCTTTGCGATCGGAGCGGCACTCGGAGCAATTATCCGAAAGGGTGGTCTGGGTATGCCTATCGTAGTGTCGGTGGTGTTCTTCGTGATCTACTACATCATCAGCACCTCGGGCGAGAAGATTGCCAAAGAGGGTACGTGGAGCGCAACCGCAGGTATGTGGCTCTCGACCTTTATACTCGGACCGTTGGCGGCGTTCCTCATATATAAGGCCACCAATGACTCGAATCTGCTGAATGTCGAGTGGTATTATAACCACGTCAAAAAGTTTGTCGATCCCATCAAGGAAAAACTAACTCCATTTTTTGCGAAACTCAAACCGAAGAAACGTAATAAATAGCCAAAAAAGATGAATGCCAAAGATTTACGCATAGTATTTATGGGTACGCCCGAGTTTGCTGTAACCTCGCTCCGCGCCTTGGTCGAGGGTGGTTACAACATTGTCGGCGTCGTAACCACTCCCGATAAACCCGCAGGCCGCGGCCGTAAGATTCAACAGAGCGACGTCAAGCAGTATGCCGTAGAGCAGGGGCTCCCCGTATTGCAGCCCGTCAAGTTACGCGATCCCGAATTTCAGGCTGAACTGGAAGCCTTGAAGCCCGATCTGGGCATTGTGATTGCCTTCCGTATGTTGCCTGAGAGCGTATGGTCGTTGCCGCGCCTAGGCACATTCAATCTGCACGCATCGTTACTACCGCAATATCGCGGTGCGGCGCCTATTAATTGGGCTATTATCAATGGCGAGAGCGAAACGGGTGTAACCACCTTCCTGCTTAATCATCAAATAGATACGGGCGACATTATCGGCCAGGTACGTTGCCCGATTCTGCCGTCAGACAATATCGGCACACTCTACGACAAGCTGATGAACATCGGTAGTGGATTAGTTATAGAAACGGTCGAGAAGATTGCCAAGGGCAATATCTCGCCCATTGTTCAGAGCCATATTCCCGACTCGGAATTGAAACCCGCTCCTAAGATTTTCAAGGAGGACTGCCTGATCGATTGGACAAAGGAAGGCGAGCAAATTGTCAATTTCGTGCGCGGTTTGTCGCCTTATCCTGCCGCTTGGAGCTATATGTACAAGGATAACGTCGAGGTCAATTCGGCAAAGGTTTTCAGTGTAAGTTTCGAGAAGGCGGATCATCAGCGCAACGCGGGCGAGGTCTATACCGATGGTCGCACAGTGCTCAAAGTGGCTTGCAAAGATGGTTGGATCTCGCTTGACGAGGTGCAGCTGGCGGGCAAGCGCCGAATGGCTATCCGCGACTTGCTGTTAGGTCTACGCGACGCTGTCGATTATTGCTTCACTGCAAAATAGCCCAACCGAGAGATGAAGAAACAAAGTCCGTCGGTCATCATTTCATTTGTTCCGATTGCAGTACTCGTCGTACTTCTTTACACCGTTATTCGCACCTTCGGCAGCGACTCGTTGGCAGGAGGTAGCCAGGTATCGTTGTTGGCAGCGAGTGCCGTTTGCGTTGCTATCGCAATGTTGCGCTATGGCGTTAAGTGGCAGACTCTTGAAGAGACTATTTCGAAAAATATTTACAGCGTTGGCTCGGCTATCATTATGCTGTTGCTGATTGGCGCAATCGCCGGTTCGTGGATGGTGAGTGGAGTAGTCCCCTCGCTGATCTGCTATGGTTTGGAGGTAATGCACCCGAAACTCTTTTTGGTGTCATGCTGTGTGATCTCGGCTGTCGTTTCGGTGATGACGGGCAGCTCGTGGACCACAATCGCTACGATTGGCGTGGCGCTGATCGGTATCGGACAAGCGCAGGGTTTCGACGAAGGTTGGATTGCAGGTGCAATCATCTCGGGCGCATATTTTGGCGACAAAATCTCGCCGCTGTCAGACACAACCGTATTGGCTTCATCAGCGGCCGAAACACCACTATTCACCCATATTCGCTATATGATGGTCACGACTATACCATCGTTCTGCATTGCGCTTGTGGTATTTACGATTGTCGGTTTCACTCACGAGATTAGCGATCCTGCACAGATTGCCGCATTCTCAGCGTCGTTGCGTTCGACGTTCAACATTACGCCGTGGTTGCTGATCGTTCCGCTGTTTACGCTCCTGCTGATTATTCGCAAACTGCCCGCACTGATTACACTCTTCGCGTCGTGCCTGCTTGCAGGTGTCTTTCTCTGCATCTTCCAACCCGAGATTATGTACAATATTTCGGGAGGCGACGGATTCGCAGGTGCATTCAAGGCAGTGATGCAGAGCTACTATGGTTCAACTGCAATCGAAACGGGTAACGAGGCTCTAAATGAGTTGGTTGCGACCGACGGTATGGCGGGAATGTTACATACGGTGTGGCTGATTGTTTGCGCGATGTGTTTCGGTGGCGTAATGGCAGGTAGCGGTATGTTGGCAAATATTACAGCATTCTTCCTGAGGTTTGTGCGTCGAACGGTGTCGATTGTAGCGTCGACCGTTGGTGCAGGCTTGTTCTGCAATATGTGTACGGGTGACCAATATTTGTCAATTATTCTGTCGTCAAACCTCTTTAAGGAGCTCTATCGCAAGCAGGGACTCGAACCACGACTGCTCAGTCGTTCGGTCGAGGATTCGGCGACGGTGTGCTCAGTATTGATTCCGTGGAACTCGTGCGGTATGACCCAATCGACCGTATTGGGCGTTTCGACCTTCGTCTATTTCCCATACTGCATCTTCAACCTGATCAGCCCCTTAATGACGATTCTCGTTGCTGCAATCGGCTATAAAATCGTCAAGAATCCGACCGAAGTGGCAGAGTAATGCGTACGATCTCGATTATAATCGCGACAATTGTTTTGACCTTCGCTGCATCGGCACAAAGGTCACCAATTGTTATGTTCTACAACGTAGAGTCGCTCTACGACACAATTCCTTCGCTCTTCTACAACGATAGAGATTACACGCCTAAGGGAGCACTACATTGGAACACAGCCCGTTACCAATACAAATTGCAGTCGTTGGCGTCAGTTGTAGATTCTGTAGCAGCAGAGGTGGTTGCGTTGGCCGAGGTCGAAAACGAGGGCGTCGTGCGCGATTTGGTGATGACACTCGGCACCGATTATAACTACATCCACCGCACTTCGAACGATGCGCGCGGTATGGACTTAGCGCTGTTATACAAAGGCGATAAATTTTTCCCGAACGAGATAAAATTGGTGAAGTCGGGTTATCGACGTGAGTTTTTATATATTCGAGGTAAACTGTGTGGCGAACGTGTCGATTTGGTCGTCTGCCACCTGCCGTCGCAAATCGGGCGCAAAGAGAACCGCTTGCAAGCACAACGACGCTTAGCTACATTTGTTGATTCGCTACATCGAGCCGACACTGCCGCGCGTATCATCATTGCAGGCGACTTCAACGATACTCCAAGCCAAATCTCAAAACGTAAAACAATGCCCACGTGGAGCAAACCGATGTTGCTCGATGCGGAGCGTCGTGGCGAAGGTACGATCGTCTATGACGGACGCTGGCTGATGTACGACAATTTTTGGATTGATGCACAAGTCTTTTCGCGAGCTCACGCGCAGGTCTATATTCGTCGCGACCTTATCTCGATAAACGGCGGAGCTCGACCGATACGCACCTTCACTTCACGAGCTTACACCGCAGGAGCGAGCGATCATCTGCCCGTAATTCTACACCTACACAAATAAAAAATGGTTCGCAAACCTCATCGATCTGCGAACCATAATTAAGCTAACGTCAATCGCTTAGCGCACCTTGCAGATAATCTCTGCGCCGTGGCGAATAGCCTCCTCGTTCTGAGGCAGCATCTTCCACGCACGCTCAGGCAGCGATCGCTTCAAGCCCTCAAATACGTTCTCGAGCGTCACAACGGGGCACACCTTCAAGTAACCACCCAATACCAACGTATTGAACAGCTTGGGATTGCCCAACTTAACGCACTCAACCGTTGCGTCGATCGTATAAACCGAAATATCCTCACGAACGGGGTGACGCGTGATACCATTGGTATCATAGATCAGCGTACCGCCCGGACGAACCATCTGCTCGAACTTATCCATCGACTGCTGGTTGAGAATGATTGCCGTATCATACTGGTGAGCAATGGGCGACGAGATCTTGCGATCCGAGATCACAACCGTCACGTTAGCCGTACCACCGCGCATCTCAGGACCATACGAAGGCATCCAAGTCACCTCATAATCCTGCATAACACCCGAATAGGCCAAAATCTTACCCATCGAGAGAACACCTTGTCCTCCGAAACCTGCTATAATAAGAGTCTCTTTCATTGTCTTGTCCTCCTTCTTATTTAACATCTTTCAGGTCACCCAACTGATAGAACGGAAGCATATTCTCCTCCATCCACTTGTTGGCTGCAACGGGCGAAAGTTTCCAACCGCTGTTGCAGGTCGATACAACCTCTACCAACGAGAAACCCTTACCTGCCATTGCATTCTCGAATGCTTTGCGGATCGCAGCCTTGCACTTGCGCACATTGGCGGGCTTATGAACGCTCTGACGCGTTACATAGCAAACACCGTCCAAGTGGCACAACATATCCGAAATCTTGTAAGGATAACCATTCAGACGAGGATCACGACCATAAGGGGTCGTAGCGGTCTTCATACCCAGCAGGGTAGTAGGCGCCATCTGACCTCCCGTCATACCATAGATAGCATTATTAATATAGATAACCGCGATATTCTCGCCACGAGCCGCAGCGTGGATCGTTTCGCACGTTCCGATTGCCGACAAGTCGCCATCACCCTGATAGGTAAAGACCATCTTCTCAGGATGAACACGCTTGATACCCGTCGCTACTGCGCAAGCACGACCGTGAGCCGCCTCGACCCAATCAATCTCGATATAGTTATATGCAAACACACCGCAACCAACGGGCGAAATACCGATACAATCACCATCAAGACCCATCTCCTCGACAACCTCGGCAATCAAGTTGTGGATCGTACCGTGGCTACAACCCGGGCAATAGTGCATCAGATTATCACGCAACAACTTAGGACGTGCGTGAACCAGATTCTCCTGTTTAATTTCAACCTCTGCCATAGCCTTTACTTATTAATGATTTTCTCTTTCAATGCCTCCAACACTTCACCAGGCGAGTACATCATACCGCCCTGACGGCCATAGTGCTCAACCTTTGTGCGGCCATTCACTGCCAAACGAACATCCTCGACCATCTGGCCTGCGTTCAATTCGACGCTCAGGAAACCCTTCACGCCACGCTCTGCCAACTCCTCGATCGGTTTCTTCGGGAAGGGGTAGAGGGTAATAGGACGCAACAGACCGAGTTTGATGCCCTCAGCGCGAGCCAACTCAACCGTTGCCGAGCAGATACGTGCCGACGAACCAAACGCAACGATCACATAATCAGCATCGTCGCACTCGATCATTTCGTAGCGCACCTCGTTCTCTTCCATTGCCTTATATTTAGCCTGCAAGCGTTTGTTGATCACCTCCATAGCCTCCGACTGCAATTCGAGCGAAGTGACTACATTGCGCGGACGACGCTCCTCGCCTCGGCCACACGCTGCCCACTCTTTGCACTCGTTTGCGATGTATTCGTTGGTCTTGCGATCGCGCTGCGGAGCAAGCACCACCTTCTCCATCATCTGACCGATAGCACCATCAGCCAAAATCATCGCGGGATTGCGATACTTGAATGCCAGATCAAATGCATCAGCCACAAAATCGTTCATCTCCTGCACCGAGCTAGGAGCCAACACGATCATATGGAAGTCACCGTGGCCACCACCCTTACAAGCCTGGAAGTAGTCACCCTGCGAGGGTTGGATAGTACCCAGACCCGGACCACCACGCTGGCAGTTAACGATTAAGCAAGGGAGTTCGGCTCCTGCTAAATAGCTCAGGCCCTCGCTCATCAAGCTGATACCGGGGCTCGACGACGAGGTCATCACGCGCTTACCCGTAGCAGCAGCACCATATACCATATTAATAGATGCAACCTCCGACTCAGCCTGCAAAACGACCATACCGGTCGATTCCCACGGTTTGAGCTCCATCAAGGTTTCCATCACCTCCGACTGCGGAGTGATAGGGTAGCCGAAGTAGGCATCGCAACCATAGCGAATCGCTGCGTGTGCGATCACCTCGTTACCCTTCATCAATTTAACTTCGTCTTTCTTCATAGCTTACTCGAATTTTTGACGATAAACCGTAATACAGCTGTCGGGGCAAATGATCGAACAGCTTGCGCAACCCGTACAGTTGTCGGGCTGAGCCATTTCGGCATAATTATAACCGCGACTGTTTACCTCGGTAGCCAGACGCAGCACATCGAACGGACACGATGCAACACAGACCTCACAGCCCTTGCAACGCTCGCGATCGACAATGATTGTTCCTTTAATTTTAGCCATAGTAGTCTTGATCTTGTTTAGAACGTATGGATCACAACGCCCGAACGCAACTTCGGTTCGAACCAAGTGGTCTTAGGAGGCATAATGTTGCCCGTATCAGCGATGTCGATCAGCTGCTGCATCGAAACAGGATAGAGCGCGAAGGCAACCTTCATCTCGCCATTATCAACTCTACGCTTCAACTCGCCCAAACCACGAATACCACCAACGAAATCGATACGCTTCGAGGTGCGCAGATCGTCGATACCCAGAATCTTATCCAGCACCAGATCCGACAGAACGGTTACGTCCAGCACGCCAATCGGGTCGTTATCATCGTAAGTACCCTCCTTAGCAGTCAGGCTATACCACTTACCCTCCAAATACATCGAGAAGTTGTGCAACGCATTGGGCTTATAGATATCCTCACCCTTGCATTCAACCACAAATGCCTCGTTGAGCTTCTCCAACAACTCGTCGGGAGTCAGGCCATTCAAATCACGTACCACACGGTTGTAGTCGATGATTGCCAACTGATTATCGGGGAAGGTTACTGCCAAGAAATAGCAATACTCCTCCTCGCCCGTATGGTTCGGGTTAGCCTTCATACGCTCCTGACCCACGCGTGCAGCAGCAGCGGTACGATGGTGACCGTCAGCCACGTACAGAGCTGGAATAGTTGCAAAGATCTCGGTAATACGATCGTTTACAGCCTTATCCTTAATGGGCCACATATGATGACCGAAACCATCAGCAGCTACGAAATCGTACTCAGGCTCCTCGTTCTCAACAATCGACTTAACGATTGCATCGATCTCGGCATTAGCGGGATATGCGAAGAATACAGGCTCGATATTTGCGCTCTGGTTGTTGACGTGAATCATACGATCCTCCTCCTTATCGACGCGGGTCAGTTCGTGCTTCTTGATTGCACCCGACAGATAGTCCTCAAAGTGGCAGCACATAGCCAAACCGTACTGTGTACGACCGTCCATCGTCTGAGCATAGATGTAGTAACGCTCCTCGTCATCCTGCACCAACCAGCCCTCATCGCGCCAACGACGGAAATTCTCGACAGCCTTCTCATACACGGGCTGCGAGTGCTCATCAGCGATAGGATCGAAGTCGATCTCAGGCTTGATAATGTGCAACAATGAACGCTCGGTTGCCTCGGCCTTAGCCTCAACCGAGTTCAGAACGTCGTAGGGACGCGACGCCACCTCAGCAGCATATTCGCGCGGCGGACGAACCGCCTTAAACGGTTTAATCTTAACCATTGTTTTTTGTGTTTTAAGGTTACGCCGCAGGTCGAGTTTCTCCTCAACCCACAGCGCATATTGGTAGTTAATTATTTGTTTACTTGGAACTGCACATCGCCCTTCTCGAAGAAACCGACAATCTGCGTCGCTGCTGCAACTGCTGCATTGATATTCGCCTCAGCAGTCTCGGCACCCATCTTCTTGGGAGTAGCGAATACTCGATTGCCAAACTTCTCCTTCATTTCCTCGATACGAACGGGAGTAATGTCGGTGACATACTTCAAATCCGAACGCTCCTCGAAGGCACGGATCAGACCCTCCTCGTCAATCAGCTCCTTGCGGGCCGTATTCACCAGAACACCACCGGCAGGCATCAACTTGATAAGGTCGTAACCGATCATACCCTTAGTGTCGGCCGTAGCGGGCATATGCAACGAAACGAAGTTGCTCTCCGCGAACATCTGTTCGAGCGAGTCGTCACGACGCAAATGCTTTGCATATAGGCGCACCTTATTGGGATTCGGGCGCGAATAGACGTGAACATACATACCGAAGCCGTCAGCTATGTCAGCCACAATGCGACCAATAGCGCCATAAGCAACGATACCCAGTCGCTTGCCACGCAACTCCATACCCGTACCGGGATTGAAACCGTTACGTGCCATAAATACCATCATTGCGATCGTAAGTTCTGCTACAGCATTAGCATTCTGACCGGGAGTGTTCATCACCACCACGCCACGTGCGGTCGCTGCCTCCAAATCAACATTGTCATAACCTGCACCTGCACGTACGACGATCTTCAAATTGGGAGCCGCAGCCAACACCTCCGACGTAACCTTGTCGCTGCGAATAATCAACGCATCGACATCAGCCACTGCCTCCAGGAGTTCGGCTTTATCGGTATATTTTTCAAGCATTTTCAGTTCGTAGCCAGCCTTCTCGACAACCTCGCGAATGCCATCTACTGCTTTTTTGGCGAACGGCTTTTCGGTCGCCACCAAAACTTTCTTTGCCATATTCAGTGAATAGTAATAGGTAATCGGAAGAGCCTCTCGTGTAACACTCTTTTTGGCAAACGTATTTGCACTCCATTCGTATCCCATAGTTGAGCCCTTCCCGTCGTTAATTTATTTTACATGTAACTTCTCGAACTCCTGCATTGTTGCAACCAAAGCCTCGACGCTCTCCTTCGGCAGAGCATTGTAGCACGATGCGCGGAAACCACCAACCAAGCGATGACCCTTAATGCCGACCATACCGCGAGCCTTAGCAAACTCCATAAACTCGGGAGCCAATGCCTCATACTCGGGATTCATAACGAAGCAGATGTTCATCAACGAACGATCCTCCTTCTCGGCTGTACCGCGGAACAACGGGTTGCGATCGATCTCAGCATAGAGCAGATCAGCCTTCTCCTTATTGCGACGATATATCTCCTCAACACCACCGATGCTCTTGATCCACTTCAAGGTTTCGCGGATTACATATACAGGGAATACGGGAGGAGTGTTGTACATCGAATTGTTATCCATATGGTTGCGATAATCAACCATCGAGGGCAGTGCGCGCGACACCTTACCAACGATATCCTCGCGGATAATTGCGAAGGTAGCACCTGCGGGGCCGAGGTTCTTCTGTGCGCCACCGTAGATCATAGCGTACTTGGTGACATCAACCGGACGGCTCAGTATATCCGAACTCATATCTGCGATCAGATTAACTGGGCAGTCGATATCGGTGTGATACTCCGTACCGTAGATGGTGTTGTTGGTAGTAATGTGCAGATAGTCCAAATCAGTGGGAATCTCCACGTTCTTAGGGATATAGTTAAAGTTGCGATCCTCCGAGGTAGCCAACACCTTAACCTCACCAAAGTTCTTAGCCTCCTTGATAGCCTTCTTCGACCAAACGCCCGTATTGATATAGCCAGCCTTAGTTTCGAGGAAGTTGTAGGGGATATGGAAGAACTGCGTCGATGCACCACCACCAACAAAGATAACCTTGTAATTTTCGGGGATATTCATCAGCTCGCGGAACAATGCCACTGCATCATCCATCACTGCGTCGAACTCTTTGCTTCGGTGCGAGATTTCGAGAATCGACAATCCCATACCGTCAAAATCGAGAACAGCTGCTGCTGCCTTTTCAATCACTTCACGAGGCAGGATCGAGGGTCCCGCATTGAAATTGTGTTTTTTCATAACGTTCTTGTTAGTTTTTAAAATATTTAGTTTAGCATTTTTCGGTTATTCACCGCAGTCAATTTCAAACTGTAAGTAATTTTTTTCTTTCTCTGCGGTCTACAAATATAGAAATTTATTTTGGATCTCACAACAAGATTATCAACTTTTTTATCGCAAATACGGTCTTTTATAAGATTTTTGACGTACCTTTGCAAAAAGAAAAACAAAACACTGATTATGATCAAATCGATGACCGGATATGGCAAAGCCGAATCCGCTACTCAAAACAAAAAAATATCGGTCGAAATCCGATCGCTGAACAGCAAACAACTCGACCTAAGCATCAAGCTTCCCGCAATCTATCGTCCGTTCGAGTACGAGATCCGCAATATGGTCGCTCAGACCGTAAAGCGCGGCAAGGTTGATGTTTACATCAATGCCGAAACCACCGTCGACGAAGGCTCGGTGAAGATCAACGGCGAGTTGTTCAAACTCCACTACAATGCGCTCAAAGCCATTTGCGCTGACAACGGCATTGGTTCTTCGGCTGAGACCGACGCGACATTGATTCAGTCGGTTATGCGTATGCCCGACGTTGTGGCAACAAGCAGCAACGACATCAGCGACGATGAGCAGAAGGCTCTGATGGAGGCTGTGGCAGGCGCCGTTGCACAGCACGATGCTTTTCGCACTCAGGAGGGCGCAATTCTGATTGCTGACCTGTTGCAGCGCGTCGATAAGATCGAGGCTCTCAAAGAGGCTGTGACTCCCTTCGAGAAGGCTCGTGTCGAGGCTATCCGCACCAAGATACGTGAGGCTATCGAGCAGTTGAAGGTCGAGGTTGACAACAACCGCTTGGAGCAGGAGATGATCTTCTACATCGAGAAGCTCGACGTAACCGAAGAGAAGGTACGCCTTACCAACCACTGCAAATATTTCCGCGAGGTAGCAGCAGGCGAGGAGGCTCCCGGTCGCAAGCTCGGTTTCATCGCACAGGAAATGGGTCGCGAAATCAACACCCTCGGCTCGAAGTCGAACGACAGTCAGATGCAGCGTCTGGTTGTGCAGATGAAGGACGAGTTGGAGAAGATCAAGGAACAAGTATTAAACCTGCTCTAAACATTACGCAACAATGGGAAAACTTCTGATATTCTCAGCACCAAGCGGCTCAGGCAAAACCACCATCGTACGCCGTCTGCTCGAACAATTCTCGAATCTCGAATTCTCAATCTCGGCTACGAGCCGTGCACCGCGTGGTGTCGAGCAGAATGGGGTAGATTACTACTTCCTTTCGACCGAGGAGTTTGCTGAGGCTGTCGCAGCCGATAAATTCGTCGAGTGGGAAGAGGTCTATAAAGGCACTTGCTACGGCACACTGCGCAGCGAGATGGAGCGCATTTGGGACAAAGGCAACGTCATCGTTTTCGATGTCGATGTTATGGGAGGTATTCGCCTGAAAGAGATCTTCGGCGAGCAGTCGCTCTCGATCTTTGTTATGCCGCCCTCGATCGAGGAGTTGCGCAAGCGTTTGGAAGGTCGTGGCACGGACGCTCCCGAGGTGATTGAGAAACGAATTGCAAAGGCGTCGTTCGAGCTGACCAAAGCGCCTCAGTTCGACCATCAGATCATTAACGACGATCTCGAAGTAGCGGTTGCAGAGTGTATCGAGGTGATTAAGAATTTCATCGCATAAGCGTCTGAGGTAATGAAGAATGTAATGCTCTACTTCGGGTCGTTCAATCCGATCCACAGAGGCCACATTGCCATTGCCGAGTATGCCATCGAGCACAATCTTTGCGATGAGGTGATACTGATCGTATCGCCCCAAAACCCGCATAAAGCAGCACCCGAATTGGCCGCCGAATTACAGCGATTCGAGATGGCTGAAATCGCGTGCGCTGCGTCGCGTTTTCCCGAGCAGATCAAGGCTTCGGCCATTGAATTTATCCTCGATCGCCCGTCATACACGGTCAATACTTTGCGCTATTTGAGCGAGAATTTCGGCAGCGAAATGCGCTTTTCGATACTGATGGGGGGCGACCTGATCCGCACGCTCGACACCTGGCGCGAGCCCGAGTATATTCTCGAAAACTTCCCCATATTTGTCTATCCGCGAAAAGGCGAAATGATCGACAAATTCACAGATCGAGTAACCATTCTCGAAGATGCACCTCAACACAACTACTCATCGACATCGGTGCGACGTACGCTCCAAACGGGCGGCGATGCGCAGTCTATGCTTTGCGCAGGTGTTTTGAAGTATATCAAGCAGAATAACCTATGGTCGGCAGCTGCCTATCGCCAGCAGTTAGACGAGAAGATCGAAGTCGATCCTGACAACGCTAAGAACTATATCGAGCGCGGCGAGTGGCACTATCGCCACAACGAGTGGGGTGCAGCACTGAACGACTTTAAACGTGCGGCGGTGATCGACCCACAATGCGAAGCTAAGAACTATATTGATCTGATTCAGGAGATTCTCGAATTCAGATACAAAGATATTTACAATCCTTAGAAAACATTTGAAGATGAAGAAATTAAATATCGCCTTACTCTCGGGAGGCGACTCATCGGAACGCGAAATTGCACTCGCCAGCGCGGCGCAAATCGAGCAGGCGATGGACCACTCGAAATATGACATCACGGTAGTTGATGTGCAGGGCCGCAACTGGAACCACACCACTGCCAATGGCGAGGTGATTGCAGTCGATAAGAATGACTTCTCGATCACTATCGACGGTCAGCACAAGCCCTTCGACTATGCACTGATCATCATTCACGGTACTCCCGGCGAGGACGGCAAGTTGCAGGGCTATCTCGACATTATGGGCGTTCCCTATTCGTCGTGTGGTATGGCGTCGTCGGTGATCACCTTCGACAAAATCTCGACTAAGCGCGCCGTTGCAGGCAAGGTACCCGTTGCTCGCGAGATCTTCCTCACTCGCAACGAGAGCGTATCGGCTGACGAGATTATCGAGAAGTTAGGCCTGCCCATATTTATCAAACCCAACGCAAGCGGTAGCAGCTGCGGCGTAACGAAAGTATCAAAGAAGGAGGACATCGAGGCCGCTATTGCCTACGCGCGTAGCGAGAGCGACGACGTGCTGATCGAGGAGATGATCGCGGGTCGCGAGATTGGTTGCGGTCTGATGATTTTGGGCGAGAAGGAGTATATATTCCCGCTGACCGAGATCGTATCAAAAAAGGATTTCTTCGACTACGAGGCAAAATATACGAGCGGCATGTCGGACGAGATCACTCCCGCTCCGATCGACGAAGAGTCGGCCGAGAAGATTTGCAAAATGGCAGTCGAAGCATATCGTCTGTGTCGTTGCAGTGGAGTAGTGCGCGCTGACTTTATCCTCACTCCCGAGGGTGTGCCCTATATGGTTGAGATCAACACGATCCCCGGTATGAGCGCCGCAAGTATCGTTCCCAAGCAGGCCGCTACGATGGGTATGTCGCTGGGCGAAATGTTCGATTTAGTAATTGAAGACTCACTGAAATAATGATTGAAATTGATGATAAAATCGTGAGCCTCGATCTGTTGCGCGAGGGATTCGTGTGCGATCTGGGCAAGTGTCGCGGTATTTGCTGCGTCGAGGGTAATGCAGGTGCTCCGCTCGAAATGGAGGAGATAGACATTCTCGAAGAGGAGTACGAGAACTACAAACCTTATATGAAGCCCGAAGGTATCGAGGCTATTGAACGACAGGGTTTTATGGTGGTTGATGACGATGGCGACTACTGCACACCACTGATCAACGATGCCGAATGCGCCTACTCGTTCGAGGAGAACGGCATTACGTTCTGCGCGATCGAGCGTGCCTACCGCGAGAACAAATGTTCGTTCTATAAGCCCATTTCGTGCCACCTATATCCGATTCGATTAGTCAACTTCTCGAATGGCAGCGTCGGCCTGAATTACCACCGTTGGTCAGTTTGCCGCGACGCAGTGGAGTGCGGTCGCAAATTGGGTGTACCCGTTTATAAAGCACTGAAAGAGCCTATCACCCGTCGCTTTGGCGAGGAGTTCTACAAGGCGCTCGAAGCCGCCGAAGAATATATCAAAGAGAGCGAAAAATCAGAATAATTAATTATCTCTGGAAAAATCTAACGAATGAGGGAAAATAATGATGGCGGCACTGGTGTTCAATGACTTATGAGGACTTTTGATGAAAGCCTCGCAGATGCAATAGTGCAAGAAAATGAAAGGTAATGAGGGCGGACGGTTTTCAAATCATTACCTGATAACGAGGCACGTTTATAGGTCGTTGGAGTTTATTTCTACTCTCTTCCACATTCTGCATAACAATGTACAACTCGCTGATAACTAATTTTGTAACCAAAAAGAATTAGATTATGCGAAGTACATTTAAGGTGCTGTTCTACGTGAACGGAAGCAAGGAGAAAAACGGTATTGTCCCTATTATGGGACGAGTTACAATCAATGGCTCGGTGGCACAATTCAGTTGCAAACAGACCATTGCAAAAACAATGTGGGATGCCAAAGGCAATCGAGCCAAAGGCAAGAGCAAAGAATCAAGAGACATCAATTTGGCTTTGGATAACATCAAGGCTCAAATCATCAAGCATTATCAACGCATCTCGGATAGAGAAGCCTATGTTACTGCCGAAATGGTACGCAATGCCTATCAAGGAATAGGAACAGAGTATGAAACACTGCTCGGTGCATTTGATAAAGATAACGAGAGTTTCAAGAAGCGTATCGGCATAGACCGTGCTG
>JAFNVH010000055.1 GCA_017379895.1 Rikenellaceae bacterium | reverse complement strand
GAACTCGATAGCACCCGGCAACTCGGGAGCAGCGTCCCAACGCTTGATGCAGTTGGTCTCTTCGAGCAGGGGAATATACTCAGCGGGATCGGGGTTCTTGATGTTCTCGGGCAGCTGACCACCAGCCATCACCATATTGAAGTAGTGACCCTCGAGGTGCAGACCCATAATGGGACTATCCTTCTCGGCCATCAGCTTCTCGGTCGTAGCCACCGCAGCGCGGATCATAGGCATAGTCGACGACGAGAGAGTAGGGTAGAAAGCGGTCGTGCCGTACTTCATATGAGCAGCTACGGCATTGCGGAAAGCCTCCTCGGTACCCTCCATAAAGTCGCTACCGCCACCACCGTGAGCGTGGATTTCGATACCACCAGGAACTACATACGAACCTTGTGCGTCGAAAATTTCGGCACCCACTACTTCGAGATTAGTGTCCGAGATCTCAACGATCTTACCGTCGCGAACGAACACCGAGCAATCTTTTTTCCAACCCGACGGGGTTAGGACATTACCATTGATTATTCTTGTAAGCATAGTTTGTGTATTTTGATTTATCATATTTTTCTGAGCATAAAGGTACGCACTTTTTTTCGAACTTGGACCAAAAACGTTATAAAAAATATCGATCACTCCATAACAAAACTTGATACCTGTCCGTTTTGGGGCGACATATTGCGATTTTGGCGTGAGATGTGGGCGCGGAAATGAGGTCGCAAACGGGCTTTATCTGCCGAAATATTCGGTCGTTTGGCGAAAATTTCGTTACTTTGCAGATTCTTAGCACAAAAGGCGATGTGGTATGCATTTTGTGTTACTAAGATATGAGTAAATGAAACAAAATAAAAACGAAATAGATTATGAGCAAGCAAGAAGTTTATAACGAGGAAGTTAAGCCTGAAGAAGGCTTTGCCGAAGGCGATGTTGAACCCAATTGCGAGGGTCAGTCGTGTGCCAATATGGCAGATGATGACACTCCCGCAGTTGACGAAATGGCAGAGCAGACCGACGCTGAGCCGATCGATGCAGCAGCAGAGGCTTTGGCAAAGGCCGAAAATGAGGCTGCCGAGTGGCGCGATAAGTATCTGCGTTTGCAGGCTGAGTTTGACAATTATCGCAAGCGTACGCTCAAAGAGAAGATGTCGCTTGTGGAGTCTGGTGGCGAGAATGTGATCAAGGCTCTGTTGCCCGTGGTTGATGATGTCGATCGCGCGCTGGCGGCGATGGAGAAGAGCGATGATGTCGAGGCACTGCGTGGCGGTGTGCGACTCATTGCGCAGAAGTTCAACGAGGTAATGCGTCAGCAGGGCGTGAGCGAGATCGAAGCAGTCGGTAAGGAGTTCGACGTTGATCATCACGAGGCTGTTGCCCGATTTCCCATCGAGGGCAAATCTTCGGGCGAGATTATCGACGTGGTACAGAAGGGCTACAAGCTTGGCGAGAAGGTTATTCGCTATGCGAAAGTAGTTGTTGCAGAGTAAACATTAACCGAAAAAACAGAACGACCGCACCTGCTGTTTTGCATGGATGGTCAATGAGATAAGATGGAAAAACGAGATTACTACGAAGTGTTGGGTGTCGAGCGTAACGCTAACGCCGACGAGATCAAGAAGGCCTATCGCAAGGCGGCTATCAAGTATCACCCCGACAAGAACCCGGGCGATAAGGAGGCCGAAGAGAAATTCAAGGAGGCTGCCGAGGCTTACGACGTGCTGTCGAATCCCGATAAGCGTGCGCGCTACGATCAGTTTGGTCACGCAGGTATGAACGGATCGGCTGCGGGTGGCGGCTTTGGTGGTTTTGGTGGCGGCTTCTCGATGGAGGATATCTTCTCGCAGTTTGGCGATATCTTCGGCGGTCACTTTGGCGGTGGCTTTGGCGGCTTTGGCGGTGGTCGCGGCCAGACGGTCAATCGCGGTAGCGACCTGCGTGTGAAGGTTAAGCTGACGCTGGCCGAGATCGCAACGGGCACAACCAAGAAGATCAAAATCAATAAAACAATCGCTTGTGATGCGTGTGGAGGTTCGGGCGCTAAGACCGCGAACGATTACCAGACCTGTTCTACCTGTAATGGTGCGGGCTACGTAACCCGTGTCGAGAACACCTTCTTCGGCCGTATGCAGACTCAGGGCGTCTGCCCGACCTGCGGTGGCGAGGGTAAGGTCATTTCGGATCCTTGCACCAAGTGTAACGGCGAGGGTACGGTACGCGGCGAGGAGGTTGTCGAGATTCGTATTCCGGCAGGTGTGGGGGCAGGTATGCGCCTCAATGTGTCGGGCAAGGGTAACGCTGCGCGCCACGGTGGCGTGAATGGCGATTTGCAGGTGCTCATCGAGGAGATCCCCTCGGAGGACTTCGTACGCGACGGCAACGATTTGATTCACAACCTGAATATCCCCGTTACGACGGCTCTGCTGGGCGGCAATGTTGAGGTGCCGACCATCGACTCGCGCGTGAAGATCAAGATCGACGCAGGTACTCACGCTGGTAAGGTGTTGCGTCTGCGCGGCAAGGGTCTGCCCGATGTGAATGGTTACGGTCGTGGTGATATTCTGATTGTTGTCGATCTGACAATCCCCTCGAAGCTCTCGAAAGAGGAGCGTGCGCTGGTTGAGAAGCTGGCTGAGCAGCCCTCGTTCCAGGAGGCTGAGCCGGTGAAGAATCAGAATATCTTCGAGCGAATGAAGAATTTCTTCCAGTAGTGGAGCAAAAGTTGGTGGGCGGATAGTGCTCATCAGCGCAAAAAAATGTATATTTGGCAAAAAGTTAAAAACGATATGTTAGGATTTTCACCATTTAAGAAACACGCCAATAAGTTCAACTACACGCCTCGCTACTACGACCCCGATTTGGAGGCGTTTCGTGAGCGTCGTGCCGAGAAGGGCGAGCAGGTAGCCGAGGAGAAGGGCGAGAATGTATATGTGGCGGGCGAGTTCATTCGCCGTCGCCGCGAGGCTCGTAACGAGCAGCGCCGTCAGGAGGATTCGGCTCGCAAGACACGAGGTATGATCCGTATGTTGGTTGTAATTGTCGTGGTGGCGATTATGATCTTTGTGGTTGTGCCGCGCGTAGCCGAGATGTTCGATATGGCAAAGCAGAATACGGCAGTGCAGAGCGCACCCACCGAGGAGGAGTTCGATCCCTACCGCCCGATCCGAGTGGTGCCTAACGATTACCAGGGCGAATAAGAGCACAAGAGAGTTATGGCCGATCGAATAAAACTGCTACCCGAAGTCGTTGCTAATCAGATTGCAGCGGGCGAAGTCGTGAATCGACCTTCGTCGGTTGTCAAGGAGATGATGGAGAATGCGATCGATGCGGGAGCAAGCACCGTGACGGTGAATTTTTGTGATGGCGGCCGCGATCTGATCCAGATCGTGGACGACGGTTGCGGAATGTCGCCGACGGACGCGCGTATGGCATTCGACCGCCACGCCACGAGCAAAATAGCATCGGTCGACGATATCTATAAACTGCATACGTTCGGTTTCCGCGGCGAGGCTTTGGCGTCGATTGCGGCGGTGGCGCAGGTTGAACTGAAAACGCGCCAGGCGAGTGATGAATTTGGTACTCAGGTCTTTATCAATGGTGGTGAGTTTGATAAACAGAAACCTTGTGGTTGCTCGGTCGGCTCGCAGTTCTTTGTTCGCAATCTGTTCTATAATGTTCCGGCTCGTCGCCGATTTATGGAGAAGAGCACTACGCTGGCGCGCCAGATTCGTGATGAGTTCGAGCGTGTGGCACTGTGCAACCCTCAGATAGCATTCAAGTTATTCAACAACCAAGCTCCGATTTACGATCTTGACCGAACGAATCTTCGAGGTCGAATTGTCGATGTGGTGGGCAAGAGTATCAAGAATAATCTGTTGGAGGTGTCGGCCGAGACGTCGCTTGTGAAGATCGAGGGTTTTGTTGGTCGCCCTGCGGCGGCGAAGAAGAGTTCGTACAAGCAGTTCCTATTTGTAAATGGTCGTTATTTCAAGTCGCCCTATTTCTATAAGGCGGTGATGAAGGCCTATGAGAAGTTGATTCCGGCACAAACCCAGCCCGATATTTTCCTCTATTTGATAATCGATCCCGATCGCATTGATGTGAATGTCCACCCGCAGAAGACCGAAGTCAAATTCTCGGACGGCGAGGCTATCTGGCAGATAATCAATGCCGCAGTGCGCGAAACGCTGGCCAAGACGGGCGCGGTGCCTTTGATGGATTTCGATGACGAGGGTGCGATTGATATTCCCGTTGCGGGACAGTCGTCGGGTCGTTTATATAGCGAGCCTAAGGCGGCAAGTGTCGAGGGCTACAATCCATTCCGTGAGGGTTATGCCTCGTCGGTTACGGCGGGCCGCCGATCGCAGGCCGATCTTTCGGATTTTGCAGGCGAGTACCGTGCCAAACCGCAACGCGAGGCCTATGACCTGTGGCCGTCGGATACGCTCATTAGTGCTGAGAGCGAGGAGTTTGCGATTGTGGATAGCGGAGATAATTTCCGAGATCTGATGTCGGCACAACCTCAATCAACCCACGAGGAATTTGAATTTGTCGAGAGCGACAACGCTGTGCAACAGCAGATGGAAGTTGGTGGCGAGGCTCAGTTTGAAGATATTATCACACTGCCCGAAACATTGGCGGCAGCGCGCTATCGCGGTCGTTTGGTTGTGGTCGACCTGCGCCGTGCCTGCGAGCGTGTCAGCTTCGAGGAGTATGAGACTATGCTCGGAGGCGGCTCGTCGGTGAGCCAGCAGTTGTTGTTCCCTGAGCGTCTGGTGCTTTCGAACGACGAGGTGCTGTTGTTGAAGGAGTGCTTGGAAGATCTGTCGGCCATTGGTTTCGATCTGCGCGTAGTCGATGACTGCACGGTCGAGATGAGTGGCACGCCTGCCGATATGGAGGGCGTCGAGATCGATCGACTGATCTACGATGTGATACACTCGATTGCCGATGGTGATTCGCCCGTTGCGGTACGTCGTCAGCGCTTGGCGGCGATGGTTGCCCAGCGTCGTGCTGCGGCAATGCGCGGTGTGATCGGCGTGGAGCAGACGGAGGTTCTGCTGGCTCGATTGGCTAAATGCGAAAATGTGAGCTTTGCTCCGTCGGGCAAGGCAATAATGGTCGAGATCTCGACGGGCGAAATTCGCTCGCGTCTGGGGTAGTACGACCGAAGAAACACAGTAAATGAGATTTTAACAATGAATAGTCAACTTGGACGTGGCCCGTTTGCCACGCCGCCCATAACCTTGAATTTGATCATTGCCAACTTCGTTGTGTGGTTGGCTTGTACGATATTGCCTATTGGCGAAACGATCCGTGATTATGGAATGTTGTATTGGGTTGGTAGCGAGAAATTCCACGTCTACCAAATCTTTACATATATGTTCCTGCACGCCGACTTCTCGCATATGTTCTTCAATATGTTCTCGCTGTGGATGTTTGGCCGCACGTTGGAGATTGATCTGGGGCCCAAGAAGTTCTTGACCTATTTCTTCGTGTGTGGCGTGGGCGCGGCGTTGCTTCATATGGGTGTCTCGGCCTTGGAATGGCTCAATATCAAGTCGCAGATCGCGGCTGATGCAGTAGCAATGGGGCAGACGGCAGCGCAGTTAGCTAACCGCATCTTCACCAACCACGCGATGCTCGGTGCATCGGGCGCGGTGATGGGTGTTGTGATGTCGTTCGGTGTGCTGCATCCCAATGCAATGGTGATGCTTATGTTCCCGCCGATCCCGATGAAAGCTAAGTGGTTTGTGGTGATCTTCCTCGTGATCGAGTTCTCGGCAGGCGTTGTGGGCGTCAAGGATAGTATCGCTCATTTTGCCCATCTGGGAGGTATGCTGTGGGGCTGGTTGCTGCTGCGTTATTGGAAGAAAACCCACCAAATCTATTATTAAAAAGCTGCGAGCACTATGTCGGAATTCTATTACGCCTCACCTAACGATTCGCAGCGTCGCTCGTCGCGCCGTTCGCTGGCGGGTCGATTGTTTGATTTTGTAATGGTTATCATCTCGATCGTTGTTATGATCGTGGTGTTACTGTCGTATCTGGCGCCGATCGTCAGCCCGCACCGAATGTGGATTTTGTCGTTGCTCGGTTTGGGCGCTCCGCTCAGCTATGCGGCAATGGTGCTGCTGATACTCTATTGGGTGATTCGCTGGCGTTGGAAGTATGCTCTGCCGATGATTTTGGTGGCATTGTTGGGTGTGGGTAAGGTGCCGCGCTACTACCGCATTACGCCCGTACAGGATCATGCTGCGCAGGTTGATCCATCGAAGCTGAGCGAGAAAGAATTGCGAAAATGGGAGGACGAGCGTCGTCGTGCCGAGCGAGGTACGTTCCTGGTAATGACTTATAACATAGGTAATTTCAAGCCTTACTACGGTATTGATCAAAACCCTCAGCACGCAGTTGCTACGGGTGCGGCGGTGATCGACTCGCTGTCACCCGATATCATCTGCTTGCAGGAGTTCCAGAGCACACCCGCCTGTCCGCGCGAGATGTTCGATACGATGCTTGCGAGCCGCAATTATCGCGGTTTGGTGTCGTTGCGACTTACGACACACCCCAAGCAGGGTCACGGCGTGGGTAATGCGATCTACACGCGGTATAAGATTGTGCGCTCGGGTGTGATTGACAATGCTACGGAGCTGGATTCGACGGCCTGCATTGCTCAGTGGGCCGACCTGATGATTGGCGACGATACGGTGCGCGTGATCAATAACCACCTCCGTACGACGATGATCACCCACGATGATCAGGAGTATCTGGTGAGTGGCGACTTTATCGAGGACGGATCGGGTGAGCGCGAGGGTAAACTGCGTTCGATTGCTGACCGCTTCCAACTCAATTCGCAAATTCGTGCCGATCAGGCTGATACCATATCGCGTTTCGTGGCTGCGTCGCCCTATCGCGTGATTGTTTGTGGCGATTTCAACGATGGTGCAATGTCATATGCCTACCGCACGATTGGCCGCGATCTGGACGATACGTTCGTCGAGGCAGCGCGCGGCAAGATCAATACCTATCGCGGCTTTTTCAATCTGTTGCGAATCGACTTTATAATGGTCGATCCTCGTATAGAGGTTGTGTCGTACTCATCGCCGCGAATGGGTATTTCGGACCACTATCCCGTGATGTCGCGATTGAAATTCCGACGCGATTAAATCTTCACAAAGTGAAAAAGCGAGCCAAGTGTTTGGATATTCGAACGAAAAGCGTTATCTTTGACAAATTGTAAACCAAACAACACAAACTACTATGCTTGTCAAGATCTATCCGGTTAATCCGAGCGAAAAGGAGTTGGATAAGGTGGTTGATGTGCTCCGCCGTGGCGGTGTGATCATCTATCCGACCGATTCGATCTATGCCTTCGGTTGCTCGCTCCAATCACCCAAAGCCATTGAGCGTCTGCGTACGATCAAAGCCAAGAGTGAAGACTCGCTCTCGGTTATCTTCGACAGCATTAGCAGCGTGTCGGAGTATTGTCGCGTGGATAATCTGACGTTCAAATTGATGAAGCGCAATTTGCCGGGTCCGTTTACGTTTATCTTGAATACATCGTCGAAAATGCCCGACCGTGCGTTGGAAAAGCGCAAGAGCGTCGGTGTGCGTATCCCTGCTAACCCCATTGCACGTGCGATTGTCGAGCGTTTGGGTTGCCCTATGATCACTTCGTCGGTTAAGCGCCGCCCGAACGATGATGGCGATGAATATACGACCGATCCCGAACTGATTGAGGAGCGCTACGAGAACTTAGTCGATTTGGTTGTCGATGGAGGTATTGGCGATAACGTACCCACGACGCTGGTCGACCTGACCTCGGACGAGCAGGAGATTCTGCGCGAGGGTCGTGGCGAGTTGCGATAGGAATGAAGAAATAACAGAAAAGTGCAAACAGATATGAATAATACTTATTTGCTTCGTGCGTCGATCGCTGGCGCAGTGATCGGAGCGGTGTCGGTTGTGTTTGATATGATGCAGATCTGCTGTCCGTTCACTGGTTTGAGCCTGATTGGATTCATTGTGCCCGTGGTGCTGATTTGGTATTACGCTCGTCAGTACTCGCTGTCGTGCGGCTCGGAGGGTTGCTCTTATGGTCAGGTGCTGGGCTTCATTTCGATGTCGATGATCTTTGCGGGTGTGTTGTATGGCGCGCTCAAAGCGGTGGCAGTAAATACGTTCGTTGAGGAGCAGTATAGGGCGCTACTGGGTCAGTCGATGGATATGATCAAGCAGATGGGAGTCTACTCGAAAGCGCAGATCAAGCAGATGAATGGTATGATGAATACGATGCAGTTTAATCCGATCTTCATCGTCTTCACGAGCATTTTCAGTATGGTGTTCAGCGGTGTACTCTATGGTCTTGTGATCGCAGCCTTCACGCGTCGTGAGGCCGATCCGTTTGCTGAGGAGCCGCAGTCGAACGAAACAACCGAAGATAATGAATAAGAGTATGTTAGCAGATAGATTGCCTTGCCACGTATCGGTTGTTGTTCCGGTCTATAACGAGTATGAGTCGCTGCCCGAATTGGAGCAGTGGGTTGATCGAGTGATGCGCGAGAACAAATTTTGTTATCAGTTGATTATGATTGACGATGGCAGTAGCGACGATTCGTGGGATGTGATTGAGCAGTTGGCGGCAAAGAATACGTCGGTGTGCGGTCTCCGTTTCCGCCGCAACTATGGTAAGTCGGCGGCGCTGTATTGTGGTTTTGAGATAGCTGAGGGCGATGTTGTGATCACGATGGACGCCGATTTGCAGGACTCGCCCGATGAGATTCCCGCACTCTATAAGATGATTATTGAGGAGGGTTACGATCTGGTTTCGGGTTGGAAGAAGGAGCGTCACGACCCCATTGGCAAGCGCTGGCCGAGTAAGTTCTTCAACGCTACGGCACGCGTGGTGTCGGGCATCAAACTGCACGACTTCAACTGCGGCTTGAAGGCCTATCGCAATAAGGTAATCAAGAGTATCGAGGTCTATGGCGAGATGCATCGCTATATTCCGATTCTGGCTAAGCAGGCCGGTTTTAAGCGCATTGGCGAGAAGGTGGTGGTTCACCGCGCACGCAAGTATGGTGTGTCGAAGTTCGGCTGGGAGCGAATGATCAAGGGCTATCTGGATCTGCTCTCAGTGATGTTTATGTCGAAGTTCGGTCGCAGTCCGATGTATTTCTTCGGCTCGCTCGGTACGCTGATGTTCCTCTTTGGCGGTGGCGCGGCGATATGGATCGTGCTGCAAAAGGTTATCCGTCAGGCTAATGGCTTGGTTTGGCGTAGTGCAACCGACCAGCCGCTATTCTACCTGTCGCTGGTGGCAGTGATTTTGGGTGTAATGCTCTTTTTGGCGGGATTTTTGGGCGAACTCATCAATCGCAACTCGTCGGACCGCAACAGATACCTGATCGACGATAAGATCGGCATTTACGATGATGGTGTGATATTTAATTAATTGATAAAACGAAAAACGAGAAATAATGATTCAACGTATTCAAACACTCTATCTGTTGGGCATCGTGGTACTCACGACGCTGATGATGTGCCTGCCGCTGGCCTATTTTGTTGGTGGCGAGGAGACCTTCAACCTCTATGGCTATGGTTTACGCTCGGTGGCTTCGGGCGAAATGTATAAGACGACAATCTTTTTGGCGATTGTTCTGGTGTGCTCGGCTCTGTTGCCGCTGTTGAACATCTTTTTGTATAAGCGCCGTATGACTCAGATTCGCTATTGCATTGTGGAGTTTGTACTGTTGGTTGGCTCGGTGATTATGCTGGCAGTTCACTACTTCTTGTTTTATCGCGCCTTTGCCGATTTCGATTTCCACGCGCAGGGTATGAAGGTGACGATGTTGTTGCCGATCGCGGCTCTGCTGCTGAACTATTTGGCAATGAAGGCTATCGCAGCCGATGAGATGTTGGTTCGCTCGGTTGATAGAATCCGCTAAGAGCCACACTCGAAAATAGAAAGCCACTCCCGTGAGGAGTGGCTTTTTTGTTTGTCGGTCCGATGCGAAATTCGCAAAATTTCGTCAAGTTATGCGGCTCGGCCTTTGGCCATCCTCCCGTGGCCGCAGAGCTTGGGCAAAAAGAGAGCCGCACTTGAAAGTGCGGCTCTAACTTAGTGAATGATCTTGATTCCTACTGCTCAACGACCGTAGCGAAGAAGTGCAGGTCGGCGTCGCTGTTGTTGATCAGGCTGTGCGAGTGACCCTTGGGGCAGTAGTGGCACTGACCTGCCTCGACATCCTCGTAAACGCCGTCCATCAGCACCGTGCCGCGACCCTCGATGATGTGGATAAATTCGCAGTTGGTGGTGTGGGTGTGCACGCCGATCGAGGCGCCGCTATGCAGCAAACCCTTCATAATCTTACACTTGTCGTCCATATATCGACGCACGATGAACTCCTTTTCGCCGCCGTTGAAATGTTCGAGAACCTCCTCGGGGCACTCTTTGAAATTGATAACCATAGTATTGTTCAGTTTTAGTTTTTGTCTTTTATTAACAAATTTACGAAAAAGTTCGATTCTGCAACTCTCTGCGCAATAAATTTTGCCGCGAAAGTCGATCTTTTGGTCTTAAACTTGCACGCCTCGCAAGCGTAAACCAACTCTGTGTTGCTTATGAAAAAATTTATTGCCTATCCCATTGCCATCGCGGTGTGCCTTGGAGTGGGTTATCTGTCGAGTTTGATGCAGACCGATGCGTTGCGCGAGTGGTATCCGACGGTTGTCAAATCACCACTATCGCCTCCGAATATGGTTTTCCCGATCGTCTGGACGGCACTCTATATCTTGATGGGTTTGTCGCTGGGCGAGTGCTTTCGTACCAATAATATGCGAGCCGTGCTGCCGTGGGTGCTGCAATTGGTGGCCAATTTCTTGTGGACGCTCTTCTTCTTCCGCCTGCGCGATCCGTTGCTCGGATTGGTCGATCTGTTGCTGCTGATTGTGCTGACGATCTGGTATATGTCGACGGCCTCGCGTACTTCGTCGGGAGCAGGGTGGCTGATGGCGCCCTACCTGCTGTGGTTGCTCTTCGCCACCTACCTGAATTGGTATGTCTATGCGAATAACTAAACACGAACGAGCCTCACTCCTCTGGAAGTGAGGCTCGTCTATTTTTGCGCACAAACGCCGCTACATCAGCAGGATAAGGCTTACGGCCATAAGCGCCATACCGCAGATCATACCTACGATCGAGGTGTGATTTTCGCCATATTGGTGGGCGGCAGGCAGCAACTCATCGAGCGAGATGAAGACCATAATGCCCGCAACGGCTGCGAAGGTGCAGTTGAGGAGCATAGGTCCCATCAGCGGCATTAGCAACAGATAGGCTGCGATCGCTCCGAGCGGCTCCGACAGACCCGACATAAACGAGTACCAGAATGCGCGGCGGCGACTGCCCGTTGCAGCATAGATCGGCACCGAAACAGCAATACCCTCGGGAATGTTGTGGATCGCAACAGCTACGGCAATCGCTGCACCTGTCTCAATCGAACTGATACCCGAAATGAAGGTCGCAATGCCCTCGGGGAAGTTGTGGATCGTGATCGCCAGCGCAGTCAGCACTCCCATACGGTGCAGTCGATGGTTGTGGCGCGAGTCATCTTCGAGCTCCTCGACCGAGTGCAATTCGTGAGGGTTCTCGGCCTCGGGCACCGCGCGGTCGATAAGGTAGGCGATGAGCATACCGCCGAAGAATGCCGCTGCCGTGATCAGTGCGCCCTGCTGTTCGCCACGCATAGCAGCCAACTCGATGCGAGCCGAGTAGAGCATCTCCATAAACGAAACATAGATCATCACACCCGCCGAAAGACCGAGCGAAAAGGCCAGAAAACGGCGATTGGTGCGCTTGGTCAGGAAGGCGATGATACTACCGATACCCGTCGCCAGACCTGCTGCCAATGTGATGAAGAATGCGTATATGATCTGCTGAGTCATAACGGTTTAGTTCACCTTGAACGGCATTTTGATCTCCGCGAGGTCGCGGTTAGCCTTGTCGATCTTCTCGGCCAGCACCTGCTTGAACTCAACGACCTTAGCCATCATTGCGGGATCGCCAGCAGCCAGAATCTGAGTAGCGAAGATCGCAGCATTCTTAGCGTTGTCGAGCGCCATAGTTGCTACGGGGATACCTGCGGGCATTTGCAGAATCGAGAGCACCGAATCCCAACCGTCCATCGAGTTGCCCGACTTGATGGGCACGCCGATAACGGGCAGGGGAGTCATCGCTGCGATCACGCCGGGGAGGTGAGCTGCGCCACCAGCACCTGCGATAATGACCTTCACGCCGCGCTCAGCCGCACCACGAGCGAACTGCTCAACCAAAGCGGGAGTACGATGAGCCGAGAGAGCGAGAATCTCGTAGGGGATCTCCATTTCGTCAAAATGTTTAGCGGCAGCCTCCATCACCTTCAAATCCGAGGTGCTGCCCATAATAATGCTAACTATTGGTGTCATATTGCAGAAATTTGTTTGAAATTTAATCGAAAGTTTGTAACTTCGCAAAGTTAATTGTTTTTTACGAAACTCAAACGCGAAATTTAACTCTTACTGAAAAATATTATAGATATGAGTTGTAATAAGAATAGGGTTACTCTCCACGACAAGACCTTCGAGGAGATGATTCCGGCCGAGCAGATAGACCGCGCTGTGGCACAGGTTGCCGAGCAGATCAATGCCGACTATGCCGATCGCGAAGCACCTCTGTTTCTGGGTGTTCTGAACGGATCGTTTATGTTTATGTCCGATCTGATGAAGAAGGTCGAGTTCAGTTGCGAGCTGTCGTTCGTTAAGTTGGCGTCGTATGTCGGCACTTCGACAACGGGTAAGGTGCAGGAGTTGATCGGTTTGAAGAATAATATTGAGGGTCGCCACGTGATCGTGGTTGAGGATATCGTCGATACTGGCGAGAGCATCGAGCACCTTATGCGCTCGTTGTCGGGTCATAACCCCGCGAGTGTCGAAGTTGCTACTCTCTTCTTCAAGCCCAATTCGTATTCGAAATCGATACCTATCAAGTATAAGGCTTTGGAGATTGGTAACGAATTTATTGTAGGTTATGGTTTGGATTACGATCAGCTGGGTCGCAATCTGAAAGCTGTTTATGTAGTAGTCAATGAGTAACCGTCGTCCCGATACCGATTTTTGCGAAGGCCGTCGTCTGCCGCTGGTTGAGGATTTCTACACCATTCAGGGTGAGGGATTTCACTCGGGCAAACCGGCATACTTTATCCGTTTGGGTGGTTGCGATGTAGGTTGCAGCTGGTGCGATGCCAAGTATACTTGGAATCCGCTGAGCCATCCGTTGGTGGATACCGACGAGATTGTCGAGCGTGCTGCGTCGTTCGAGGCGCAGGCGATCGTGATTACGGGCGGCGAGCCGCTGCTCTATCCGCTTGATTATCTGACCGAGCGCCTGCACGCACAAGGCTTGGAAATATTCCTCGAAACGTCGGGATCGCATCCGTTGAGTGGTACGTTCGATTGGATCTGCCTGTCGCCCAAGCGCAAGCAACCGCCCCTGGCTGAGGCATTTGATGCTGCGAGCGAGTTGAAGGTTATTATCGAGACCGAGGAGGACCTACGTTGGGCTGAGGAGTGCGCAGCGAAGGTTGGTGATAACTGTATGCTCTTTATGCAGCCCGAGTGGAGCCGTTCGGAGCAGATGACACCGACGATTGTCGAGTATGTCAAGGCGCACCCGAAGTGGAATATCTCGATCCAGATTCATAAGTTTATGCATATACCTTAATCGTCAGATTGGATATGGGCGAGTGGTATCGTACGAAGCGTTTTTGGATTGTTGCGGTGATCATTGCAGTGATTGTAATGGTATTTATGTCGGGTCGATATGTTGTGGAGTGTTTCCGTCTGCGACGCGATATTGCGGCGCTGACCAAGGAGGTTGAGGCTTATCGTGAGAAGATAGCTGAGGATAGCACGATACTCGAAAATCTGAAATACGATGAGTATATCGAGGCGTACGCTCGCGAGCATTATAATCTGCAAAAGAGGAACGAAACGGTCTATATTTTGAAAGATTAAGTAGCTCTTTGTGAGTTTTTAAGTCGCACTCCCGATTCAGGAAGTGCGACTTTTTTGTTTGTGCGAGTGTCCGAAATCGCCATATGATTATAGTGTCGTGCGTGAGTTGGTTTCTCAAATTGTTGATAACTCGGCGTTAAAGTGTTGATAACTTATGCGCAGTATAGCGCGGTAGACTATTAAGTAGTTGATAATAAGCGGGTAAGTAAATTTGTTAGAATGTTGATAAATCTGGGGCGAGGGTAGAGCAATTTAATGATCGCTTATTCTGAAAATGTCGGGATATTTTACTAAATTTGTGTTGTAAGTTTGGCTAATTGTGCAAAGCTGATAGCCGAAATCGTGGAGAAACTAAAAGTACGAATTGCTGTTTTGGAATCTATATTTGTGAAATATTTTAGGTGCTTGCTTAGTGTTCTGCTGTTGGGTGCGACGATGATGGTCGGGTGTGAGCCCGATAATGTTGAGCAGACTGAGCCGAGGTTGGAGATTGCGCAGGAGCTGACAAGTGAGGCTCTCGAATCGCTTACCTTGCAGTTTGAGGCCGAGGCGGGCAGCAAGACATTTGCCGTTCGTAGTAATCGTGCGTGGACGGCTGTTTCGAGCGGTGCGGATTGGTGTGTGGTTGCACCCGACGAGGGCGATGACGACACTATGCTGACTGTTGCGGTGAGCAAAAATGTGGGCACAACACGTCGGGCGGAGATCGTCGTTTCGACACTTCTGTCCAAGCGATCAGTATATGTTGAGCAGAGTGGCGGGCAGCATGACGCTAAGATGATTTTCTCCGATAATTTCGACGGTGAAGTCGCGTTGCAAAACTCACACAAGGAGTGGCCCTCGGCGACCGAATTCCAAAAGTACAACAAGAAGGGTACGGGTGCAGCCACAGTAGCCTATGATGCGCATTGTGTAACGGTGCGTAGCGACTCTCGATCGAACGATACAAAATATAGCACTTCGGCCTACTCGAAGAGTGTGGCGTCGGGCGTGAACAATCTCTATTTCGAGCCCGAAGCAACATTTACTGTGCATAAGATTGCCCTTGCGGGTGAACAAAAGCTACGTCTTGAGTGGGGTGTTGAGCGTTGTGAATATGGTAATTACGATGCACCGTTCAATCCGGTCGAGTTTGACGTATTGCTGAGTGCCGATGGCGTGAAGTGGAGTCGACTGATATATACTCGTTCGACATATAGCGCCTGGGACAAGGCCTCGGCAGACTTCCAACTCAATGCCCCCGCCGAATACCTATACATTAGAATGAAGGCGAGCATTTCCACTCGCATCGACGACATTAAACTGACGGCTGGTGTTGGTGGTCAGGTAGTTGATCTATCGGCAGGCGAGATCGATAAGGAGGCTGATGAGCCTGCTACTCCTGGTGTCCCCATAGTAAATACTTCCGATGCGACAGATGTTTCGACTAATGCTGCAACGCTGGGCGGTAGCTATGATTTTGATGGCGCGATTGCAGAGGCAGGTGTGGCTTATAGGGCTGTGGGCAGTGCGGACTACACTGTCGAAAGAGCTAATGTAGTTCAGACGCCTTTCGCTGTTACTCTCAACACGTTGAGCGCTGCAACCGATTACGAATATTATGCTTACGTTGTGGTTAACGGCAAGGAGTATAGTGGCGAGGTGAAGACCTTTGCAACCGCGAGCGAAACGAGTGCTGCGGTCACCTATTTCGCCGATGATTTCTCGAGTGTCGAGAATAATAAAGTATATACAAGTCCGAAGTGGACCTTCACATCGACCGATAGCGCTTGGCCCGCAATTGTTTATTTGGGTTGGTTTGGCAAGACCTTCGATACTGAAAAATATATCAATATCGCGCCCTCTAATTCACAATACTCGGAGGTGGTCGCTTATGCCGTGATGACCAAATTCAATGTGGCAGATGCCGAGTCCAAAATGCTGTGTTTTGATTTGGCTTGGCTTTTCAAGAAGAAGGATAACTCGAGATTTGAGGTTGTGGCGTCGAAGAACTATACGGGTAATGTCGCAACGGCCACTTGGGAGATTGTCGGATCTTATACATATACCGATGAGAAACTTAATCCGCTGAATACCTGGACCTCATATTCGCTTGATCTTTCGACTAAGTATGCCGAGGAGAAGGCTCTGACCGTAGCGTTCCGCTATACGGGCAAGATGAATACCTATCGTCTGGATAATGTGAAATTTGGTGTTGCGCCTGTTGAGGAGTAGCAAGATAAATAATTGATACATAATGAAGAACTTGAAGAAAATAATTGGAGCATTGATTGCGTTTGTGGCTGCGATTGTGATTGGAGTGTTGAATGGTGCAAGCGAACTCATTGCGTCTGATTCTAACTGCAAGGCTCAGCTCTCGTTGGGTGAGCATATCGAATGGAATACGGTTCGTCAGGAGGTGGTAATCAATGCCCCTGCCGACCAGAAGTGGGTTGCGCGTGTCGAGGACGATTGGGCGTGGTTCGATTATGAGGATTACCACTACTACACTAAGGGTCAGGGTAATGGCTCGGTGACGCTCTATATTGCATCGAATGGTAACACCGCACCGCGAACTACGACCGTTGAAGTCGAGTTTGAGAATACGACAACCGTGATTTTGCGATTGACTCAAGGGGCGTTCGAGCAGGCCGATGCGCCTGATGTTGATTATGCGCGAGTGACGTGGGCTGAAATGCCTAAGGTGAAAAAGAACGATGGCAACCTGTATGTTACGCATATGACCTCGGCGAAGGGCAAGACGCTGCGTAACTACTCGATGTGCTACGATCCCGACGTTAAGGTGGCCTTGTGGATTGCCTATCCGCTGCACGAGTGTTACACTCGCAAGGCGGCCGATCGTACCGATGCGTGGGGTTACGATCCGTTGATTCCCGCTAAGTATCAGGTGAATATGGGGCGCGGAATGGGCAATGGTTACGATCGAGGTCATCAGGTGGCGTCGGCAGATCGTTTGGCGTCGATCGATATGAATTCTCAGACTTTCTACTTCACCAATATGACGGCTCAGGTGGGTGATGGTATGAATCAGGATATTTGGAACAACTTGGAGAACAAGGTGCGTAACGAATATATTTGCCGCGATACGTTGTACGTAGTGACGGGTTGTGTGATGACGACTAAGGAGGATCAACAGGTGCAATGGGTCAATAATCGCAATGGCGGTAAGGTTGCTGTCCCGAAGGCCTATTTCAAAGTGCTGCTGCGTACCAAGTCGGGTCGCACGGGGCAGGTAGTCGATGATTCGAACGCAACGACGATCGGTTTCTGGTATGAGAATCGCAAATATAACTATTCGACACCGCGTGTGAGCGATGTGAAGAGTGTTGCCGAGATCGAGCACCTGACGGGTTTCACCTTCTTCCCGCAGATTTCGGACGAGATTAAGGAGCGCAAGGACCTCGAGCGTTGGGGGTTCTAAGTGATTTTGCTTGCCGAATTGTTCTTTTTGAACAAAAAAGTGCGTGTCCTGCGCAATATTTGTAAACTTGTTGCGTTTGATGTGTGAATTCAAAATTAAAAACAACCAACTTTTGCCTATGAAGCACATTGCCTTTTTGTATAATTATAAATGTAAGAAAACACTAATGTTATGAAAAGGAGTATGTTTTTTATTGCTGCGCTGGCAGCATCGGCACTTACGGGTGCAGCGTCAGCCTATTTTGTTACCAATCAGAAGAGCGAGGCAGAGGCCAATGCGCCCCACGCCACCACCGAGTTTGCATCGGATAGTGTCGGCTCGCACTTCACTGCATATGATGCACAGAACTATCCCGACCTGACCTATGCCGCCGAGAATGCGGTGAAGGCTGTTGTCAATATTGAGAAAACCGAGGAGGTGCAGTATAGCCGCCAGTCGGATCCCTTCTTCGATTTCTTCTTTGGTCCGCAAGGTGGCGGCTCGATGCAGCCTCAGGAGCGTCGCTCGGGTGGCTCGGGTGTGATCATCTCGGAGGACGGTTACATCGTAACCAATAACCACGTTGTGGAGAATGCGTCGAAGTTGCGCGTGAAACTGAACGATAATCGCGTGTTCGATGCGAAGATTATCGGCACCGATCCCACGACAGACGTGGCGCTGATCAAGATCGAGGGCGAGAAACTGCCGACCATTCCGTTCGGCAGCTCGGACGATCTGCGCTTGGGCGAGTGGGTGCTGGCAATCGGTAGCCCGTTCGATCTTCAATCGACCATCACGGCAGGTATCGTGAGTGCGAAGGCTCGCCAGCTGAACGTGATCCCCAATGAATTTAGTATCGAATCGTTTATCCAGACCGATGCGGCTGTCAATCCCGGTAACTCGGGCGGTGCGCTGGTCAATACTCGTGGTGAGTTGGTGGGTATCAATACCGTAATCAAATCATCGACAGGTAGTTATATTGGCTACTCGTTTGCTGTGCCCGAGTCGATCGTCAAAAAGGTAGTTATCGACTTGAAGGAGTATGGCATCGTGCAGCGCGCAATGCTGGGCATTAGCTATCGTCCCGTTGATCAGGCCTTCATTGATGAACAGGGCGAGGAGAGCGGCATCAAGGAGATAGGTGGTGCATACGTGGCATCGGTCGATCCCGAGGGTGCAGCGTCGGCAGCAGGAATCCGCAAGGGTGACGTGATAATGTCGATTAACGGCGTGAAAATCAACGATCGTGCTACGTTGTCTGAGCAGATTGGCAAACATCGTCCCAACGATAAGGTAAAAATTTCGGTAAAAAGAGGCGATGATATGAAACATTTTGAGGTTGTTTTACGTAATAAAGCAGGTAAAGCAGAACTCATCTCGAAAGACGATGTCGATGTCGAGCAGGCGCTGGGTGGCAAGTTTGCTGCGGTGAACGAGCGAGCAATGCGCGAATTGGATATCAATGGCGGATTGCAGGTGACTCAGATCAAGCAGGGCGGCTTGCTGGCGAAGGCGCGAGTGCGTGAGGGATTCATCATTACGCACATCAACGATCGCTCGGTTCGCTCGGTCAACGACCTCTCGAAAATCAACGAGAAGATCACATCGATCGACGGCATCTATCCGAATGGGCGCTCTGCAAGCTACACCTTCGTAGAGTAGCCGAGCGTAGTATCGTGAAAGAACAAGACGGGGGTGAGCATTACTGAGTGGTTCACCCTCGTTTTTTTGTGGAATGACGACCCGAACGGCGAGTGAAGAACCGACCAAAAGAGATTGAAGAAAACTAAAATAGAAGAAAATGCGTCAATTAAAAATTACTAAGTCTATCACCAACCGTGAGAGTGCGTCGCTTGACAAGTATTTGCAGGAGATTGGTAAGGAGGATTTGATCACGGTTGAGGAGGAGGTAGAACTCGCCCAACGAATCAAAAAAGGTGACCAAGAGGCTCTCGAAAAGCTGACGAAGGCTAATCTTCGTTTTGTGGTTTCGGTAGCTAAGCAATATCAGAATCAGGGCCTTAGTCTGCCCGACTTGATCAATGAGGGTAACTTGGGTCTGATCAAGGCAGCTGAGAAGTTCGATGAGACTCGCGGTTTCAAGTTCATCTCGTATGCCGTATGGTGGATTCGTCAGTCGATTTTGCAGGCTTTGGCTGAGCAGTCGCGTATCGTGCGTCTGCCCCTGAATCAGGTTGGCTCGCTCAATAAGATCAACAAGGCTTTTGCTCGTTTCGAGCAGGAGAACGAGCGTACCCCCTCGCCCGAGGAGTTGGCAAATGCGTTGGAGTTGCCGAAGGAGAAGGTGTCGGATACGCTGCGTGTGGCAGGTCGTCACGTGTCGGTGGACGCTCCGTTTGCCGATGGTGAGGATAACAGCCTGCTCGACGTGCTGGTTAATACCGACTCGCCCAATGCTGACCGTGGTCTGATCAACGAGTCGCTCAGCACTGAAGTTGAGCGCGCTCTGTCGACGTTGACCGACCGCGAGAAGGACATCATCAAGTACTTCTTCGGTATCGGTTGCCAGGAGATGACCTTGGAGGAGATCGGTGAGAAGTTCGGTCTGACACGTGAGCGTGTTCGCCAGATCAAGGAGAAGGCTATCCGCCGTCTGCGCCACTCGTCGCGTAGTAAATTACTTAAATCGTACTTAGGCTAAAAGCATAAGTAATATCATTTTGATTGAGTCGTACTCGGTTTCGGGTACGACCTTTTTTTGTGGCTTGTAGCGTCGTGTGGGGCGGTTTTTGAGGGTTGGGCGGTGTGCCAAAAGTCGAGCGAGTGGCACGTTTGGTGAAAAAACGATCTAAAAAACTTGGAAAACGGAA
Source organism: Rikenellaceae bacterium (assembly GCA_017379895.1). GTDB lineage: Bacteria > Bacteroidota > Bacteroidia > Bacteroidales > Rikenellaceae > Alistipes. Next base: position 3,618 of record JAFNVH010000055.1, on the reverse strand, counting down.
AACTTTTTTGGTTTACAAAGTTTTTTGGGTATCTTTGCACGCGTTATGTAAGGTTTTAACTGTAACACGAGGAATAATGTCAGAATCGCAAAAGGAGTATATCATCGAACAGACCACTGAGATGTTTCGTCAGCTCGGCATCAAGGCTGTGCGAATGGACGATATCGCACACAATCTGGGCGTATCGAAGCGCACGCTTTATGAACTGTTCGATGATAAGATGAATCTGCTCAAACTCTGTATGCTCCACTACTTCGAAACGCGCAACAGCCGCATCAATGCGAAGATCTCGGAGTGTAACAATGTGCTCGAATCGATCTTGACGGCGTTCGATCTGTTTTTGGTTGATGGCGAGGTCGAGCAGCGTTTGCAAACCAATCTGCGCCGATTCTACCCGACGCTTTACGAGGAGTTGTCGGCGATGATGCAGCAGCGCAACCGCGATCGCCTGCGCGCGGCGCTCCAAAAAGGTGTCAATGAAGGACTACTCGATAGCACGATTGATGTCGATTTGTCAGTTGCAATGCTCGGTTGGTCGCTTTCGGGCGTTGTTGAGACCCGCAAGGCCTCATTGCCGCATAATATTACGCCCGAGTATGCGTTAAGATATGTGGTGATCAACTTCTTGCGCGGCATTTCGACCGTGAAGGGCATCGAGGTGATCGATACCTTCCTCAGCAAGTTCAAAAGACCGCAGCCCGTAAAAGTAAATTAGAAACAAAAAATATATTAGAAAAGACAAAGATGAAAAAGATGATGATGACACTTTGCGCTCTTCTGCTGATGACGCTTGGCGTATCGGCACAGACGACTGAGGGCGCAACCGCGGTGACCACAATGCAGCTGACGTTGCAGGAGGCCATCGATTTGGCATTGAGCGAGAATCCCACCATCAAGGTGGCTGATTTGGAGGTTGAGCGTTACGACTATGTTCGCAAGGAGACGCTGGGTAACCTCTATCCTTCGCTGACAGTGGGCGGTACCTATACCTACGCTGTGGTTAAGAGCGAGATCTCGAAGGGTTTGTCGTTCGGCGCAGATAACACGATTGCAGCATCGGCTGAGGTGGGTCTGCCGTTGATTATGCCCGCCGTATGGCGCTCGATCAAGCTGACTAAGGTGCAGATGGAGAATGCTGTTGAGCAGGCTCGCGCATCGCGTATTGATATGGTTAATGCAGTGAAGAAGGCGTACTATAATATTTTGTTGGCTGAGCAGTCGCTGGCTGTATTGCGTTCGAGCGAGGCAACGGTGAGCAAGACCGTCGAGGATACCCGCGTGCAGTATGAGCACGGTTTGGCATCGGAGTATAACCTGCTGACCGCAGAGGTGCAGTTGAGCAACTTGCAGCCCTCGATTATCCAGACCGCAAACTCGATCGACGTTGCTAAGCGTCTGTTGAAGATGTATCTGAGCCTGCCCGAGAATGTAAATGTTGCAGTGGTTGGCTCGCTGGACGACTTCCGCGATGCGATCCTGAATGGTGGTGAGGAGCTCTCGACCGACATCTCAGAGAACAGCACTTTGAAGCAGTTGGATATCCAAAGCGAGCTGTTGCAGCAGAACTTGAAGCTCACGCAGACCTCGCGTATGCCGACTTTGGTAGCGTTTGGTCAGTTCGCATACTCGGGTAACGATATGCAGCGTCCCGATTTCAGCGCAATGATGGGCGGTGGCGCAGCAGCAGGTGGCGCAACAGGTGGCGTTGCGGGTACTACGCCCGACGCAGGCACGGCCGAGGCTGTGAAGAAGAGTTTCTATTGGCAGCACCCGATCTCGGTAGGTTTGTCGTTGTCGGTGCCCATCTTCTCGGGCTTCAAGAACACCAATAAGGTTAAGCAGGTACGCAACCAGATTCGCCAGTTGGAGATCCAGCGCGAGTATCTGGCAAAGAGCACCGATGTTCAGGTTCGTTCGTCGATCAACAATCTGTTGACCGCGCGCGAAAAGATGTTCGCTAACGAGAAGACTGTTGCTCAGGCACAGAAGGCATACGACATCTCGAATGCTCGTTACAAGGCCGGTGCGGGCACCATTTTGGAGTTAAACTCGGCAGAGTTGTCGTTGACTCAGGCTAAGTTGAACTACTCGCAGGCCATCTATGACTACATTTCGGCAAAGGCCGACTACGACCAGATCGTGGGTAAGGAGGAATAATAACTAAAAAGTAAGGATATAAAGAAGATGAAAAAGAATTTAGTATTGGCAACCGTAGTCGCAGTATCGCTGTCGATGGTAGGTTGCGGTGGCAAGAAGGAACAGAGCGTCGAGGTGATCCAGCCCGAGAAGGTGTTGATCAAGACTGCAGAGGCGATCTCGGCACCCGTAGGTCAGTTGGTTGAGGTTTCGGCTAACATTCAGCCCTACAAGCAGAACTCGATTACTCCCGCAGTTCAGGGCGTGCGTATCGACCAGATTCTGGTTGATGTAGGTCATCACGTATCGAAGGGTCAGTTGGTAGCAACGATGGATCCCATTCAGTACAATCAGGCAAATACTCAGTTGCTCAGCTTGGAGGCTGATTTAGCACGTATGACTCCCGTATTCGAGGCTGGCGGTATCTCGGCTCAGCAGCTCGACGCAATGAAGACTCAGGTGGCTATTCAGCGCGACGTTGTTGCCAACTTGAAGAAGAATATCGAGCTCCGTTCGCCCATCTCGGGTGTTGTTACGGCTCGCAATGCTGAGGCTGGCGATATGTTTGCCAATATGCCCATTTTGCAGATTATGCAGATCAACCCGTTGAAGATCACTGCAAGCATCTCGGAGAAGTACTTCTCGAAGGTTAAGATGAATATGCCCGTTGAGATCGCAACTGAGGTACTGCCCGACGAGAAGTTTATGGGTAAGGTATCGTTGATCTATCCCGCAATGGACGCTGCAACCCGCACCTTCACCGTCGAGATCACCATTCCTAACGCAGGCAACAAGCTGCGTCCGGGTATGTTCGCTCGCGCGATCTTCAATCTTGGTGAGGTTGAGAGCGTTTTGGTTCCCGATGTTGCTATCAAGCGTCAGGCAGGTACCAACGAGCGTGCCGTATTCGTAGTGAAGGCGGACGGTACCGTAGAGCGTCGCGTAGTAGAGCTGGGCCGTCAGATCGAGAAGAACTACGTGATTCTGTCGGGTCTGAACGCAGGTGAGCAGGTGTCGGTTACGGGCCTGAGTAAGCTCGACGACGGTACTGCTGTTGAGATTAGTAAGTAATTATAAAAGGAGAGAAGTAATATGAAAATTTACGAATCAGCCGTTAGAAAGCCGGTATCTACCTGCCTGCTTTTCTTGGGTGTGATCATCTTCGGACTCTTCTCGTTGAAGAATCTGGCTATCGACCAGTATCCGGAGATGGACCCTCCTTATATCACGGTCGCTACGGTCTATGCGGGTGCTAATGCAGCCGATATTGAGACCAATATCACCCGAGTTTTGGAGGATCAGCTCAACTCGGTTGAGAATCTGAAAACTCTGACTTCGACCTCGAAGGACAACGTGTCGATGATTACGTTGGAGATGGAGTGGGGTTCGGACCTGAACGAGGCGATGAACGACGTGCGCGACATTGTGAGCCGTACGCAGACTTTGTTGCCCGATGAGGTCGACTATCCTACGATCTTCAAG
>JAFNVH010000054.1 GCA_017379895.1 Rikenellaceae bacterium | reverse complement strand
AGTCGATCGCCGTAGTTCTCGATGCAATGTGCGCAGCAATCGCTGAGGGTGCTGAGGAGCGCAAACTCGAAAAGGAGAAGGAGGCTGCTGAGGCCGAGGCTAAGAACGAAGGCAAGAAAGAGGCTAAGCCCCGCGTAAAGAAGGCCGTTAAGGAGAACGTGGAGGCTGAGGTTGCTGAGGTTGTAGCTGCAACCGAGCAGGACGCCGAGTAATTTAACACAGTTTTTAACCGCAAAAAGATTTTACCACTATGGAAATCAAAGCAGCAGATGTAATGACGCTCCGTAAAATGACCGGTGCCGGTATGATGGATTGCAAGAAGGCTCTCATCGAGGCAGAGGGTGATTTTGAGCGTGCAAAGGATATTATCCGCGAGAAGGGTAAGCTGGTAGTTAGCAAGCGTGCTGACCGTACCGCTACCGAGGGTGTTGTTGTATCGAAGATCGTTGGCGAGAAGGCATATCTCTTGTGCTTGGCTTGCGAGACTGACTTCGTTGCAGCTAACAGCGAGTTTAGCGCGTCGGCAGAGGCTATCCTCGAGCTGGCAGTTAAGAACGATGTAGCTGATCAGGAGGCTCTGATGGCAGTTAAGAACGACGAGGGTCGCACCGTTGAGGAGATCGTAACCGAGAAGTCGGGTCAGACCGGTGAGAAGGTTGAGTTGGCATACTATGGCCGCATCGAGGCTCCCTACTGCAACGCTTACGTTCATTTCAACAAGAAGCTCGGTACTATCCTTGGTTTCAACAAGGAGGTTCCCGCTGAGGTTGCTCACGCTGTAGCAATGCAGGCAACTGCAATGGCTCCCATCTCGATCGACGAGAACGACTGCCCCGCAGAGGTTGTTGAGAAGGAGAAGGCTATCGCTATGGAGCAGATGAAGCAGGATCCCAAGAACGCTAACAAGCCCGATGCAATTCTGGAGAAGATCGCTGAGGGTAAGATGCGCAAGTTCTTCGAGGAGAATACTCTCTTGAATCAGTTGGTTGTTGGTGAGAAGAAGACCATCGCTGACTACATCAAGGAGGCTGATAAGGAGGCTACCGTAGTTGCTTACAAGCGTTTCGCACTGGGTAACTAATCGTTACTCGACGAAATATCAATGCGACCGTCGCTCGAAAGAGTGGCGGTCGTTTTTTTATGATTGTGGCGTAGTGGAGTAGAAAGTGTCGAAAAAATTTGTACCTTTGTGATGTTAGCTCACGTAGTTGACGAAGAAATCGATAAATTAAAAAGAGTACAAATGAAATTTTTGCAATATATAGCAATTGTCGCACTGGGACTGCTGGCGATGGCTTGCGAGCCAACTCCGTATGTCCCCAAGCCGCCAAAGGGTACTGCAGATCATACAGTGATTATGTATCTGGCTGGTAATAATAATCTTGAGTCGTATTTGGAGGATAATATTCGTGATGTGATCTCATCGGTTGATGCATCGACTCCGAGCGACAAAGGGCGAATTGTGATCTATTTCCGTCCGCGCACATCGTCGGGTGAGCCGATGTTGTTGCAGGTCTATTATGATAAAAAGTTGGCGGCGGTACAATGCGATACCGTTCGTACCTATCCTGCGACGATGTCGTCGAGCGATCCTGCAACTCTCCGTAAGGTTGTCGAAGATGCTGCGACGATAGCTCCTGCCAAGGAGTACTCTATGATCTTTGGCTCGCACGCAACGGGTTGGTTTACAAAGGAATGTATGTCGCGCGGTTCGCTTACAAGACCTTTGTCGCTTGATTTTTCGTCACCCAATGACGGCAGTTTCTGGCGACAGTATGGTGATGAAATCACTCGTACGTTCGGTATGGACGGCAAGGCAGAGTATGAGGGATCGAAGATAGATGATCCGGGTATGAATATCAGCGATATGGCGTCGGCATTGTCGGGTCGAAAGTTCCGAACGCTGATTTTCGATGCCTGTTTTATGGCGTCGGTCGAGGCGGTTTATGATCTGCGAAATGTGTCTGATTATGTGATTGCATCGTTGTCTGAGATTATGGGACGTGGTATGCCTTACGATATGGTACTCAAATATTTGTTCGCGTCGGGCGGTGTTGAAGGCAATCTGATGCAATATTGCAGTGAGTATATGCGCTACTATTCGGAGTTGGCGTCGGGTCGTAAGTCTGGTACAATTTCGCTTATCGATTGTTCGCGTGTCGAGGCATTGGCGGCTGCAGTTGCGCGCGTAGAGAATGGTGGCTTGAATGAAGTCGATGCAAATAATGTTCAGTCGTTCGAATTGCTTTCTGAGCATCAATTCTACGATTTGGAGCACTTCTATGATTTGGCGGCAAATGATCGCACAGCGTATAGTGCCTTGCAGAATGCGCTTACGGACTGTGTGTTATATAAAAACAATACGCCGACTGTTTTCTCGGCTTATGGATATGGCGTATTCGATGTTGAGCGTAACTGCGGCTTGACGATGAATATCCCGAGTGCGTCGTATGAACTGTTCCGATCGGAGTGGTTAAAAACCTCGTGGGCAAAGCGTATCGGTCGCTACTAAGCGGAGAATACTCCCCCCCCCAAAAAAAATATACCCCGAAGTTGCGGCTTCGGGGTATTCTTTTTCTAATGTGGTATAGATTTTCTTGACGCGCTTGCTCTGCTTGGTGTCGAGTTTTAATTCGTGAGTAAGTTGCTTGGTGATCTGTTCAGCTTGTTCGGTGCTCGACATTCTGCCGAAGGGCTGTGCCGACACGCCGATTGTAACCAATAATGCGGTTACGGCAAGGAGTGTTAATCTAATTCGTTTTATAGCGTTTAGGGATAATTAGTTCGATGCAAAACGAACGTTTCGATTAATTTATTACCTAAATCGGCTGAACGTGCACAAAAATATCATCGTCGAACGCTACATTCGGCTTACTTTCGAACAGCCCGAACAGCGCCGAGCCCGATCCCGACATTGCGGCATAGAGTGCACCGCTGTCGAGCAGCGCCTGCTTCAACTCGGCCAATCGCGGGTGAGTGGCGAAGATATGCGGCTCGAAACCATTCACGATCTGCTCCTGCCACGTCGTGTGATCGTCCGCCAAACGCTCAACGAGCGAACGTGCGGGTACAGCAGGGCGCACTCCCGAGTATGCCTCGGCAGTCGAAACTCCGAAAGGAGGCTTGATGACCACCAGCCACAAGCCTTTTAGGTCTAGGTCAATCGGTTGCATCACCTCGCCTCGGCTCGTGCATAGCTGCGTGCGATTCTCAATGAAGAAGGCTGTATCGCTACCTAGCGCAGCGGCCATATCGACCATCTCGAGCACGCTAAGTCCGAGCTTAAATTCTTCATTCAGAGCGAGTATTACGGTCGAAGCGTCCGACGATCCACCGCCCAAACCTGCACCAAAAGGCACCCGTTTGTCGAGGGTGATGCGTACAGGCGGCACATCGCAATGCGAGCGCACAAGATTGTAAGCGCGCAAACATAGATTCTTTTCGGGCGGGCAATCGACTACGATACCCGTCTGCACGAACTCCACCACGTCAGCGCGTTCGACGGTGATTACGTCGTATAGCTCGGTTACGGGAATCATCACCGTTTCGAGATCGTGAAAACCGTCCTCGCGTCGACGCAGGATGTCGAGTCCGAGATTTATTTTGCAGTTGGCTTTGAGTTTCATATCGCAAATATAGCGAATTTTAGCTACATTTGTACCGCTAATCGAGAGAATGTTCTATGCAATTTCGTACCCCAATCTCAATCTCGCAGTCGTCGTTGCGACTCGACCACTCGCACCGCGTAGTGATGTTCGGATCGTGCTTTTCGGAGCACATTGCCGAGCGTATGCATAATGCGGGTTTTCACGTCACGAGCAACCCGTTCGGCATAATGTTCAACCCGGCATCAATCGCGCGTAATATCGAACGGCTGGCAATAGTGCAGCAATATTCAACTGAGGATCTGACGCTTAGTGGCGAGCGCTGGGTGTCGTTCGATTTTCATGGCGATTTTGCGTCGCGCTCGGCTGAGCAGGCTGTCGAGTCGATGAATCGCGCGGTTGAGAGTGGAGCGAAGGCTCTGCGTGAGGCTGATATGGTAGTGCTGACGCTAGGCACGGCGTGGGTATATCGACATAACGGATGCGTCGTGGCGAATTGCCATAAACTGCCTGCGCAGATGTTCACGCGCCAGATGATGAGCGTGGAGGAAATTACCGAATTGCTTACACAAACCATAGAGAACTATCTGCCCAACAAACAGGTCGTGCTGACCATTAGTCCTGTGCGCCACGTGGCTGACGGATTGGATGGCAACTCGCTGAGTAAGGCTACGTTGCGCGTGGCAGCAGCGTGCGTTGCGGAGCGATTGGAGAGGGTGAGCTACTTCCCTTCGTTCGAAATTATGAATGACGATCTGCGCGACTATCGTTTCTATGAGGCCGATATGGTGCACCCGAGCGCTGTGGCGGTCGATTACATATGGGAGCGTTGGTGCGAGTGGGTTATTTCGCCTTCGGTTGGCGAACCGATGCACGAGGCCGAGCGTCTGTGGCGTGCTGCTCTGCACCGCCCAATCGATCCGCAGTCGGAGGCTCACCGCGAGTTCTGTCGCAAGATGAATGAGCGAATTGACCGCTTGTCGGCACAATATCCCGATGCGAATTGGGCTGTGTTGCGTCCATTTTTTGCGTTTGAGGAGAAATAAATCGCACAAAAAAGCGCGTCAGCTTGTATTAAATTCGTATCTTTACGCCTTAAAATTGATTAAGATGAAATTTCGCACACTTTTGATACTTGCTTTGTTGCCTTTCGGGGCGTTGCGTGCGCAGAATACAGCACAGTCTACCGAGCCGACGAAGCAACCTCGCTTGATTGTCAATATCGTTGTAAGTCAAATGCGTTACGACTTTTTGTCGCGCTTCGAGAAGGGTTTTAGCGAGGGTGGTTTCAAGCGTTTTATGCGCGAGGGCACGAGCTACGAAGAGAGTTACTACAACTATATGCTGACCACGACACCCGCCTCGTTGGCAACTTTGACAACGGGTGCTAATCCGTCGATTCACGGTGTTGCAGCAGATTATTGGATCGACTATACGACGAGCCGCAAGGTGGCGTTGATTGACGATCGTTCGATGCGTGGTTTGGATTGCGATGATGGTCGTGGCTGCTACTCGAACTCTAATCTGGTTGTGCCTACGTTTGCCGATGCGTTGAAAGATTATTCGCCCGAGAGTCGAGTGGTTACGCTGGCGTGCGATCCTATGTCGGCAGTGGTTATGGGCGGACAGACTTCGGATGTTTATTGGATTGATGATTCACGTTGCTGCTGGGCTACTTCGACGGCATATAAGCCTATGCTGCCGGGTTGGGTAAGTGACTATAACGACGAGCGTTACAATGCTTCGTTCTTGAACTACAAGTGGGCTCTGCTCAACGATAAAGAGGTCTATGTCAATCGTCGTTACTCGCGTTTGGAACCGGTGAAGGCCTCGGAGCCGACGGCCAAAAAGCGTGGCGTGTTGTCGCGTATGTTTACCAAAGAGACTATTTCGCGTGATTACGATAAGATCCTTTCGACTCCTGCGGGTAATACGATTGTTTTCGAGTTTGCGCGTCGTGCGATTATGAACGAGCAATTGGGAGCTGATGAGGAGACCGATGTGCTCAATATTTGCCTCGATGCTCCGCGCTATATTGGCGAAATGTATGGTCCTGAGTCAATGGAAGTTGAAGATATGTTCTATCGTTTGGATAGCGATTTGGAGCAGTTCCTGGGCTTTGTTTTTGCGCAGTTCGATAGCACGGATGAGGTGCTTGTGGTGCTGACATCAGATCACGGTTCGAGCGATTCGTACGATCTGGGTGATGAGCCACGTGAGCGATTCAATCCGCGCCAATTCTGCGTGATCCTCAATAGCTTTATGATTGCGCAGTGGGGTGCAGGCGATTGGGTGCTGGATTATGTTGACCGCCAGCTCTACTTGAATCGTAACCTGATTTACAGCAAAAACCTCAATTTGGAGGAGGTGCAGAATCGTGTTGCGGCTTTTGCGTTGCAGTTCCGCGGTGTGTCGCACGTGATGACCTCGACGGCGATGCAGAACAGCTATTTCGGTGCGTCGTATGCGCAGATGATGCAGAACAGCTTCTATCCACGTCGCTCGGGTGACTTGACAATCAACCTGATGGCGGGTTGGATCGAGGAGCACGATGAGGACGAAGCTCGTTCGCGTTCGGGCTCGATGTATGGCTACGATACCCACGTGCCGATGTTGTGGTTGGGTTGGAAGGTGCCTGTTGGTCGCAAGATCTACCGCTCGGTTGATATGACATCGGTGGCACCCACTTTGGCACGTATAGTGAATATTGGCCGCCCGATTGCATCGACGTCGCTGCCGCTCGAAGAGATTATTAGTGCTGATAAATAATTTGTTGAACAGTAGAAAGTCAAGATATATAAGATGGATCAGATTCAAGAGGAGATTATCGAGGAGTTCTCGGTTTTTGAGGATTGGTTGGATAAATATGACTATTTGATCGGACTGAGCGAGGAAGTACCGCAGATTGTGGCTGAACACCGTACCGATCAATATGTTATCGAGGGTTGTCAGTCGCGTGTTTGGATTGATGCCGAGTTGCGCGATGGCAAGGTCTATTTCGCGGCTGATAGCGATGCGATTATCACGAAAGGCATTATTGCTTTGTTGATTCGCGTGATGAATGGTCGTACGCCTGCCGAGTTGTTGTCGATGGATCTCTATTTCATTGATCAGATCGGTTTGCGCGAGAATCTGTCGCCGACACGTAGCAATGGTTTGCTGGCTATGATCAAGCAGATGAGAATGTATGCTTTGGCATTTGAGTCGCGCGAAAAATAGTTAAACGAGAGAATGATGATGACTGCCGAGGATATACTGCGCGTGGAACGAGATATAGTTCTGACACTCAAAAATATATACGACCCCGAAATCCCTGTCAATGTCTATGATCTGGGATTGATCTACGAGATTGATTTCACGCCCGACGGTGTGGCTACGATCCGTATGACACTGACTGCGCCCAACTGCCCGATGGCTGATATCTTGGTCGAGGACGTCAATACGCAGGTGGCGAAAATCAACGGGGTGGAGAAGGTGAATGTAATTCTCACATTCGAGCCGCCTTGGGATCGCTCGATGATGAGCGAGGAGGCTTTACTCGAACTTAATCTGCTTTAATCCAAATATTTATAATCGATGAAGCACGCTGACGATAACGCGCTTTTGCGTCTGCTTTGGAGTGTGGCGGAGTGGCCGTTGGGTTGCTATCGCTCGACCGACAGACGCGAAGTGAGGGTTGTTGATGGTGGTGAGGTTGTGCCCGAACGCTCGGTAGCAGTTGGTGCTCGAATCGAGATCGACGGCTGCTTGTGTAGTGGCACGATCGCGCTGGGCGACGATGTGCGTGAGGCAACGGATGTGGTGGCGCAATTTACGACCGATCGCCGCGTGGTGCTCAATAGTGCGGGTGAGATGGTGCCGGTGGTGCAGATGTCAATACCTGATGCGGCACGCCGAATGTACAATCGCCTGCGTAGTGGAGCAGACCATTTTTATTGTGGCGAGCGCTTGCGCGAAATGGATTCGTTGCATCGTGTGGATCTGTTCACAGGTCTGGTTTTCGACCGTATCGTGCGTAAGTATGGCGATATCGATCGTATTTTCGAGGAGAGCAAGGGCGACTGGAATCAGACGCTTTACGTGATGTTGTTCCGAGTAATGGGCGATGTGCGCAATCGCGAGGCGTATATGAAACTCGCTCAACGAGTTCCCTATCGAATTATTCAGCGCGAGCGTCAGGCGGCACACGCGGCCGAGTCGATGTTGTTGTGCGGGTCGGGTCTCTTGGAGCAATACGAGGACGATGAGTATCTGCATCGTTTGAAGGCCGATTTCTTCTATCTTTCACATAAATATGCTATCGAGCCGATGTCGGCCAGCGAGTGGACATTGTCGAATGTTATTCCGCGCAACCATCCCGTATTGCGATTGTCGCAAATGGCGGAACTGTTGTGTGATAAGGAGTTGCTGTTCTCGAAGGCCATCGAATGCCGTACAGCTGATGATGTGAGCCGACTGTTTATGGTCGAGGCGTCGGACTATTGGACTACGCACTACATTCCTGGGCGCCAATCGTCGAGCGCGGTCAAACGCTTGGGACGTGCAAAGGCTCATCTGATCGGTATTAATCTGGTCGCCCCGATGCAGTTTTTCTATGCTGCTCGCACGGGCAATGAGGAGTTGCGCCAGCGCGCGGTGGAGCTTTTGGAAAGTATTCCTGCGGAGGATAATCGCTTCATTCGTGGTTGGCTGGGCGAAGGTGTTCCCGTGCAGAGTGCGTTTGATTCGCAGGCCTTGTTGCAACTTTTCAACGAATTTTGCGCAAATGGTCGTTGCTGCGAGTGCAGATTGGGAAGAAGAGTGATAAAAAAGAGCATAAAATAGTGTAATGTCGTGAAAAAGCGTTACCTTTGTATGATTAACTAATTAGATATTCAAATGAGTTTTTTAGAGAAAGCCATTAAACTGTTCCTCGGATCGAAATCGGATAAAGATCGCCGATTGATCGAGCCGTTTGTGGAGCAGATCAAACAGCGATATGTCGAAATTAACGCATTGACCAATGACGAACTGCGTGAGCGTAGTGCGTCGTTGCGTCGTGAGATAGCCGAGTTCATTGCTCCCGAGGAGAACGAGATCGCAGCGTTGAAGCGCGAGTTGGAGCAGCCCGAGCCTACCTTCGATCAGGCGGATATCCGCGAGCGCGAGAAGGCTAAGGATAAGTGGCTGGCCGATAAGGAGAGCAAGAGCAAGCGTATCGAGGAGCTCAAAAAGATCGTAAATGAGAAGATCGAGAAGAAACTCTATAACATTCTGCCCGATGCATTTGCAATTATGAAATCGACGGCTCGTCGTTTTTCGGAGAGCGAGGAGGTCGTTGTTACGGCTACGCAGTTCGATAAGGACTTGGCAGCTCGCAAGGACTTCGTTACGATCAACGAGGAGGGCAAGGCTGTTTATAAGAATAGCTGGATCGCAGGTGGTAACCTGTTGAAGTGGAATATGGTTCACTACGACAGCCAGCTCTTTGGTGGTGTCGTACTGCACTTGGGTCGAGTTGAGGGTTTGAAGAACTCGGACGATGAGAAGCTTCGTGGTCGTATTGCTGAGATGGCAACAGGTGAGGGTAAGACTCTGGTTGCAACACTGCCCTTATTCCTCAATGCATTGGCTGGTAAGGGCGTACACGTAGTGACGGTGAACGACTATCTGTCGCGTCGTGACTGCGAGTGGATGGGTCCGATGTATCAGTTCCACGGTCTGTCGGTTGATTGTATCGATATGCATAAGCCCAATACTGACGAGCGTAAGCGTGCATATCTGGCTGATATTACTTTTGGTACCAATAACGAGTTCGGTTTTGACTACCTACGTGATAATATGGCTACTAGCCCTATGGATCTTGTACAACGCGGCCACAACTATGCTATCGTGGACGAGGTGGACTCTGTGTTGATTGACGATGCGCGTACTCCATTGATTATTAGCGGT
>JAFNVH010000053.1 GCA_017379895.1 Rikenellaceae bacterium | reverse complement strand
TTGGGCTAACTCGTTGTTCGAGGACAATGCCGAGTTCGGTTTGGGTATGCACGTAGGTGCCGAGAAGTTGCGCGACAAGGTTGAGGCTAAGATGCGCGAGATGATGGCCGAGTGCGACTGCTGCTCGGAGGAGTTGAAGGCAACGATGCAGGAGTGGATCGACGCTCGCTACTCGACCGCAAAGAGCGCAGAGGTGAGCGAGAAGCTCGTTCCGATGTTGGAGGCTTGCAACTGCGAGGGCTGCAAGGATATCCTCTCGATGAAGGACTACCTGAAGAAGAAGTCGCAGTGGATCATCGGTGGCGACGGTTGGGGCTACGACATCGGTTTCGGTGGCGTGGATCACGTGCTGGCGTCGGGTATGGACGTAAATATTCTGATCGTTGATACCGAGGTTTACTCGAACACCGGTGGTCAGTCGTCGAAGTCGACTCCCGTAGGTGCTGTGGCTAAGTTCGCATCGAGCGGTAAGCGTATCCGCAAGAAGGATATCGGTGCAATCGCAATGACCTATGGTTATGTATATGTTGCTCAGGTTTCGATCGGTGCATCGCAAGCTCAGTTGCTCAACGTATTGAAGGAGGCTGAGGCTTACAACGGTCCTTCGCTGATCATCGCTTACGCACCCTGTATCAACCATGGTATCAAGGGCGGCATGACCCGCACGCAGACCGTTGGCAAACAGGCTGTTGAGTGCGGTTACTGGCACTTGTGGCACTTCAATCCCGAGTTGGAAAAGGAGGGTAAGAATCCGTTCGTTTATGACTCGAAGGAGCCCGATTGGTCGAAGTTCCAGGACTTCCTGATGAAGGAGGTACGTTACACATCGCTCAAAAAGGCATTCCCCGCTGAGGCTGACGAGTTGTTCGCAGCAGCTGAGGAGAACGCTAAGTGGCGCTATGCAACCTACCAGCGAATGGCAAAGATGGAGTACTAAACGGAGTGATCCGAAATAGTATATAATCGACGAGAGCCAAACGCATTGAAGTTTGGCTCTCGTTTTTTGAAAAACGAACATACGACAATTATGAAACGAATTCTTTTGGCAATGATTGCAATGGTCGCAATGGCGGCTTGCACCAAGCAGCCCGTCGCACTCGAAAATACCGAGTGGAAACTCGTCGAATTGAAAGGCGCAAGCAACGAACTCTTCACTGCCGAGCCCAACACCTTCTTCTTCACGCTCTCGACCGAGAATGGTCTGAATGGCGTGGGCGCGTGCAACTCGTTCTTCGGCAACTACAAGATCAGCGCTATCGACTCGATCCTGATCCAGCCGATGGGTATGACCCAGATGGCGTGCAAGGATATGGCACTCGAAGATGAGTTCATCAAAATGCTCTACGAGGTGAACACCTACTCGATCGAGGGCAGTCGCCTCACGCTCTTCAACGAGGGCACGAAGGTTGCCGAATTGGAGGCTGTGACGACCGAGAAGTAGTCCGCCCTACCTTATTATTAATAGCACACCCCGATCAGCCGAGAGCCGATCGGGGTGTGCTTGGTTTAAGGGTAAGAGAAGGCCTACTTTGCGGGCTCCAACTCAACGGTAAAGTGGCGCATAATGGGCTGCTCGCGGGTGATCACGTAACCACGAGTGATCTGGTCGCGGCGATCATAAACATTCTTCAACGCAGCAGCGATCACATCCATATGGTTGTTGGTATAGACGCGGCGCGGAATAGCCAAGCGCAACAATTCGAGTTCAGGATAGCGATTCTCGCGGGTAACGGGGTCACGGTCGGCCAGAATAGCACCGATCTCAACGCCACGAATACCTGCCTCCAAATAGAGCTCAACGCCCAGAGTCTGAGCCGTAAACTCCTCCTTCGGTACGTTGGGCAGCACCTTGCGTGCATCAACGAAGATCGCGTGACCACCTGCGGGACGCTGATAGGGAATACCATACTCGTCGAGTTTCTTACCAAGGTATTCAACCTGACCGATACGGGTTTCGAGATAGTCGAACTCGGTACCCTCGTCAAGACCTACAGCCAGCGCGTTCATATCACGACCCGACATACCGCCGTAGGTGATATAACCCTCGTTCATAATGCAGAACATCTGGCAGCGACGCCACAGAGCTTCGTCGCGGAACGCCACAAAACCACCCATATTGACAATCGCGTCCTTCTTCGACGACATCGTCATAATGTCGGCATACGAGAACATCTCGCGCACGATCTCCTTGATGGTCTTGTCGGCATAACCCTCCTCGCGCTTCTTGATGAAGTAGGCATTCTCGGCAAAGCGAGCCGAGTCGATTTGCAACAGCACACCATACTTACGGCACAAAGCCGACACCTCGCGGATATTAGCCATCGAAACGGGCTGACCACCCGCTGTATTGTTCGTAACAGTCAGTACCACAGCAGGAATACGCTCCTTCGGATAGGTTTTGAGTACCTCCTCCAACTTTGCGGGATCGAGGTTACCCTTGAACGGAATTTCGAGCTGGGTATCCTTCGCCTCGTCGATCGTGCAGTCGATAGCGTGCGCACGACGATACTCGATATGACCCTTCGTCGTGTCGAAATGCGAGTTACCGGGCAGTACATCGTCCTCCTTGATAATAGTCGAATAGAGAACATTCTCAGCCGCGCGACCCTGATGCGTAGGCAGGAAGTAGTCGAAACCAAGAATATCCTTGATCGCCTGCTTCATATTGTAGTACGACTTGGCACCAGCATAGCTCTCGTCGCCAAGCATAATTGCCGACCACTGGCGGTCGCTCATCGCACCCGTACCCGAGTCGGTCAGCAGGTCGATAAACACCTGCTCGCTGCGCAGGCCAAACAGATTGTAATGCGCCTCAGCAATCCACTTCTCACGCTCGGCGCGAGTGCTGCGACGTAACGGCTCTACCATCTTAATTCGGTAGGATTCTGCATAGGGTAGTTCCATAGTTCTAAATGTTTTTTGTAGTTTTATTGGTTGATAGATTGATCGTTACCATATCGCCACGCACATCGATACATTACGTACTGATGGGCAATAGCGGCAAATGTTTAATGATGAAAAAGGGATCGGCCCACGCGCCAAGAGGCGTTCGCGGGCGGTTATGAGAGGAATTCGTCGCGCTTTTTGATATTTCGGAACTGCTGTGCCGAATGCGCTATGATGCTTTGAATCTTCATCTTTTGACAAATATACAATTTCTTTGCGAGAAAAACAAAATAAAATATTTCAGGTGGCTATTTCCTCGACATAG
The DNA here is from genome assembly GCA_017379895.1 of Rikenellaceae bacterium. GTDB lineage: Bacteria > Bacteroidota > Bacteroidia > Bacteroidales > Rikenellaceae > Alistipes. The sequence continues at coordinate 1,714 of JAFNVH010000053.1, read as the reverse complement.
ATACATACCCGTAGGCTCGCCCTTTGGGTGACCACCCCAGCCCACGAGTATGCGCATATTCAGGCCTCCAACATCGAAAAACAGATAAAAAATCAAAATGCACCCACGTGGCGTGTGAATTTTGAATTAAAATTTATAACTTTGTGGTTTAATACAATAGCTCTCGCAAACAAAACTAAAAACAGATAACAATATGCTAACTATCAAGCAAATCCGCGATGACAAAGCCGCTGCAATTGCTAAGCTGGCTAAGAAGGGCGTAGACGCTGCTCCCGTCATCGATAAGATCATTGAGCTCGACGACCGCCGTCGTGCTATTCAGGTTGAGTTGGATACAATGCTCGCTGCACAGAACAAGGCTGCCAAGGAGATTGGTATGCTGATGGGTCAGGGTCGCCGCGACGAGGCTGAGCAGGCTAAGGCTAACGTTGCCGAGTTGAAGAAGAAGTCGGTTGAGTTGCAGGCTGAGTCGGCAAACGTTCAGGAGGAGCTGAACGCAGCAATCGTGTCGCTGCCCAACTTCCCCGCAGAGATCGTTCCCGAAGGCCGCACGGCTGAGGACAACGTGGTTGTAAAGTTGGAGGAGAACTACACCGAGCTGCCTGAGAATCCGCTGCCCCACTGGGAGTTGGCTCGCAAGTACGACATCATCGACTTCGAGTTGGGCGTGAAGCTCACAGGTGCAGGTTTCCCCGTATACAAGGGCAAGGGTGCTCGCTTGCAGCGCGCGCTGATCAACTACTTCCTTGATCACAATACCGCTGCCGGTTATCAGGAGGTTGAGCCCCCCATTATGGTTAATGAGGCGTCGGGCTTCGGCACCGGTCAGCTGCCCGATAAGGAGGGTCAGATGTACCACGCTACGGCCGATAACTTCTATCTCGTTCCGACGGCTGAGGTTCCTGTAACCAACATCTTCCGCGATGTGATCCTCGACGAGAGCGACTTCCCCGTAAAGGTTACCGCTTACACTCCCTGCTTCCGTCGCGAGGCTGGTTCGTATGGTAAGGACGTACGCGGTTTGAACCGTCTGCATCAGTTCGACAAGGTTGAGATCGTGCAGTTGGCTCTGCCCGAGAAGTCGTATGAGGCTTTGGACGGTATGGTTGCTCACGTTGAGCAGCTGGTTCGCTCGCTCGGTCTGCCCTATCGTATCCTGCGTTTGTGCGGTGGCGATATGTCGTTCACTTCGGCTCTGACCTACGATTTCGAGGTTTACTCGGAGGCTCAGAAGCGCTGGTTGGAGGTTTCGTCGGTATCAAACTTCGAGTCGTTCCAGGCTAACCGTTTGAAGTTGCGCTACCGCTCGGCTGATAAAAAGACCCAGTTGGCACACACTTTGAATGGTTCTTCGTTGGCACTGCCCCGCATCGTGGCAGCGTTACTCGAGAACAATCAGACCGAGAATGGTATCCGTATCCCCGAGGTGTTGGTACCCTACACCGGTTTCGATATGATCGACTAACAAAAGCAACAATAAATCGAGGTTGCGTACTAAAATTCTTAGTGAAAGGTGGCGTAATCTCGATTTTTTGTATATATTTGCATAACGAAATTTCTTAAACTCATTAAATTTACTACAATGGCTTACAAAATCAATCCCGATCTGTGCGTAGCGTGTGGCTCGTGCATCGACGAATGTCCGGTAGAGGCTATCTCGGCTGGTGATGTTTATGTAATCGATCCCGACAAGTGTATGGACTGCGGTACTTGC
>JAFNVH010000052.1 GCA_017379895.1 Rikenellaceae bacterium | reverse complement strand
TTTGACCTTCAATAAAGTAATAAGTGAATGAGAACATATTTACTCCCAATCCAAAGTGTTTTGTCGGACGGAACTCCACTGCAAATGGAGCTATTTTTGAAGCTAAACCGCCTGTATTGTAACCATCAGTACTTGTGAAAATACCTCCAACTGTCAACGAGGGAGTATAATAAAATTTATCAGCCAAACGCACATAGTATGCAACTTGGGGAGCTACAACAAGCATATGATCATCGCGGTTGAGTAGACCATATGATGCTGTTCCGCTAAGTGCCCATCGATCTGCGACAAAGCCACCTCCCTCAATAGCTACACCTAAATTGAAGGTGGCAGCATTAACTGTTGTAGCTGAAATCGCTCCGCCAATAAATTTATCGCCCTTTTGCTGAGCCATTGCTGTCGCGCTTAAACCAAACACAACAGCCAAAACGAATAAAAAATTCTTCATAGCTTTAAGTGGTTTTTAGTTAGACATACCTTTATGTACAAAGGTAGAAAATTAATTTCAAAATATCAAGGTGTCCTTGCACATTATTTGCATTTAACAAAAAATAATCAGTAAGAGATGAACTGGACTTTAATCATTCGGCTTGTGGTGGCTTGTCTGCTTGCGTTTGTTATTGGGCTCGATCGCGAATATCGGGCAAAAGACGCAGGACTCAAAACACATTTTCTCGTATCGCTCGGCAGTGCGCTCTTTATGATCATCTCGCGCTACGGGTTCGATAACTCGACGCAGGTAGATTTCAGTCGTGTGGCAGCGCAGGTTGTAAGTGGTATCGGCTTTATCGGTGCGGGTACGATAATCTTCCAAAAACAGATTGTGCGCGGTTTGACGACGGCGGCAAGTCTATGGTCGGTATCGGGTATCGGAATGGCCGCAGGCGCAGGTCTGTATGCTGTTGCTGTGGCAGCCACACTGCTAACGCTAATTGGGTTGGAGGCGTTCGGTTACCTCTTTAAGAAACTCGCTGCACGTCGCATCTACATCTCGATTCTTGTGGGTGACAAGCAGATGGCGCAAACAGTCTATCTGGATCTGAAAAAGGTCGGTTATCAGATACTTTCATACGAAATGAACAAGCTCGATAAGGCTGAGGGATACCGCGTTGCAATTGTTGTTCGTTCGTTGGTCGGCAACGATGAAGAGGGTTTTATCGAGGTCCTGCACACCAATCCCGACATTACGGTCGAGCAAGTCGAATAAAAGAGTGAAAAAATAGCGTTTTTTAGGGCAAAACCTGATGTTTTTTGGGTTCAAATTGTTGTTGTTTATCGAAATAAATTGTAAATTTGCAGGAATTATTTGATCAACAATGAACAACGATTTGGAAAACGTAAAGCAACACGCCGAGGAGGAGTATTCGGCCTCCAGTATTCAGGTGTTGGAAGGTCTTGAAGCAGTACGCAAAAGACCCGCAATGTATATTGGTGATGTGGGCGAAAAGGGTCTGCACCACTTGGTTTATGAGGTTGTCGACAACTCGATCGACGAGGCTCTGGCGGGTTATTGCACCGATATCAAGGTAACCATCAACGAGGACGACTCGATCACCGTAGAGGATAACGGTCGAGGTATCCCCACCGATATGCACGAGAAGGAGGGCAAGTCGGCTCTCGAAGTCGTGCTGACGGTGCTGCACGCCGGCGGTAAATTCAATAAGGACAGTTATAAAGTATCGGGCGGTCTGCACGGTGTAGGTGTATCGTGCGTTAATGCCCTTTCGGTGAAGCTGATTGCCGAGGTACATCGCAATGGTAAGATTTATCGTCAATCGTACAGCAAGGGTACACCCACGTCGACAATGGAGGTTGTTGGCGAGATTGATACAACGGGTACGATCGTAACCTTTAAGCCCGATGGCGACATCTTCATTACGACCGAGTATAAGTACGACATCTTGGCAGCACGTCTGCGCGAGTTGGCTTACCTGAACAAGGGTATTAAGCTGATTTTGACCGACCGCCGCCAGCAGGATGAAAATGGCGAATTCCGTAGCGAGACATTCTTCTCGCACGACGGTTTGAAGGAGTTCGTTAAGTATCTTGACGCAACACGTGGCGAGCCGCTGATCGAGTCGGTTATCTATATCGAAACCGAGCGCGATGGCGTACCCGTAGAGGTAGCAATGCAGTACAATAACTCATTCTCGGAGAATGTACATTCGTATGTAAATAATATCAATACTATCGAGGGTGGCACCCACCTGACCGGCTTCCGCCGCGCATTGACCCGCACTTTGAAGAAGTATGCCGATGAGTCGGGTATGTTGGCGAAGCTGAAGTTTGATATCAGCGGTGACGACTTCCGTGAGGGTTTGACCGCCGTTGTTTCGGTGAAGGTTGCCGAGCCTCAGTTCGAGGGTCAGACTAAGACCAAGTTGGGTAACAGCGAGGTGATTGCGTCGGTTGATGCAGCCGTTTCGCAGGCTCTGTCGCTCTACTTGGAGGAGCACCCGAAGGATGCACGCGCAATTGTGCAGAAGGTGATTCTGGCAGCTACGGCACGCCACGCAGCACGTCACGCACGTGAGTTGGTACAGCGCAAGACCCCCTTGTCGGGTTCGGGTCTGCCGGGTAAGTTGGCCGACTGTTCGAGCCGCGACCGTTCGATTGCTGAGATCTTCTTCGTTGAGGGTGATTCGGCAGGTGGTACTGCAAAGCAGGGTCGCGATCGCCAGTTCCAGGCTATTATGCCTCTGCGTGGTAAGATCCTGAACATCGAGAAGGCTCAGGAGCACAAGATGTGGGAGAACGAGGAGATCAAGAATATGTTTATCGCGCTGGGTGTAACGATTGGCACCGAGGAGGATAACAAGGCACTGAACCTCGAGAAACTGCGCTATGACAAGATTATCATTATGACCGATGCCGACGTGGACGGTAGCCATATCGCCACGCTGATGCTGACATTCTTCTTCCGCAAGATGAAGGAGCTGATTGAGAACGGTCATATCTATATCGCTACCCCGCCCCTCTATATGGTTAAGAAGGGCAACGTACAGCGCTACTGCTGGACCGATGAGGAGCGCGATGCTATCTCAGCCGAGTTGGGTGGCAAGGGTCTGCACATTCAGCGATACAAAGGTCTTGGTGAGATGAATGCAGAGCAACTTTGGGAGACTACGATGAATCCCGAAACGCGTATTCTGCGCCAGGTGACTATCGAAAATGCAGCCGAGGCAGACCGCATCTTCTCGATGTTGATGGGTGATGATGTGCCACCTCGTCGTGAGTTCATCGAGAAAAATGCACGCTACGCAAATATTGATGCTTAAAAATATTGATAAATGATAGATTGGGAACGGCTACTGCAATGTAGAGTTTCCAATCTTTTTATATAGAAACTAACTAACAACTACCCTATAACTATGGATGTAACAATCATTGGTGTTGCCGGCGGAACAGGCTCGGGCAAAAGTACATTAGTAAAGCGCCTCCGCGAGGCTTTCGAGGGCGACGATGTTATAACTCTGTGCCACGATTTTTACTATAAAGCGCATAACGACTTGACCTACGAGGAGCGCACGAAACTCAACTACGATCATCCGCAGGCTTTTGACACTCATATGCTGGTCGAGCACTTGAAGGCACTAAAGAATAATGTCGCTATCGAGCACCCCGTATATTCGTTTGTCGAGCACAACCGTATGACCGAAACGGTGACAGTGAAACCCTCGCGAGTGATTATCGTCGACGGCATCTTGATTTTCGAGAATAAGGAGCTGCGCGATATGATGGATATCAAGGTATTTGTTGATACCGACGCTGATTTACGTTTGGCTCGCCGTATTTTGCGTGATGTTTGCGATCGTGGACGCACGATGCAGTCGGTTGTCGATCAGTATGTTACAACGGTTAAACCGATGCACGAAGAGTTCGTCGAACCGAGCAAGAAATATGCTGACGTGATTATCCCCGAAGGCGGTTTCAATTCGGTTGCAGTTTCGATGTTGATCGAAAATATCCGCTCGTTGATCAGATAGTTATTTCGTAATGAGAAACATCTATTTGTTTCTATTGGCGTTCATATTGGCTCGATGAGCGAGCAAATATAATTCGATTCTGTGGCAAGGCGAAACTTACTCCCGACCTATCGAATGATATTGTGCAGTATGTTCCTCATTTCTATATCATTGGAATAGAATTTCAACCGCGAAAGTAATTAATAGAGCAAACAAAAAAAGCGAAGGTCGAAAACCTTCGCTTTTTTATTGTGGTATAGAACACTATTTCGCGTCATCAAACTCGATGATAACACCCTGATATTTTACCTCTGTTACGATCACAAAAGGAGCAAAGCCACGAATTTTATTTTCCATCGATGCATTAACAACCATCTGCGAGCCGGTCAGGTTGGCATTCTTAATCATCTGAGTTTAAATTCCTGCAATTTTCTTGATCTCGTTAAGTTTGTTGAGCGCTTCAAGCGGAGTCAGTGAATTGATATCAATGCCCTTAATCTGGTCACGAATCTGAATTAGCACAGGATCGTCAAGCTGGAACATACTAAGTTGCATTGAGGGTGCACTCTCGGCTGCGGTGCGGACTGTAGCAGCGGCATTACTCTTCGCACCCTTTTTACGACGTGTGGGACTACTGCTCGGCACGATTTCGTTGTTGCCATAGACCAATTCGAGGTTACGCAGAATCTCCTCGGCACGATCGACAATCGAGCGAGGCATACCTGCCATTTTTGCCACGTGAATACCGAACGAGTGCTCCGTACCACCACGTTCCAACTTGCGCAGGAAGACAATCGTTCGATCAATTTCCTTGACCGATACGTGGAAGTTTTTCACGCGCTGGCACATCTGCTCCATCTCGTTAAGTTCGTGATAGTGAGTCGCAAACAGCGTGCGAGCGTGTGCCGCGGGATTATTGTGCAGATACTCAACCATAGCCCACGCAATCGAGATGCCGTCGTAGGTACTCGTACCACGACCGATCTCGTCGAGCAAAACAAGACTGCGGTCCGAAATATTGTTCAGGATCGAGGCCGATTCGAGCATCTCGACCATAAACGTCGATTCACCCTGCGAGATATTATCCGACGCACCGACACGCGTAAATATTTTATCCACAACACCAATGCGAGCCGACTTCGCGGGAACGAACGATCCCATTTGAGCCATCAGTACGATCAGCGCCGTCTGTCGCAACAGTGCCGATTTACCCGACATATTGGGACCGGTGATCATCATTATCTGCTGTTTCTCGTTGTCGAGATAGGTATCGTTGGGGATATACTCCTCGCCTACAGGCATCAGCGTTTCGATCACGGGATGACGACCCGCTTTGATGTCGATTACGCGGCTCTCGTCGAGTGTCGGGCGGTGGTAGCCACGCTCATTCGCAATGCGCGCAAACGACAGCAAGCAGTCTATCTGCGCCACAATCGAGGCGTTGCGCTGCAACTGTTTGAGCCAACCATCAAGATATTCGATCAACTCGGCGTAGATACGTTGCTCGATAGCCAGAATCTTCTCCTCGGCACCCAAGATCTTCTCCTCGTACTCTTTCAATTCGGCGGTAATATAGCGCTCAGCCGACGTTAGCGTCTGCTTGCGAATCCAACCTTCGGGCACCTTGTCTTTATGCGTGTTGCGCACCTCGATATAGTAACCGAAAACATTGTTGTAGCTGATTTTGAGTGTAGGAATGCCCGTTGCCTCGCTTTCGCGGCGCTGAATCGACGCCAGCACATCTTTGCCGTGCAGAGCTATACGACGCAGGTCGTCAAGCTCCATATCAACGCCGTCGGCAATCACGCCGCCCTTCATAATGTTGTTATTGTGCGGATCGGGATATACCTGTGTGGTTATGCGCTCGCGTACTTCGACCATCGGATCGATCACTTCGGCCAGCTGTGTTAATTGCGCATTACCGCTATCTTTCAGCTGCTTACGCAGCTCTGCAATGGCCGACAGAGCATTACTCAATTGCACTATTTCGCGAGGCAGAACGCGTCGTGCCGCAATGCGCGAACCGATACGCTCCAGATCGCCCATCGACGACATCTGGTCGCGCATCTCGTCAGCCTCTGCTCCATTTTTAATCAAATATTCGACTACGTCCAATCGTCGGTTGATCTTCTCGACCGACAGCAGTGGCATAGCCACCCATCGCTTCAACATACGTCCACCCATCGGCGACAGCGTGCGGTCGATTACATCAACAAAACCACTGCGCTCACGTCCCGAGTTCGACGCAAAAAGTTCGAGGTTGCGAATCGAGAATTTGTCGATCCAAACATACTCCTCGCGGTCGATACGTGCAATCGAGGCAATATGGCTAATGTCACGGTGCTCGGTATATTCCAGATAGTGAAGAATTGCACCTGCCGCCGACACACCCTCGTGCATTTGCTCAATACCAAAGCCTTTGAGCGAAGTTGTGCCAAATTGCAAACAGAGCTTATCGCGATTGACCTCCTCCGAGAATACCCATTCATCGAGTTTATATGTGTAGTAACGCGAGCCGAACGCACTCATAAAACGGTCGTCCGCACCGCGTTGATAGATCACCTCCTTGGGTGCAAGATTCGAGAGCAGTTTATCGACGTAAGCCACATCACCCTCAGCGACATAGAACTCGCCCGTCGAGATATCGAGGAACGCTACGCCCACCTGCTGCTTGCCGAAATAGACCGCCGCGAGGAAGGTATTCTCCTTGCCCGACAGTACGTTATCGCCCAACACCACACCAGGGGTTACCAATTCAATAATACCGCGTTTGACAATGGTTTTCGTTAGTTTAGGATCCTCCAACTGCTCACAAATTGCCACTCGTTCGCCTGCTCGCACCAACTTGGACAGATAGGTATCCAGTGCGTGGTGAGGAAATCCTGCCAGTTCGACCGACGAAGCCGATCCATTGGCGCGTCGAGTGAGCGTAATGCCCAATATCGAACTCGCCTTAATCGCGTCATCGCCAAATGTTTCGTAGAAGTCGCCCACACGGAACAACAGCACTGCATCGGGGTGTTCCGATTTGAACTTGTAGTACTGCTTCATCAGCGGGGTTTCAGCATACTTTTTCTCGATATTTTTCTCTTTCTTCGCCACGTCGGTCTGCATTAGTAATTAACAAGCAAAGATAATGAAATTTTCCGTATGCATACCACTTATCCGCACAAAAAAGCGGGACTTCCGCACTATTATTGGAAGCCCCGTTTTGTTTGAATTTGAAAATTTTTTATAAATCTTCTCGCTCACCCACAAACTTCTCGTCGAAATTGACCAGATAGACCTTCTCGGTGGCTCGCGTCAGTGCCGTATAGAGCCAGCGCATCAAATCGCGCGTCATTGGCTCGTCGCCAAACAACATACGGTCGATAAACACCGCACTCCACTGTCCGCCCTGCGCCTTGTGACACGTTACGGCGTAAGCAAATTTGATCTGCACAGCATTATAATATGGTGATGCCATAATCTCTTTGTAGCGCTTGGCCTTGCTGCGAATATCCTGAAAATCCTCCTCTACTGCGTAAAATAGACGAGAGCTCTCCTCGCGCGTCAGCGATGGCGACTCGGAGCTGACCGTGTCGAGCATAATCTTACACTCCAATTCGTAATTGTCGTAGTCGACGAGTTGCAAAATCGCCTCTGCAAAGTGGAATCCGTACAATTCCTCGAAGCGACGCAGGCGACGCAGGCGCACGATATCACCATTGGCAATGAAGTCCAGTTTGGAGTCTTCGTCTCGCTCGGTGAAGTGATAGTTATTCTTTACAACCATCAGCATATCACCGCTTTCGATCTCCTCCTCGGCAAAGAGTACCTGACGGCGAATACCTGCATTGAAACGATTGGCGCGCTTGTTTGAGCGAGTGATGACGATGGTTTCATCCTTGCCGTAACGCGAGTAACACTCCTCGATCTTCTCCATAAATTCTGCGCCCGTAATGGACTCGAAATCGGGGAACGACATATCGAAGCGCGGCGGCTCGTAGATACCCTTTTCGAGCATACAGCGCGTCAACGTGGCGTTGAACAAAATGCCCGAATCCATCTGTTGGCGCACTACCTCGTCGAGCGTGCAATACTCCACCTCGCCATAGCCTGCCATATAGTCGGGATCGAGCGCGGGACTACGGTCATCACCAACGGGCGGTAGCTGTGCATTATCACCAACCAGCACCAATCGGCAGCGCTTTCCGCTACGAACATAGGCAACCAGATCGTCTATCAGATTACCCGTACCGAAGATTGAGCCCTCGCGCGAGAAGTTCGACAGCATTGAAGCCTCATCTACGATGAAACAGGCGTCGTGCTCCTTATTTGGAGCCAAAGAGAAGCGAGATTCGTAAGATGTTGTACTATTTTGACGATAAATTCGTTTATGAACAGTTTGTGCCGTTTGGTTGGCATATTCGGCCAAAACTTTTGCAGCTCGACCCGTCGGAGCTAGGAGTATAGATTTGATATTCAATTCTTTGAGCGCGGCAACAAATGCTGCAACAAGCGATGTTTTACCTGTTCCGGCGTATCCGTTTATAATAAAAAAACGACTGCAATCCGAATCCAAAAGGAACTCGGAGAATTTTTCTATGATTTTTTTTTGCCCAAAAGTTGGTACAAAGCTAAAATTTGCGTAAATTTGGGTCGCAATATGTGTGTTAAGCATATTTTTAATAGAAATAGAGCTTTACAACGTTGCCAAAATTTTGTACAAACTTAATAAATTATAACAACAAATGAAAAAAGTACTCCAATTGATTCTTGCGATCGTTATCGTCGCATTAGTTTACGTGGTTTACCGTCAGGTAGCTACTCCTATCGAGTTTGAGGGTGACAAGGGTCGCCGCGAGGCTCTCGTTATCGAGCGCATCAAGGACATTCGTGCAGCTCAGCGCGCATTCAAGTCGAAGTATCAGCACTTCACTGGCGACTTTGACTCGCTGATCAACTTCGTTCTGAACGACTCACTCGTTATGGAGCGCAAGCTCGTTGATGAGGACGACTCGGTTGCAATGGCAGCTTTGAAGGCTAAGAAAATTAAGAACGTTGAGAAGTTCTCGATGGCTGTTATCGATACTATCTTCTCGCCCAAGAAACTTACCGAGCAGGACGTACGTAACTTCCGTTACATCCCCGGCACTGGTAACCAGACTGAGTTCATTATGGCTGCTGGCAACGTAACCGTTGGTAACGTTCCCGTACCCGTTATGGAGTGCAAGGCTCCCTATAAGCTCTTCCTCGATACCGTTAAGTATCGCCAGGAGTTGATCAACCTGATTGACGAGTGCAAGAACATCTACAATCGCTACCCCGGTATTAAGGTAGGTGACTTGGTACAGCCTAACAATGAGGCAGGTAACTGGGAGTAATCCTTCGCCATCTGCGAACAGAATGTCCATTCAGCTCACGTTGAGTGGACATTCTTTTTCGCACTCTGATCTGCCAAAACTGTCGGGCAGTAATGAGCAAATAGTTGAGATTGAAGTCGTAACCGAACGAGTGGCGCTTGTTCCGATCGAGGTGCTTGATGAAAAACGCGCAGGCGAGATGTTGCACATCGCAGGCATAGATTTATGTGCAGATGAGCAAATCGTTGTTGCACGCAACGAGAAGACGGGCATTGCAGCATTGATAGTTCTTCCTTGTGCATTACTCTCGGAAGCTAAGGAGCGTTATGGCAATAATGTCGAGTTCACCACTCCACTGTTGAGGACTCGCGTCTGCACAACACCCACGGCGTGGTTATATTTAGCCGAACAGCTTATATATATAAAGGTATGGAACGATGGTAAGTTGCGTATGGCGGAGGTTCTGCCGCGCACAAAATCCGAAGATGTGCTTTACTATACCTCCACTGTTGACAAGCGTTTCGGACTGAATGACTATCGAGTGATTGTGGCGGGTACAAAAAAAATCGAGGCCGAAGTGCGCGAAACAGCGAAATTATTGAACAAATTTTATAACAAAATAGTATGCGAATAATCAGCGGAACACACCGCGGACGAGTAATCAATCCGCCCAACAACCTCAGAGCGCGCCCTACGACAGATTTTGCAAAGGAGAATCTGTTCAATGTGCTGGGCAATATGCTTGATTTTGAGGAATGTGACGTGCTTGATTTGTTTGCGGGCACAGGTTCGATCAGTTATGAGTTTTGCTCGCGTGGCGCAAAGAGCGTAACCTCGGTCGAGGTAAACAACGTGCACTATAACTTCATCAAACGTACTGCGGCGGAGTTGGGATTCAAACAAATGTATCCAACGCGTGCAAATGTTTTCCTCTATCTGAAGAGTTGCCCCAAGCAGTTTGATGTGATCTTCTCAGATGCGCCCTACGACCTTGAAGGCAGCGAGGAGGTAATTAAGTTGGTTTTTGAGCGCGAGTTATTGCGTGAGGGTGGTTTACTGATTTTCGAGCACCCGAAGGGACAAGATTACTCGTCGCATCCACAGTTTGAGCAGCAGCGCAGCTATGGCAGCGTGCAGTTCGCGTTTTTCCGTAGATAAACTCCACATTTGATTGATATTCAAACATCAAAGCGGTCTGATTTCGCACGAAGTCAGGCCGCTTTCCTATTAATTTCAGGTGCACAACCCTGCATCTACAAGGCTGACTTATATTGAACTATATTTCGCTTATCGTGTCGCGTTTAACGCTCAATAAATCGAGTACAACACATTGAAAATAATACCCATATATTTTATGTATGAGTATTTACGCTTATTTAAGTCGTAAACGCTTGAAAAATAGCTGATTTTTTATATCTTTGCATAATGCAATTGAAAAATTAACGGCCAATGATAGATTTTAGCAAGCTACCCTCTCCGTGCTATGTTCTTGACGAGCAACTGCTCGCACAGAATATGGAGATTATCGACCACGTTCGCAAAGCAACGGGCGTGGAGATTATTGTGGCGCTCAAAGCGTGCGCAATGTGGAGCATATTCCCCACCCTCGCCAAACACTCCGATGGCGCAACCGCATCGTCGGCTGCCGAAGCTCGTTTGGTGATGGAGAAGTATGGACAGATGGCTCATACCTATGCACCAACCTACACCGACCGTTCGTTTGCTGATATCTTACAGTGTAGCAGTCACATAACCTTCAATTCGCTCAATCAGTTTGATCGTTTTGGCGCGCAGGCTTTGTTGCGCGGAATCTCATGCGGTTTGCGCATCAATCCTGAATATTCGCCCGTTGAGACCGATCTCTACAATCCTTGCGTTGCAGGATCGCGATTGGGCGTTCGGAAGGAGCAACTGAAAGAGTTGCCTGCGGGTATTGAGGGTTTGCATTTTCACGTACTATGCGAATCGCGCCCCAATCACCTTCGTTTGGCACTTGAGGCTGTTGAAAAACATTTCGGTCATCTGTTGCCTCAGATCAAGTGGCTTAATATGGGTGGAGGTCACCTGATGACGCATAAGGATTACGATTGCGAGGAGCTGATCGAGGTATTAAATGCATTCCGTGCTCGTCATCCGCACCTTCGACTGATACTTGAGCCAGGCAGCGCATTTACTTGGCGCACAGGTTATTTGGTTTCGACCGTAGAGGACATTATTCAGAGTGGTGGCGCCAATACCGCGATGCTTGATGTGTCGTTTGCGTGCCATATGCCCGACTGCTTGGAGATGCCCTACAAACCCGCTATTATCGGCGCTCACGACCCCGAGGAGGGTGAACGTGCGTGGCGAATGGGTGGTAATAGCTGCTTAGCTGGCGATTTCTATGGAGACTGGGCTTTCGAGCAGGATCCGAAGATTGGCGATCGTATGGTTTTTGAAGATATGATCCACTATACAATGGTCAAAACAACGATGTTCAATGGCGTTGAGCACCCCTCTATCGCCATCTGGCACGAAGATAATACGATCGAAATTGTTCGTCAATTTGGCTATGAAGACTATCGCGATCGTATGTCGTAGAGATAGACCTAAGTGGTTAAACAAATAGATTAGATAATAATCGAAACAAATAGAGATGGAAGAATTTAAGCCTACGCAATATACCTTGCAGTGTGTGGCTACGGGACGCGAATTTGAGGACACTGGATGGGTGTTGGACGACAGAGAGTGTAAATCTCCATCGTTGATTCGTGCTATTTATGCCCAGAAGCAGATCGAGGTGCGCGATAACAGTTTCGGCATCTACAAATTTGCGGATTGGCTACCCGTTAACCGTATGCTCGAAGGCTCTTCGGCTCCCGTTACCTATCGTAGCAAGGGTTTGGCTGAAATGCTCGGCTTGAAGAATCTCTATATCACTTTTAATGGCTACAACCCCGCTATCGGCGCAACGATGAGCACCTGCTCATTCAAGGAGACTGAGGCCTATTCGGTTTGTGGTCGCATTGACCCACAGATCAAGAAAATTTTGGTCGTTGCATCAGCTGGCAATACGGCGCGTGCATTTGCGAAGGTTTGCTCGGATAATAATATTCCGCTGTTGCTAAGTGTGCCTGCAGATAATCTGTCAGCGCTGTGGTTCGAGAAACCGCTAAATCCGTGCGTTAAACTCATTTCGTGCGAGAAAGGTGGCGACTACTTCGATGCTATCTACCTGAGCAACCTTGCGTTGAAGTCGAAGAAGTTCTATGCCGAAGGTGGTGCAAAGAACATCGCACGTCGTGACGGTATGGCAACCACAATGCTCTCGGCCACAACGACGATCGGTCAGATCCCCGACTACTATTTCCAGGCTGTGGGTAGTGGTACGGGTGCGATTGCAGCGTGGGAGGCCAATATGCGACTGATCGAGAATGGTCGTTTCGGTACGACGAAGACGAAGTTGATGGTATCACAGAATGCTCCGTTTGTTCCTATGTACGATGCTTGGCGCGTAGATTCGCGCCATATGTTGCCGTACGATGACAATAGGGCTCGTCGTGACACCGAAATCATCAACGCCAAAGTACTCTCAAATCGTCGTCCGCCCTATGGTATTATCGGAGGTTTGTACGATGCGCTGAAAGATACCGATGGCGAGATGTTTGCCATTACCAACGCTGCAGCGAAAAAGGCTGCCGAGTTGTTCGAGCAGGCCGAGGGTTGCGACATTCATCCGGCAGCAGCAGTTGCAACAGCATCGTTGATCAAAGCCGTAGCCGAAGGTAAGGTTGACAAAGAGAAGATAGTTATGCTCAACATAACAGGAGGTGGCGAGCGTAAAGCTCAGGAAGGCAAGGAGTTGTGGTATCTAAAACCGAGCCACACGTTCTCACTCACACCCGATGTAGCAGATGTGATTGCCAAAGTTGAAGCAATGTTTGAATAGTAGAAATTTAAAGAATAGGATTTTATATATGTTATATCCGTTACGATTCCGCCCTCGTCTGAAACCTCGCATTTGGGGAGGTTCGACGCTCATTGCCAAGAAGGGCAAGGGGCTGCGTATTGACCGTAGCCGCCAATACGGCGAAAGCTGGGATTTGTCGGGTCTGCGTGGCGACTTATCGGTTGTCACCAATGGTATGCTCAAAGGCAACAATATCGAGGAGTTAGTCGAGGTGTATATGGGTGATCTTGTTGGCGAAAAGAATTTCGAGCGCTTTGGCATTGAGTTTCCGCTGCTTATCAAGATGCTCGATGCGCAAGATACCCTATCGATTCAGGTTCACCCCGATGACGAACTTGCAGCCGAACGCCACGACTCATTCGGCAAGAGTGAGATGTGGTATATAACTCAGTGCGAGGAGGATGCGTCGATCTATGTCGGCTTCAAGCGTCCCGTTTCGCGCGAAGAGTTTATCGATGCAGTGATAACCAATCGACTGCCCGAGTTACTCAATCACTATGAGGTCAAAAAGGGAGATGTCTATTATATTCCCGCTGGCACGATTCACACTATCGGTAAGGGCATTGAGTTGATCGAAATTCAGCAGACGTCGGATATTACCTATCGTGTTTACGATTGGGATCGTGTGGATTCGGAAGGTCGTCCTCGTGAGTTGCATACAGCATTAGCGATCGATGCAATCAATTTCGAGAGCGATGATGAGTATGTATTGACCAAGTCGCCCGATGCTAACTCATTAGTTGAGTTAATCAAGTGTAATCAATTCACCACCAATCTGTTGGCTATCTACGGCGAATACACTCGCGTATTGGCAGCACACGACACTTTCGTGGTCTATATCGTTGCCGAGGGCGAGCTAACGATCACGACCGAGGGTGGCTCGGAGAAACTCACTGTTGGCGAGTTGGTGCTGATTCCAGCCGAAACGAATGAGGTTACGATTACGGGTAAAGGCCGCCTGCTCGAAACCTACGTCGAGTAACATTTGGCGCAAAATATGCGACTAAGGAGCGTTTCCGCATTGAGGAACGCTCTTTTTTCGTTTATAATCGCTATCTTTGTTCAAAATAGCGAACCCGATGAAAAAGATCATATTCAGCCTTTGGCTCTCGTTGGCAACCATTTTAACCGCTACGGCGCAGGATTTCCGCGTGCGCGTTGTCAATCACTTGCAAATGCCCATTTCGTACGCCATTATCACTATCGAGGGAGCACCTCGTGCTGTTACCGATATTGACGGCGTTGTCGATATCGATTTCCGACGCATCCGCCCCGAACATCGCTTGGGGGCACACGCAGCGGGATATCAAAGCGTTGAATGCGAGGTGGGACAGGAGGGTATGACTTCGGGCACATTGTTGTTTCAGTTGCCCTTAAACAAGGGTATCGTAGCCGACACTGATGTAGATCGCACGTCGGATCAAGCACGCGAAAAGTTTGAGTCGGCGGTTGGCGAATCAACAGCGATGGATTTCAATTGCACCTTTGCAAGCCGATTCGAATTCGAGTATGCCAAGCATAAAGCAAAAGGTGAATTCACTGTTGAAAACTTAGTAGATAGCAAAGAGTTAGCATATTTTCGCGAGAAAGGTTGGTGTCACAGGCCAGTCGATATACGTATGGATGAAGGTAGTTCGCAAAGCGTCATTCACAAGCTCGATGAATCGATCCATTACGCGCTTTCGGAGTTGAATTTTGCAATTGCAGCCATAGGTCACAACCGCCATTTCTATAAGTATAAACCCGACTACGCGCTACTGGGTAGTAATGCCGACGAAACGTTGCAATACTACCGAATTTCGTTCCCGATGCTTGCGACAAAGGCTACTCAAATTGTGGCCACGGTCGATACAGCGCGCCAGGTTATCACCTCAATCGACGTTTTAATTAGCGACCGTAATACTTCGATAATCAAACGAATTACATCTGACGTAAGTCCCGTTATGCCGACCAAAAAGAGCAAGATATCCGCGCTCTGTCCCGACAATTTGTATTACGGCTACAAAACGCGCTACGTCGAGCTAATAATGCACCTTTCGGATATCGTCATCACTCCCGCCGCTAAAAAGAGGTAGACCGCTGCGCTATTTCGGTGCGCTTATTGCTAATAATTCGACAAAACAAAATTGTCTGAATTATGAAAATCTCCTTGCGTGCCGTCATCAACCGCATTTCGCTATTTCAAATCATACTTCGTTGCCTGGTGATTGTCTTAGCCTATACGGTCGGAGCGCACGTTACGGGAAAATTTCACGCGTCGAGCTATATGGGCGCAATGCTCGCCTGCACGTCGGCTATCGTGGTAATGCAGGCCGAAGATGTGCGCGAATCGATCCATAAGGGGTGGCTACGGGTCATCGGCACTTTGATCGGAGCCACAATCGCCACTCTCTATCTGCAACTCTACCCTTTCTCGCTGCAAGGTCTTGCCGTTTCGTACTGTATTCTCGAACTCATTTGTATGGCGTTGAACGTACCAGGTGGTGGCACGGTTGCCGCGATGACGCTTGTGATTATAGCAGTCATATCTCAGGAGATTCCCGACCTACCACCATTGACGAATGGCGTTTTGCGTTTTGTCGAGGGTACGGTTGGCGTATTTATCGGCATTGGCGAGCTGTGGCTCACCGAGCAGATACAGGTGATACGCGATAAGCGAAAAGGCTCAGATCATACGACCCGAGCCTAACATACATTATGCCTCAAAATGGTGTGCAGCTAGAAAATCTTGCCAGGGATATGGTTCTCGACACTCAGAGCCTCGCCCTCCTCGCCTTCGGGCGCTTCCTCCTCATCGACATTCCAAAACTCCTTGCCATAGACATCCTCGGGGTCGAAATCCTCGTCCACCTCGACGCTGCCGAAACCACGATTATCGTACTCATCTTCGGCTGTGGTGCGCTGCGCGAGGTAAGTAATCATAAGTATCTGACCGGCAACGGGAATCAACATTACCGATAGCCACCAACCGCTACGCGATGTGTCGTGCAGGCGACGCACCATTGCAGCCACTGCGGGCACAAAATTGAGTGCCGAAAATATCGCCGTCAGCAGGAATGGGAACGGTGTAACCTCGTTCAGCAGAAAGACATCTACAGCTGCGCAAACGATATACAACCAGAGCGTGATGCTGACATAAACCCAAAATGGACGACGCGCAAGCGTGCCGCGAAAATCGAAACTATGTTTCCAAATATCTAGATATGTTTTCATAATGATTATTTTGTGTAGTTATGACAAATATAGCGATTCGGTGCGAAAAATGCAATTGATTTGCCCGAAAAGCACAAAAAAGTCCCCGATGGTTTGCAGATTGCAAAAATTGTATTACATTTGCACCCGCAAACGATGCAAAACGGTGTGGTAGTTCAGTTGGTTAGAATACCTGCCTGTCACGCAGGGGGTCGCGAGTTCGAGTCTCGTCCATACCGCAAAAAGTCCGAAGAGTAATCTTCGGACTTTTTTGTTTTTAGCGGGATGTTGGCTGAGACACCTCCATCAGTTCCTATTCGAAGTTGTATGGTGTTATGTCGTGATAATATGAACTTTATTTGATCCTATACGCATAAAACGACTCATTCATCACATATTTTTTTGCAGTTTGCATTGCTTTAAGGATGAGCCCTAAAACAAAAATATCTCCGACAATCGATTGATTATCAGAGATATTATCAGGTGATCCGGCCGGGGCTCGAACCCGGGACCCCAACATTAAAAGGGAATTAAAACGCATTTTCGTGCTTATCTACCCTATTGAGTACCAGATCATTATCTTCTACTCCTT
>JAFNVH010000051.1 GCA_017379895.1 Rikenellaceae bacterium | reverse complement strand
TTGCTTCGGGTACTACCTCCTCAGCCTTAACGCCAAGCTTATCAACGATAATCTCGACAACTTTGTTTGCAACTTCTGACATAACTTTCAATTTTTAGTAAAACAATATTTAAACTGTAAATTTTCTTCAATTCAAATGATGAATTTTGCGCAAAAGTAACACTTTTTTTATTACTTTTGACAATTCGATGAAGAAATTTGTCGCTTTTAAGCGTATTTTATAGCTAAATAACAGATAATGAACAATATAGCAATTTTTGCGTCGGGAAAGGGTTCCAATATGCTCCAAATTACCCGAAAATTCGAACAATCTGAGAGCATTTCCGTGCGTTTAGTCGTGGCCTCACGTGCCTCTGCGGGCGTTTTGGATCACGCCCGAGAGTGCGGCGTCGAAGCGATCGTTATGACCCGAAATGAATTGAATGATCCCGAAATTTTACTCGCCGAACTGCGTTCGCGAAAGATAGAATGGCTCGTTTTGGCGGGCTGGATGTTGCTCCTTCCGCGCGAAATTATCGAGGCATATCGCGGTCGAATCATCAACGTGCACCCCTCGTTGTTGCCCGATTTTGGCGGTAAGGGGATGTTTGGTCATCACGTTCACGAGGCGGTAATCGCTGCTGGCTGCAAGCGTAGCGGAATCACTATCCACCTTGTCGACGAACACTACGACAGCGGCTCGATACTTGCTCAATTCGAGTGCGAGGTGCTGCCCGACGACACTCCGCAGACGCTCGAAGCGAAGATTCACGAACTCGAATATCGTCACTATCCCGAACAGATCGAAAAACTAATTCTAAAACATCAATAATTATGCGACTACTTTTAATTAGTAACTCAACTAACGCAGGCGAACCTTACCTGCAATATCCTATGCCCCAGATCGGTGATTTCTTGAAGGGCATCACCGAGATCGTATTTGTACCCTACGCTGCCGTAACATTCTCGTATGCCGAGTATGAGGCAAAGGTACAGAAGCGTTTCGACGAGCTTGGTATCCGCGTACGTTCGGTACACCGCTCGAAGAATCCCGCAAAGATGATCCGCGAGGCTCAGGCTATCTGCGTTGGTGGCGGTAACACCTTCGCGCTGACTCGTAAGATGCAGCAGCAGAAGCTGATGACAGCCATCAAGAACAAGATTGCTCAGGGTACTCCCTACGTAGGTTGGAGCGCAGGTAGCAACGTAACTTGTCCCACCATCTGCACCACAAATGATATGCCTATTGTGGAGCCTGAGTCGTTTAAGGCGATCGGTGCGGTACGTTTCCAGATCAATCCCCACTACCTCGACGCTAATCCCGAGGGCCACGCAGGCGAAACTCGCGAGCAGCGTATCTTGGAGTATATCGA
This sequence comes from Rikenellaceae bacterium, assembly GCA_017379895.1. GTDB lineage: Bacteria > Bacteroidota > Bacteroidia > Bacteroidales > Rikenellaceae > Alistipes. The sequence continues at coordinate 2,176 of JAFNVH010000051.1, read as the reverse complement.
GGCTAATCAGCGCCGCTATGTAGTTGGTTTGCGCGAGGGTTGTATGTTGCGTGTCGAGGGTGACAAGATGGAGCTGATCGGCAGCCGTCCGATGCGTATTTTCAAGAAGGGCGTCGAGACCTACGAGGTCAATGCAGGTGACGACCTGTCGTTCCTGATGTAGCGCGACATTCTCAGATTTTGACACACGGTGACGGCGGCGTTGGGTGACATTACCCCGTCGCCGTGTGTTTATTCCCATCAAAAAACAACGTGGCAAGCGATGAACAATAAATATAATATAGGTATGGCTGGCGAGGAGGCTGCGGCCGAGTGGTTGCGGGCGAATGGCTACGAGATACTCTATCGCAATTGGCGCAGTGGCCGCTACGAGTTGGATATCGTGGCGACGTGCTTCGATCGAATCCACTTTGTGGAGGTCAAAACCCGCAAAGCGGGAGGATTGACCTCGCCCGAAGAGGCGATAGATCGAAACAAACAAAAGACATTAAAACGCGCAGCCTCATTGTTTTTAGCCACTTATGATGTATCTTTGGAGCCGCAATTCGACCTTATAGCGGTCGATCACTGGCCCGATGGGCAGCTCGATGTGCGATACGTACCCGATGTTGTGGAGTTCGGCTGGTAGGATTAATCAATTGGCAGACAGAGAATTAGTATGTTATTATATAGTTTGGGTATAGCGGCCTACACCGCCGCGATCAAGACCGTCGCGCTGTGGAAACCGAAGGCGCGCAAGTGGGTCGAGGGACGTCGTGGCATCTTCGAGCGCTTGCAGGCTACGGTCGGCAAGTCGGATCGCCCCGTTGTGTGGATTCACGCCTCGTCGCTTGGCGAGTTTGAGCAGGGTCGTCCCGTGATCGAAGCGATCCACGAACGCTATCCCGACTACCGAATTCTGCTCACATTCTTTTCACCTTCGGGCTACGAGATCCGCAAGGATTTTCCGGCAGCTGATTGGGTTTTCTATCTGCCTGCCGACACCCCGCGCAACGTGCGCCGTTTTCTCGATATCGTGCGTCCTGAGGTGGCCGTCTTTGTCAAGTACGACTATTGGCTCAACTATCTTAAAGAGCTGCGTGAGCGCAAGATACGCAGTTATATCTTCTCGTCGCTATTCCGTCGTGGCTCGATTTTCTTCAAGCCGTGGGGCGGTATGTTCCGTCGCGCACTGATGACCTTCGAGTTGATATTTGTGCAGAACGAAGAGTCGAAAAAACTGCTCTCGACAATCGGTTTCGACAACGTGATTGTGGCGGGCGATACCCGTTTCGATCGCGCTGCGGCACTGCCCGCGCAGGCGTCGCGCTACCCGCTGATCGAGCACCTCAAGGGCGAGGATCGTCTGTTTATTGTCGGTAGTAGCTGGCGTCACGACGAGGATCTACTCATTCCGTTTGTCAATGCGCACGAGGATGTGAAATTTGTCATCGCACCTCACGAAATGGAGCAACCGCGTATTCAGCGATTGATCTCGGAGTGCAGTGGTGGGGTCGTCCGTTACAGCGAGTGCCGCACCGAGCGAGATGTTGAGGGTGCGCGAGTGCTGATCATCGATGTGATTGGCATCTTGAATCAGCTCTATCAATATGCCGATTGGGTCTATATCGGCGGTGGTTTTGGAGTATGTATCCACAACACGCAGGAGCCCGCAACATACGGCGTGCCGATTGCGTTTGGTCCTAAGTATCATAAATTTAAGGAGGCTTGTGATATGATCGCGCTGGGAGCCTGTCGCTCGGTCACGACCATCGAGGAGTTGGAGGAGTGGTTTGCGCCGCTCAAAGCCGATGAACAGAAACGTGCCCACGCCGCCCGCATTGCCGCCGACTACATCACCGCCAACAAGGGCGCAACCGAACTAATCGTCAAAACGATTTTCGAGGGATAACAAAATGGAGAGTTGCACTGCGGTGCGACTCTTTTTTTGTGCCGTGCTGTACGATTTTTACATTTTCGACTCGATTTTCGGGGGCGGGGGTTTCTTATCTCGCTAATTATCGCTAAATTTGCAGGTTGTAACCAAGAATAATACAAAAACTATATAGAATTATGACACAGGAAGAACTTTTCAAAAAGTTGGTGGCTCACTGCAAAGAGTACGGTTTCGTATTCCAGTCGAGTGAGATCTATGACGGTCTGAGCGCCGTTTATGACTATGGCCAGAATGGCGTTG
>JAFNVH010000050.1 GCA_017379895.1 Rikenellaceae bacterium | reverse complement strand
TTTGGAGGTTGCCGAGCGTCTGGGTCTGCGCGATCCCAAGAAGTTCGCTCCGCTGTGGGTTGTCGACTTCCCGATGTTCGAGTGGGACGACGAGACTCAGCGTTTCTACGCTATGCACCACCCCTTCACCTCGCCCAAGCCTGAGGACGTTGAGTTCCTCGTGAGCGATCCTGCACGTGTACGCGCCAATGCATACGACTTCGTTTGCAACGGTACCGAGATTGGTGGCGGTTCGATCCGTATCCACTCGCCCAAGTTGCAGGCTCAGATCTTCGATACGCTCGGTTTTACGCCCGAGGCTGCTGAGGAACAGTTTGGCTTCTTGATGAACGCATTTAAGTTCGGTGCACCTCCTCACGGTGGTTTGGCATTCGGTTTCGACCGTTTGTGCTCGTTGTTCGGTGGCGACTCGTCGATCCGCGACTACATCGCATTCCCGAAGAACAACGCTGGCCGCGACGTGATGCTCGATGGTCCTTCGGCTATCGATCCCGCACAGCTCGAGGAGTTGTACTTGCAGTTGATTGAGCCCAAGAACTAATTATAGATTAAATCCGTAAAGCCGAAAATGAGCCCTCTGAAAATGGGGCAAGTTTTCGGCTTTGCTCCATAAAAAAACGCACAGAGAGTTATGAAGACCGAACAGGAGCGCCATATCTACATCTCGGTATTGATCTGTCTGGTGATCTTCCTGATGTTATGGGGATCATTTATGCTCTATCGCTATGTGACCGACACGATCAATCCTGCCGCGTCGTGGTTTGAGGTTTGGAGCACCCCGCTGTTGATTGTGGTTGCGATCATCTACACAATCCGCAACCTGCGTAAAATGAAAAAGAAGTAGAAACAATGTCTGCCCCGCTTGCCGAAAGATTGCGACCTCGCTCGCTCGATGAATATATCGGCCAGAGCCATCTGGTCGGTGAGAACGGTGTGTTCCGACGCTTCTTGGAGTCGGGCAATGTGCCGTCATTCATTCTGTGGGGTCCCCCGGGAGTGGGCAAGACATCGTTGGCGAAGTTGGTGGCATCGGCTCTCGAACGTCCGTTCTTCACGCTGTCGGCAATCAATTCAGGCGTGAAAGATGTACGCGAGGTAATCGACTCGGCACGTCGTCAGCAATTCTTCAATTCGGCAGCACCCTTCCTGTTTATCGACGAGATTCACCGCTTCAACAAGAGTCAGCAGGACTCGCTGCTCGGTGCCGTCGAGCAGGGCATCGTGACGCTGATCGGCGCAACAACCGAGAATCCCTCGTTCGAGGTGATCTCACCGCTGTTGTCGCGTTGTCAGGTCTACGTACTGAAATCGATGGAGGAGGCCGAGTTGCAGACGTTGCTCGACCGCGCGCTGACACAAGATATCGAACTGCGCGAGCGCGATATCCGCGTTGAGCAGACGACGGCATTGTTCCGTTTTTCGGGTGGTGATGCACGTAAACTGCTCAATATCTTGGATATCATCACGGGTGCACTGGAAGATACGATCGTAATCAACGACCAGACCGTAACCGACTGTCTGCAACAAAACATTGCCCTCTACGACAAGAATGGCGAACAGCACTACGACGTAATCTCGGCATTCATCAAATCGGTGCGAGGTAGTGATCCCAACGCCGCGATCTACTATTTGGCGCGTATGTTGGCAGGTGGCGAGGAGCCACGATTCATTGCTCGACGATTGGTGATCTTGGCATCGGAGGATATCGGCTTGGCAAATCCCAATGCGCTGTTGTTGGCTAACGCCAGCTTCGACACCGTTCACAAGATCGGTATGCCAGAGGCGCGCATCACACTTGCCGAAACGACAATCTACCTCGCTACGAGCCCCAAAAGCAACTCAGCATACGCCGCTATCAATGCCGCTTTGGCGCAGGTCGAGCACGACACAACCAATCGTCCCGTGCCACTGCATATCCGCAACGCCCCGACCAAGTTGATGAAGAACCTCGACTACGGTCGCGACTACAAGTATGCTCACGACTATACCGGCTCGTTCGTCGAGCAGGAGTTTATGCCCGAGGGGTTGGAGGGGACACGATTCTACACGCCCAACGAGCAGAACGCCACCGAGGCAAAGATCGCCGAGCGTATCCGCACGCTGTGGAAAGGTAAATACTAAAACACACAACATTAAAACTATAAAACTTATGAAACGCTACTATCTTATCGCTGCACTGATCGCACTTTTCGGCGTGCAGCAATTGAAAGCACAAACAACATTCCAGGACCTGCCCGCTGATTTCCGCGCAAACGGTTTTCCGCAGTTGGTCGAGGAGTGCAAAGATGTTTTGAAGGCAGCATATATGGCGCAGACAAAGCTCGGCACATTCTACGACGTACCGAATTGGGAGGGCTACCCCGTTGAATTGTGGGAGTACTACACGGGTGTCGATGTAAAGAAGAACGTCAAAAAACGTGGTCTGGTCTATCTACTGATGCCCTCGCCCGAGAGACTCGCAACGTGGATCGCAACAACCTGCTGGGAGGTGAAGCAGAGCGTCGATACAACCTATCTGCACTGCATACGCGACTTCATCAAGTGGCAGTCGGGAGCGCAGTTTGCCGTTGCAGGCGTAGTCTATGAGGATATGTACACCCCGAAATTCTATGAGCCCTATGTATTCAAAGATGGTGTAACGGTATATGTTGCAACCGAGGGAATGGTGCCCGCCGACAAGCACTGCACCGACGAGCAGTTGGAGTTTTATCTGCGACTCACCAACGACAACCTGAAACCCAACACGGGTCGCTATGCACGCATTTGCAGCACCAGTCGCGACCACTATTATGCTGCGGGCGGTAAGGAGGATGTTGGCGACAACGACCAGAACCGCAACCACAAGTGGCTCGAAGTGGTGCGCAAGCTATACCAAGAGGCGTGGAATTCGGATCGCAACGAGTTGATGATCGCTTGGGCAACAGCGAGCCCCTATATGGTGAAGTAGTCACGATACCTATTTATATATAATAATGCCGCCCGAAACCTTTGCAGTTTCGGGCGGCATTGTTTTCGGGGCGATTTAGGATTACTCCTCAGCCATTGTGGTGTAAACGTTGGTCACGTCGTCATCCTCCTCGAGCTTCTCTATCAACTTTTCGAGACTCTCGCGCTGCTCAGCAGTAACCTCCTTAGTGTCGGTCGGAATACGTACAAACTCACCACTGATGATCTCGAAACCGTTGTCCTCCAAGAACTTCTGCACCTGACCGTAAGCATCGAACGGAGCCTCAACGGTGATATTGTTCTCCTCATCAACGTCAAGGGCATCAACACCCAGATCGATCATCTCCAACTCCAACTCCTCGGGATCAACACCCTTCGAGTTAGCGAACTTGAAGGTACACTTATGCTCGAACATAAATGCTACGCTACCGCTTGTACCCAGCGAGCCACCGCACTTGTTGAAGCAAGCACGAACATTAGCAACGGTACGGGTAGTATTGTCGGTTGCGGTCTCAACCAAGAAGGCGATACCGTGGGGGCCGTAACCCTCGTAAACCATCTCCTTATAGTCAGCTGTATCCTTCGAGATTGCACGTTTGATAGCGCGCTCGACGTTCTCCTTAGGCATATTCTCAGCCTTAGCGTTCTGGATCAGCACGCGCAGGCGGGTATTTGCGGTAGGATCGGGACCGCCAGCCTTAACTGCGATTTCGATCTCCTTACCAATCTTGGTAAATACACGGGCCATATTGCCCCAACGTTTCATCTTTCGCGCTTTGCGATACTCAAATGCACGTCCCATAGTCTGTGATGTTTTATCTTTATTATTTTATTCTGAATTAGCAGGAAA
>JAFNVH010000049.1 GCA_017379895.1 Rikenellaceae bacterium | reverse complement strand
GCGACAGACGAGTCTGCCACGACGGATCGTTAGCAATTGACGGCTCCTCGACTTGGATCTGTTCGGTATCTATTTGATTCTGCTCAACCATTTTGATTCGTTAAATCTGTTTGCGCAGACGTGCTACGGGGATATCCAACATCTCGCGATACTTGGCCACCGTGCGACGCGCAATGCGATAACCCTTCGCATTCAGAATATCCATCAGCACCTCATCAGTCAGCGGCTTGCGCTTATCCTCCTCGGCTATGCACTCCTGCAAAATATGCTTGATCTCGTGGCTCGAAACCTCCTCGCCACTCTCGGTCTGCATCGCCTCCGAAAAGAGCGATTTGAGCGATAAAACCCCGAAATGTGTCTGCACATATTTACTATTCACCACACGCGAAATGGTCGACACGTCCAATCCCGTGCGGTCGGCAATATCTTTGAGGATCATCGGACGCAGGCAACTCTTATCGCCATCTTTGAAGTACTCCTGCTGGTAATCCAAAATCTCACGCATCGTCTGCATCAGCGTGTCGTGGCGCTGCTTGATAGCCGAAATAAACCACTTAGCTGAGTCGATCTTGCTCTTGACAAATTGCACTGCCTCACGATTCTCCTCGCTCACCTTACCATCGGGCGACGCCATCTCGCGCATCATCTCTACATAGCGACGATTGACCCTCAGTTCGGGCACATTATACGAGTTGAATTGCAGATCGAACTTGCCATTCTGATAATCGAGCAAGAAATCGGGAATGATATATGGCGCTGCATCGCCCGTACCCTCGCTAAAACTACCACCAGGGCGCGGCGACAAGCGACGAATCTCGGCCGCCGCCTCGCGGAATTCGTCCTCGCTGATATGCATACGCGAAATCAACTTCTCGTAGTGTTTCTTGACGAACTCATCGAAATGGTCCGACAGAATCTTACGAGCCGTACGACGAGCTAGCGAAGTCATCGGTATCTGATTGATCTGCAACAACAGGCACTCCTGCAACGAACGCGCTCCAATACCCGCAGGTTCTAAATCCTGAATCACCGCGAGCAGTCGCTCCAACTCCTCGATCGAGGCCTCAACACCCACCGTAAAAGCCAAATCGTCACTGATCGCCTCCATATCGCGGCGCAGGTATCCATCCTCGTCAAGACTGCCGACAAGGTAGCGTGCCAACGTCATCTCGCGCTGTGACAAACTGCGGAAGCCCAACTGCTCGATGAGCGACTCCTGCAACGAGCGACCACCAGTGATATAGACCGGACGCTGTTTGTCGTCCTTCGAGCGGTTGTTGATATGCGCTTTGTACGATGGTGTGTCGTCCTCTTTCAGATACTCTTCGACAGAGATGCGTGCAGGCTGCTCATCGTCAGTCTGCTCGGGTTCCTGCTCCTCGAGAACTATGTTCGATTCAATCTCCTCCTTGATACGCGAATCGAGCTGCGCCGTCGGCAACTCCAAGAGTTTGATCATCTGGATCTGCTGCGGCGAAAGTTTCTGTTGCAGGGTTTGAACCTGTCGTTGATTAATGTGTGACATAGTTTAAGACCTTGTTTCTAAATAATTTCACAACCAATTAGTTACGGGGTCTCTTCGCTTTCGATTTCGGTAAGTAGAACAGATTGTGCGCCACGCCTAACGCGCAGCGCACAATCTCGATCATTTGTTTGTTCGCTATCTGTTAGAACTCGGCGTTCTTCGGCGTGCGCGGGAAGGGAATCACGTCACGGATATTAGCCATACCCGTTACGAACAACAGCAGACGCTCGAAGCCCAAGCCAAAGCCGCTGTGAGGTGCCGAACCCCAACGACGAGTGTCGAGATACCACCATACATCCTTCTCGTTCATACCAAGCTCCTCGATTCTTGCACGAAGTTTGCCATAATCGGCCTCACGCTCCGAACCTCCGATAATCTCGCCGATTTTCGGGAACAGAACGTCCATTGCGCGTACCGTGCGACCATCTTCGTTCTGCTTCATATAGAATGCCTTGATCTCCTTGGGGTAGTTGATCAGGATTACGGGACGCTTGAAGTGCTTCTCAACCAGGTAGCGCTCGTGCTCGCTCTGCAAGTCGCAACCCCACTCAACGGGGAACTCGAACTTTTGGCCACTTGCCTTCAAGATCTCGATACCCTCGGTGTAGTCCAAACGCTTGAAGTCGTTCTCAACAACGAAGTTCAGACGCTCCAACAGTTCGTTATCCCACATTTTGTTCATAAACTCCAAGTCCTCCTTGCAGTTCTCCAACGCATAGCGGATCAGGTACTTCAAGAAGTCCTCAGCGAACTCCATATTGTCAGTCAAATCATAGAACGCAACCTCGGGCTCGATCATCCAAAACTCGGCCAAGTGTCGCGGAGTGTTTGAATTCTCAGCACGGAAAGTGGGACCGAAAGTATAGATCTGACCCATCGACAGAGCACCCAGCTCACCCTCCAACTGACCCGAAACGGTCAGGTTGCAAGGCTTACCGAAGAAGTCCTGCGAGTAGTCTACTGCACCCTCCTCATTACGAGGAATGTTGTTCAGGTCCATAGTGGTTACGTTGAACATTGCGCCTGCACCCTCGCAGTCCGAGCCGGTGATCAGCGGCGTATGCAGATAGTAGAAACCTCTATCATTGAAATACTTATGGATTGCGTAAGCCATTGCATGGCGGATACGCAGAATTGCACCGAAGGTGTTGGTACGGGGACGCAGGTAAGCGATCTCGCGCAAGAATTCGAGCGAGTGACCCTTCTTCTGCAAGGGGTAAGTCGAATCAGCCTTACCGTAGATCTCGATCTCCGAAGCCTGAATCTCAACGGGCTGACCCGAGCCAACCGACTCAACCAGGCTACCTGCAACACGCAGACAAGCACCGGTAGTGATGTCCTTCAACAACTGCTCATCAAACTTAGCTACGTCGGCTACGATCTGAATATTTGCCACGCACGAGCCATCGTTCAGTGCGATGAATGCCACGTTTTTGTTACCGCGCTTGGTGCGCACCCAGCCTTTTGCTACGACGTCGATGTCGCGCTGATCGGATTTGAGCAAATCCGCAATTTTGGTTCTTCCTCCGCTTAACATAGTGAGTTTCTTGTTTTTATATTTTTATTGTTTTTGTTTTCGCGTTTGCTTGAACTGCAAATATCGTCAAAATTTTCCGAATCATCGCTATATTACACACATTTTTTCTTCGCGCGCGAGAAAATGGGCGGCACCGAGTGTGGACAAAAGGCTATTGCAGGATCAAATCGAGGTAGCGATCCTCATCAACCGACAGCGTTCCCATTGCAACAAGCAGCCTTTGGTAGTCGATATTGTTGCGTTGCAGAAGTTCAGCCGAAATCGTCGTCGGATCGGCCACCGCAAGCAGCAAAATATGGCCCGTATTATTGGGCTCACCAACGACCGAAACAGAGGCAAGACGGTCGAAAATTTTCGTAAAAAAGTTGCTGCGAATATTCGCATTTTCGGAGTTTGAAGCAAACTCAACGTCGCTTAATTCGTGCTCGATTTGGGTGCACAGTTGAGCCAACGTCGCCTCGCCCACAAGCGTCTGCAAGAGGCGTGCAGCGTGGCTATTGGGCTCGCTGATAGCAAGCAACAACAAGCGATCAATAAGATGGTTAGTAAAATCATTCTTCTCGGCTGTGAAGGCCGCTCTGGCAATGATGGATCCCAGAGTTAAGGTAGGTCTGAAATTCATACTGTCTGTATTAGGTTTAATGTTATGCCGATCTGTTCGGCACACATATAACGCAGGCAACAGTACAAATATTGTATTGTATTTTTAGCGAGGCCACTCGCCGATCTCCATATCGCGGATATCGCCCCCATCAAGCGTAAATCGCAACGCCGTGCGAACCTTGTGAAAACCATAGCGTCCCGCTGCGCCAGGGTTGAGATGCAACAGCGAGAAACGCTTATCATAGATTACCTTCAAAATATGCGAATGACCCGCAACAAAAATAGTCGGGCGCGTCTGGTAGATATGAGCCAACGCACGACGATCGTAGTGGCCGGGATAGCCGCCTATATGGGTCATCAGCACGCGAAAACCCTCGACATCGAAGACCGCAACCTCGGGATAGACGCGGCGTACCTCGTGGTCGTCGATATTGCCATAGACCGCACGCAGGGGTTTGAACGCAGCAATCTCGTCAGCCATAGCCAACGAGCCGATATCGCCCGCGTGCCACACCTCATCGACATCGCGCAGGAAATCGCGCAGCGTATCGTCGAAGGCGTTGTGAGTATCCGAGATTAGGCCTATACGTCGCATTGTTTAGAGAAATTCGTAGACCGTTTTTTGAACATAGAGCTCACCCGCCTGCATCACAATCGACGGGAAATCAGGCTGATTCACCGCATCAGGCAGTGCCATACAGTGCAGTGCAATGGCCGAGTGATCCTCATACTCGCGCTCATTGCGGCGTGCGCCACTGCCACTCATCGCATTGGCCGAGTCGAGGTGCAGTGCAGGCTGCGACGAATAGACATTCATCGTGCGTCCCGACTGCGGATCGGTGAGCGTCGCCACCTTTGCCAGAATCGAACGCTGCCAACCATCGACCACCAGCCAATGATCCAAACCATCACGCTCGCCAATCAGGCCTTCAAAGGTATCCAAGTCGCCCACCTCGCGCTCAGAACGGAAATCGAGATCGGTATCCTCGACCGTCGGCAACTCACCCGTCGGGACATTATCGCCACGCATCGCCACATATCGCGACGCATTGACCTGCAAGCGGTGGCGAGCAACTGACGAGGGAGTAAATTCGCCCGAGAGATCGAACATCGGCGCCGCCGTAATATCGATCGGAGTTGCACCGTCAGCTTGAGCTACGACAGTAATCTCCAGATGGTTATCATCGTCCCAATCATAGATTACCTCTGTTCGCAAGCCCGCCGGATAACCCTCATCGCCCGCCGCGCTATCCAGCGCAAAGACCACACGATTAACCTCAGTGCGAGCCTCCCACATACGTGCACCAAAGCCCTTGCGACCACCGTCGACGTGGTGCGGAGGACGATTAACAGCAAGACGCGTTGTCTGCCCGTCGATCGTCAAACGACCACGCGAAATCACGCCACTCGCGCGACCAATGATCTTACCCATTCCGACCGTATCGTCGATATACTCGGCAAACGAGCCATAGCCCGCCACAACATTGGTCAGCGTGCCGTCGCCATTCGGCAGTCGCACGCCCACAAGTGCCGCACCTGCATTGGTCAGCAACACCTCACCACCCGACGCAGTGCGCATCGTATAGAGCAGTCCGCCCTCACCTTCGGGCGAGAATCCCCAGATATTTTGTTCGATTTCCACTGTTTTCTTTCGTTAATGAACAACAAATATATGGGCTTTTTCCGTTATAGACAACATTAAGCACCAAAATTTATGCGCGTGCGTGACGCACGTATGAACAAAATCGCTATCTTTGTAAATTCAAATAACTTTGTTTTGATATGAAAACTTCTTGGAAAGATAAGATCGCAAACCTCTGGCGCAAACATCGCCTCTCGCTCCGCGACGAGCGCGACAACCGCGAGATGTGGTATATGTACATCTCACCGCTGAGTATCGTGGCAGGTTTTCTGGCGTTGGCGCTGGTATTGTTTATCGTAATTCTGTCGTCGGTGGCGTACACCCCGCTGCTCGAATTCCTGCCCGGCTATCAGGGCAACCGCACCCGAACAATCCTGCTCGAGAACATCGTGCGACTGGACTCGATGGAGCGTCAATTGAGTCAGATGAAGGTGTATAGCGACAACATCGCACTCATTATGGAGGGCAAAACACCGGTTATGCGAAGTCTATCAGACCAGAACCAATCGAATACCGATAAGACAATCGTAATGCCCTCGGTCGAGGACTCGATTCTCCGCGCACAGATCGAAGGCGATGGCGCATATTCGATTGCTAGTCAGGCATCAAGCCGCCGCAGTGTGCGCGAATCGATGGAGTTGATAGCCCCGTTAGCTGGTGGTGTAATCGTCAATAATTTCAGTCCTCGTTCGGGTTCGATGGGCGTCAGCATCGCTCCGACCTCCGATACGCAGGTAGTGGCAATTGGCGAAGGTACAGTAATTCTCACAACGTGGTCGCCCGATGACGGCTATTTGGTCGAAGTGCAGCATATGGGAGGTTTGATCTCGTTCTACCGCAATATGGCTCAATCGCTGGTCGAGGTAGGACAGAAACTGACCGCAGGACAGATCGTCGGTTACAGTGCTGAGGCTACCGACGAGGGTAACACCCCGCGACTGCTACAATTCGAAATTTGGAGCGATGGCAAACCCGTCGATCCGGAAAGTTACATCGTATTCTAATCAACTATGAAACAACGTATAGCACTCTTGGGGTCGACCGGCTCGATCGGCGTGCAGACGCTCGACATCGTGCGCGAGAACCCCGAACAATTCGAGATAACGGCTTTGGTTGCCAATCGCAATTGGGAGCAACTTGCCCAGCAGGCAATCGAATTTGATGCCGACTGTGTGGTAATCGGCGACGAGCAATACTACACTCCGCTCAAAGAGGCTTTGGCGACGACCGACACGAAGGTCTATGCCGGTGCTAAAGCGATGGAAGATGTTGCGGCAGGGTCGAATGTAGACGTGGTGGTCAATGCGCTGGTCGGCTACGCAGGTCTGCTGCCGACGGTCGCAGCTGTGCGCAAAGGCAAAAAGATCGCCTTGGCCAACAAGGAGACACTGGTGGTTGGTGGCGAGTTGGTGATGCGCCTTGCAACAGAGCACCGCGCACCGATTCTGCCCGTCGATTCGGAGCACTCGGCGATCTTCCAATGTTTGGTTGGCGAGCAGTCGCCCGTGCGTCGATTGATCCTCACGGCAAGTGGTGGGGCCTTCCGCGACACACCGATCGAGGAGCTGAGTCGTATGACCGCCGCTGAGGCTCTGCGCCACCCCAACTGGTCGATGGGCGCAAAGATCACGATCGACTGCGCAACGATGGTCAATAAGGGTTTCGAGGTGATCGAGGCACGATGGTTGTTCGGCACTCCCGCCGATCAGATCTCGGTACTGATCCACCCCCAATCGATCGTTCATTCGATGGTCGAGTTTGAGGACGGCGCAATCAAGGCGCAGCTAGGTACGCCCGATATGCACCTGCCGATCAGCTATGCGCTCACCTTCCCCGAGCGTAAGTCGCGCCCGACGGAGCGTTTCGATTTCCTGGCTAACCCCAACCTCACCTTCCGCGAAGTCGATCGCGTGAAGTACCCCGCATTGGATGTGGCCTACGACTGTCTGCGTCGCGGTGGCACGGCAGCCTGCACGATGAACGGCGCAAACGAGGTGGCCGTGGCGGCATTCCTCGCGGGTAAGATCGGCTATCTGGATATCGTTCGCTCGATCGAGCAATCGCTCGTGCGTGCGACCTTCATCGCCCACCCTACACTCGACGATTATGCATACTCGGACGCCGAGGCACGAGCTTTGGCACGCGAGGCTCTCGGTTTGTAAACATTTGAAAAACAATAATACGCTATGGATATTCTGATCAAAGTAATTCAATTCTTTATGAGTTTGTCGCTGCTGGTGATTATTCACGAGTTGGGACACTTTTTGGCCGCACGTATGTTCGGCATTCGCGTTGAGAAATTCTATCTCTTTTTCGACCCCTGGTTCTCGATCTTCAAGTTCCGTCGCGGACAGACCGAGTACGGCATGGGCTGGCTACCGCTGGGTGGCTACGTCAAGATCGCAGGTATGATCGACGAAAGTATGGACACCGAGCAGATGGCCGCCGAGCCTCAGCCCGATGAGTTCCGCTCGAAACCCGCTTGGCAGCGCCTGATTGTGATGGTTGCGGGCGTGGTGATGAACGTGGTGCTGGCATTTGTGATCTACTGCGGTATCTGCTACCATTGGGGCGAGCCCTATATGCCTGCCGAGGATGCGCAGTGGGGTTACGTTTGGAGCGACGCAGGTCACGAACTCGGTTTCGAGGACGGCGACAAGGTACTCTCGATCGGTGGCACAGAGATCACCGAGGTGGATCAGATCGTCAACGAATTGCTCATTACGGCCGAGGATCGCGAGGTGGTTGTCGAGCGCGGTGGCGCGGAGCACACCTTCAACATTCCGTTGGAGCAGCTGGTCAAGATGCGTCAGGAGGGGGGCTATAAGAATATGTATGCGATGCGTATGCCCTTCGAACTCGATAGCGTAGCGACCGACGCGGCACGCGAGGCGGGTCTGCTCAGTGGCGACCGTCTGGTGGCACTCAATGGCGTCGAGATGCGCTACTTCGACGAGTATAAGCGCGAGTTACCCGCCTTGGCAGGTCAGACCGTAACGCTCGGTATCGAGCGCGATAGCGCCAATGTGGTTGTGGCACGCGAGGCGGTTGTGACGCTCGACGAGAATGGCTCGATCGGCGTTATGGCACGCAGTCCGTTCGTGGCTCGTATGCGCGAATATACACTGTTGGAGTCGATTCCCGCAGGTATGCGCCGCACGGGCGAGGAGATCAGTGGCTACTGGAAGCAGATCAAGGCTATGGTCGTGCCCGAGAGCAAACTCTATGAGGAGCTGGGTGGTTTCTTGTCGATTGGCAACATCTTCCCCAGCGAGTGGAATTGGGAGCGTTTCTGGCTGACGACAGCACTGCTGTCGGTGATTTTGGCAGTGATGAATATTCTGCCTATTCCGGCATTGGACGGTGGTCACGTGCTGTTCCTGCTGTGGGAGGTTATCACACGCCGCAAGCCGAGCGATAAGTTCCTCGAATATGCGCAGATTTTCGGTTTGGTAGTGCTTTTCGCGCTGCTGCTCTACGCCAACGGCAACGATATTTATAGGCTGTTTATCAAGTAGTTGCGAGCCGAATACGAAAAAAGTTGCATTTTTTTGCACTTTGATGCAACGAAACGGGGTCATTTTGCGTCTATATATATATAGAACACAACTAAAAACTATTCGATTATGAGAAAACTACTTTTCCTTTTGGTACTTTGTTGCGCGGCGGTGGCGTGCGAGAAAGAGGGACACTTCGATTTTCCCGAGGTGGGCGAACTTGATCCCAACACTGCCAATGGTCTATATATGGTTGTAAAAAACACAAACGTGTTTTACGAGAATGGCATCCCCGTTAGATTTGGAGAGCCTGAGGAGATGGATAGCTACAATCCTTCGACTGTAAATATATACGGCTACCTTAGAGTAGAAGACGGTGCTTTGGATATGTTGCACGAATATCATTGCACGAAATGTAACGACAAGAAGGTCTTTTGCTGGGAATATTATAACTCTCCTATTGACCTGCAAAACAGATTGGTTTGGCAAGGCTCAATGGAGATTTACAAATTCACAAATGATCAAATCATATTGATTAAGCCTATGGAAAAAGCAGCTAAATCGGATAATCAAAGTTTCTGGCGCAACTACATTGTCTATGAGCGAACAACTCCGACGGCAAACTTCAATTCGATTACATACATTAAGCACAGCGACAATCCGTTTGAACGGGAAGATGTCGATTTCTGCAAAGATTTTAATTGCAAACAACAATAACCTCTCCGAGCGATAAGTTCCTCGAATATGCTCAGATGTTCGGTTTGGTAGTGCTGTTTGCACTGCTTTTGTATGCAAACGGAAACGATATTTATAGGTTGTTTATCAAATAGTTAAAAACATCAGCAAAAAAAGTTGCATTGTCGTGGCACAAAATGGCCTCGTCGAACGTCTATATAATAAACACTCTAACTTTGTTTGATTATGAAAAAACTACTTTTCCTTTTGGTACTTTGTTGCGCGGCGGTGGCGTGCGAAAAATTTGAGATTCCCGATATTGAGATCGATCGAGAGATTACCCGTTCGGATATGAATGGCTATTATCTTCAAGTTGAGGATAAATACATTCATTACGAAAATGGGAAGCCAACCGAATTCATAAAAATGCCAAGTACTGTTTTTTAAGCGTAGACACCTATACTTATTTGGCTATTGATGACATTTATGTAACGCCATATCTTTACACTAAATGCATTTCTCCCAAAATCGAGCAATCATTTGTTGAAAACAAATGCGAGAATCCGATTGACTTAGAGAATTACAAAATGTATAGTGGAATGTCGAGTACAACAATGTATGACATACTGAAACTTACAAATGATTCAATTATTCTTATTGAACCAATGCAGATGAGCATAGAGCGTTGTAAGGACGATAAGAATCTAAATCGCCACTACAAGGCTTTTGCTCGCACATCACTATCAACTGATTTACTTAAATCTTTCGAAAACGCAAAGCCAATGAGCGAATATCTAAATTTTTGGCATAATATATTGAGTAATACCAATAACAACCAATAACCTCTCCGAGCGACCCCGCAAAAGGGTCGCTCGTTGTTTGTGGAAATGCCTGAGGCAAGGTTTGACTTTTTGGACTTTTTTATGGTGGAATGAGGCACGGAGGAACAACCTATACGAAATTTTAATACATTTGTATTTTCAATACAAAAACAGACTCTATGAAACTGCGTCATCTGCTCATTGCAGCCGCTCTCATCGCGCCCTTTCTGCTGCGCGACTACACGCTCAACAATGAGCTGAAATACATAAGCATTGCCGAAGAGGCTCTGCGCGACGGAACCTGGTTCTCGTTCTACAACCACGGCGAGGCTTACGCCGACAAACCACCCTTGTACCTCTGGATCGTAATGCTCTCGAAACTGCTGTTCGGGTCGTATCAGATGTGGTTTATCGCGCTGGCGAGCGTGCTGCCCGTGGCGGGAATACTCGCCGTAATGGGGCGCTGGGTGCGCGAGGAGATGCCCTCGTTCGACCCGAAAGCCGCCGATGTGATGCTCGCAACTACGGGTATGTTCCTCGGTAGCGCGCTGGTGCTGCGAATGGACATGCTGATGTGTTTCTTTATCGTGCTGGCGATCTACACCTTCTGGCGGTTGTATCGCGGTACGGGGCACTCATACCACCGCTGGTTGCTACCCGTGTGGATATTTCTCGCAACATTCACCAAAGGTCCCGTAGGCTTTATGATGCCCGTGCTGGTGATTGCGGTTTTCCTCGCAGTGAAGGGCCAGATACGCACCTTCGGGCGATATATGGGATTGCGTCAGTGGGGCCTGCTGATCGGACTTTGTGCCGCGTGGTGGACACTGGTCTACATCGAGGGCGGCGCTGAGTACATCAACAACCTACTCTTCCATCAGACTATCGGACGCGGTATCGACTCGTTCCACCACAAACGTCCCTGGTGGTACTACATCGCACATATTCCGCAGTCGTTCGCTCCGTGGGTGTTCCTGTTGGTGGGCGTGCTGGGCGCAGGTGCGTGGCGAAGAATGGTACGCACGGATCTCGAAAGATTGTTTATGGTGGCGATCGCCGCTACGTTCGTTATGCTCTCGCTGTTTAGCTCAAAGCTGGATATCTATCTCGTGCCGATCTACCCCTTTGTAGTCTATCTGGCAATGTTGTGGCTGCCACAATTCGAGAAGACGAAATGGGCAAAGTGGGCAGCCGGTTTTGCCCCTGCGGTGTTCGTTGTGCTGTTACCCGCGGCGGTAGTGGCCGATGTGTGCAACCTGATACCCGTCGAGTATGACTCGCTTGCGTGGGGCTATGTTGCGTTAAGCGCTCTGTTCGTTGCATCGTGCGTGTCGCTGTGGCAGTTGTGGCGCGGAGAGATCGAGCGCTCGATCGTTTGGTGCGGCGGTGGTCTGTTGGCGATGATCGCCCTCGCTACTCCCGCAATACCGCAGTTCAACCGCCAATTGGGCGTTGGCGACCTCTCGGCAAAGGCTATGGAGGTGGCCGAGGCAGAGGGTATCAACCACTATGCTTTCTACCGTTTCCGCAGCGGGCAGAATATGGATATTTATCTCGGACAGCCGTGTGAACCGATCTACGACGTCGAGCAGCTCGACAGCCTCGACGCTCTGCCGCATCGCTCGGTACTCTTCATCGGCTGGAAAGAGCCTCAGCGCGACTCACTCTTTGCCAAGTGGCTCGAAGGTCGCGAGCAGACCGTTGTCGGCAACCGCTCGTTCACGATCGTAGGTTCAAAAAAGATGAAATTCAAACCGCTCACGATTAAAGATGTTGAGCACGAAAAGATACTACCCATCAAACTGAAAATAGACAAATCAAAATTACAAAAAACGGAATAACCCTACGCTATGAACAAGACACAAGAATATGAACTGACGGTCGTTGTGCCCGTCTACAACGAAGTCGAGAGCCTGCCCCGCGTCGAGCGTGCAATGCGCGAATGGCTGCCCACATCGCCCGTCAAGGCGTGTGTGCTAATGGTCAACGACGGATCGAAGGACGGCTCGCTCGAACTGATGCGCGAGATCTGCGCCCGCAACGAGGCGATGTACTACATCTCGCTGGCAAAGAACGGAGGTCTGAGTGCCGCGATGAAGGCGGGTATCGACGCTACGCACTCGCGCTATGTGGGTTACATCGACGCAGACCTGCAAACCACACCCGAGGATTTCAACCTGCTGTTGGAGCACGTGGCCGACTATCAGTTGGTTATGGGTATTCGCGCAGGTCGCAAGGATAGTTTCTTCAAGAACCTGCAATCGAAAATCGCAAACGGTTTCCGCAATATGATGACCCACGACGGGGCGAAAGATACGGGTTGTCCACTGAAAGTGATGTGGACCGACTATGCCAAGCGCATCCCCTTCTTCACGGGTATGCATCGTTTTCTGCCAGCGCTCATTCAGTTGCAGGAGGGTCGTATGATGCAGATTCCCGTGCGCCACTTCCCGCGCACCGAGGGCGTATCGAAGTACCACCTCTGGAATCGTCTTATCGGTCCGTTCAAGGACTGCTTTGCATACCGCTGGATGCGCAAACGCTACATTAACTACCAGATCGGCGAAGGTAACGTATGACATCGTTCTTTATAGATTGTTTAGGCTACTTGGCACAAGCGCTCTTCTCGGCTCGATTCTTCGTGCAGTGGATTATGAGCGAACGTGCCAAAAAGGTGCTCTCGCCGACGATCTTCTGGCAGATCAGTATGGTGGCGTCGTGCATCTTCTGTCTCTACGGTTGGTTGCGCAACGACTTCTCGATCATCGTCGGACAGTTGGTCACCTACTACATCTACATCTGGAACCTCAATGCCCACAACTCGTGGAAAAAGCTGTGGCTGCCACTGCAATGGGTGATCATCTCGGTGCCCGTTGCAGGTGTGGTGTGGTTGCTGTCGAATTGGGACGCAGCGAGCGCACATCTGTTCGGCAATAGCGACCTGCCGATGTGGTTGATCGTGATGGGCACAACGGGACAGATCGTCTTCACTCTGCGATTTGTCTATCAGTGGTGGTATTCGCGCCGAAAGGGCGAATCGGTACTACCACTTGGTTTCTGGCTGATAAGCCTGAGCGGCTCGGCAATAATCATCACCTATGCCCTGCTGCGAGGCAATATGTTGCCGCTGATTTTAGGTCATCTGACGGGTATATTCACCTACTCGCGCAATGTGATGATCGAGCTGAAAAATCGCAAGAAATAGAGGTTCTCAACAAAGTAAAACGCAGGTCACTCCGATGGGGTGACCTGCGCTGTTTTTCAGCCGAATACGTCTCTTAGAGCTTCACAATGCCGAGCTGATTGAGCAGGACGAACAGAATGCACGTCGGAGCAATCCATCGCAGCAAGAATACATAGGTCTTGATACCGATGAATCGAGCCGTGCCGTAGTTCGTGATCTCATTTTTGAGCAGGTTCTGATCGATCTTCCAACCTACAAACAGACAGGTGAAGATACCACCAATGGGCAGCATAAAGTTAGCCGTCAGGTAGTCGAAGAAGTCGAAAATCGATCTACCGCCAATGGTCCAGCCACTCAGCACACTGAACGACAACGAACAGATCACGCCCAGCACCAACATCGCTGCAGTCGAGAGCCACGCAGCATTATTACGACGCATATTCCACTGCTCGCTGACGTATGCCGTCACCACCTCGTGAATCGAGATTGTCGAGGTCAACGCCGCCAAAGCCAACAGCAGGAAGAAGATTGTAGACCAGAGCCAACTGAACGACAGTCCGTTCAAAATATTAGGCAGAGTGATGAATACCAACGAGGGGCCTGCCGAGGGGCGGATCCCGACACTGAATACCGCCGGGAAGATCATCACCGCCGCTAACACCGCCACGAGGGTATCAATCAGCGCAACACTCACCGCCGTCGATCCGATTTTGGTCGAGTTGCCGAAATACGATGCATAGACGATCATACAGCCCAGACCTGCCGAGATCGAGAAGAACGACTGACCCACAGCGTTGAGTATGGTTTGCGAGGTAACCTTCGAGAAGTCGGGCGTGAAGAGGAACTTCAGACCCTCCATACCGCCCTCCATCGAGATCGAGCGACCGCACAACACAAGCAGAATCACAAACAATAGAGGCATCATCAGTTTCGACGAACGCTCAATACCCTTCTGCACGCCGAGCATAATGATGACGTGCGTGATCAGCATAAAGCCAATGGTTGCGAGCGTCGGACGCCAGGGATTGGCAACAAAGGTGTTGAAGTGCTCCTCATATTCGGCCGGCGTCGAGAATTGCGACAGCGCACCCGTTACCGACTCCCAAACATAGTGGAGCGTCCAACCCGCCACCACCGAGTAAAAGCCATAGATCAGAAATGCCGCCAACACTCCGTTATAGCCAATTGCAACCCAGGGACTTCGCGGTGCGAGTTTGCGATAGGCTCCAACGGCGTTCAGGCGGGTATATTTACCCACAAAAAACTCCGCCGTGAGCACGGGGATACCCATAATGAGCAGACATAGCAGATATATCAACAAGAATGCACCACCGCCGCCTTCGCCTGCGATGTAGGGGAAACGCCAAATGTTGCCCAGACCGACAGCACTGCCGACCGAAACGAGTATTACGCCTAATTTACTGCCAAATGTGGCACGTTGTTTTTCCATAACTTAACCTAAAATTTTTGTACGTTTGGTTGCGATGATCGCGCAAACAAACGGCGCAAATATAACAAAAATTTTATTTTGGCGAGAAAATTGTTTATTGAAACAAACCGAGCCGACCCCCATTTGCGAAGGTCGGCTCGACTGTTCAGTTCGTTGATGTCGGTCGCTACTTCTCGATATGTACCGATAGCTGCGGGAAGGGGAAGTGCAGACCGTGCTTAGGCAACTCGCTATAAATGCGCTCATTAAGCTCAAAGAATACACCCCAATAGTCAGCATTATCGACCCACGCACGAGCCGAGATATTCACCGCATCCGAGCCCAGCGAAGTCAGATAAACCACAGGTGCGGGGTCCTGCTTCACGCGCTTATCCTCGGTCATCATCTGCATCAGCACTCGACGCGCAACCTCAACATCGTCGCCATACGAGATTGAGATATTCCAATCGACACGACGCGTTGCCGCCTGCGAGTAGTTGTTGATGATACCGGTCGAGATAGTGCTGTTGGGCACGTAAATAATCTTATTGTCGACCGTGGTGATCACAGTATTGAAGAGCGAGATCTCCTTGATCGTACCCGCCTGACCCTGCGCCTCGATATAGTCGCCAATGCGATAGGGACGCAGCAGCAGAATCATCACACCGCCTGCAAAGTTCTGCATCGTGCCGCTCAGCGCCATACCTATAGCCAACGACGCCGATGCAAACATTGCGATGAGTGAGGTGGTATCGATACCAAGCACACCAATAATAGTCAGCACCAGGCAGATGTAGAGCACCACCTTGATCATATTATAGAAGAATCGCTGCAACGAAATCTCAACACCGCGCTTGTCACAGATCTTATTGACAACCTTAACCAAGCGACCGATCAACCAGCGGCCAATGATATAGATAACCAGGGCGATTGCAATTTTGGCAGCAATCTCGAGACCCCACTCTATCGACAACGCGAGAATGTCTTCGAAGGTCATATTCTTCAACGTCTGACCAAGCGCAACGGCCTTCTCTTGCTGAGTTGCTGTGGTATCCGCAAGAATGGTCTTCACCTTATCAGTTGTAAGAAAAAGCATAAATTCCTAATTGTTTTGTTAAATTTCTGTTTCGAAGGTTGCAAAAGTAGTGAATTATCTGTAACTTTGAAATTCGATAAGAAAAATACACCAATCATTATGGAGCAACAGGCAGAAATTATCCAAATCAACATCTCAGGTATCGACAAACCTGGTGTGACCTCTTCGCTTACCGACATCTTGGCGCGCCACGACGCATATATCCTCGACATCGGTCAGGCAAACATTCATCAAACCCTCTCGCTCGGCATTCTGTTCAAGACTACATCTGACCACTCGGGCGAGATTATGAAGGATCTGCTGCTCAAAGCCTACGAGCTGGATATTAATATCCGTTTCAGCCCCGTCGACGAGGAGCACTATGCGCAGTGGGTAGCTCGCCAGGGCAAAAACCGCAACATCATCACTCTGCTCGGTCGCGAGGTTACGGCACGCCAGATTGCCGAGGCAACCAAGATCGTGACGCAGCAGAAACTCAATATTGATGCTATTCGCCGCTTGACGGGTCGCGTACCCCTCGAACCCGACGCTCGTACCCCGAAGTCGTGTATCGAACTTTCGGTGCGCGGTACGGTCGAGGATCGCGACGCGATGCAGTCGCAGCTGATGCAGATGTCGAACGATTTTGGCGTTGATGTTTCGTTCCAGCGCGACGATATCTACCGCCGTTCACGCCGTCTGATTTGCTTCGATATGGACTCGACACTGATTCAGACCGAGGTTATCGACGAGCTAGCCGATCGCGCAGGCGTGGGCGAGCAGGTGCGCGCTATTACCGAGAGCGCGATGCGTGGCGAGATCGACTTCCGCGAGAGCTTCACTCAGCGTGTTGCTCTGCTCAAAGGCTTGGACGAGAGCGTGATGGAGGATATCGCAGTGAACCTACCCATTACCGAGGGTTTGGAGCGAATGATGACCATTTTGAAGCGCGTGGGATATAAGACGGCGATTCTGTCGGGTGGTTTTACCTACTTCGGTAACTATCTCAAACAGCGCTTCGGATTCGATTATATGTATGCCAACGAGTTGGAGATCGAGAACGGCAAGCTGACGGGGCGCTACGTGGGCGATGTAGTCGACGGCAAGCGCAAAGCCGAGCTGCTGCGTCTGTTGTGCCAATTCGAGGGTATCAACATCGCTCAGGCGGTGGCTGTTGGTGACGGTGCAAACGATCTGCCGATGTTGGGCACCGCAGGTCTGGGTATCGCCTTCCACGCAAAACCGAAGGTGAAGGCAACGGCTCGTCAGTCGATCTCTTCGATCGGTATCGACGGAGTGCTCTACTTCCTCGGATTGAAAGATTCGCAGATTGAGTAACCGATAGAACCGCGCCCTTCGAGGTGCGGTTTTTTTGTTTATTCAAAATTCAACAAGCAAGATTCAAAATTAGATTCTTCGCGTGCCCCCTTTTATCTCCACCTCCCGCACACCCCTCCTCATCACCACCGCGCACACTATACATTTTTGAAACAAGTTTTTGTTTCGGTTTTTCTGGGGGGGGGCGTGCCGCGTAAGGAGGGGCTGAGTGGGCGGACATGGCTGGCGAAAACGGGTGGAACGAGGGCGATTTTGGGCGAAAATGAAAAAAATTGCAAGAAAAATGCGATTTTTGGGGCAAAAATTTTGCTTTTGTCAATAAATTTTGTTTTTTTGCAAAACGCTTAAAATCAAGAACTATGAAAAGATTTTTACTTATTCTTATAGCCGCTATTTTCTGTTTGCCGAACGTTGGTTTTGCGCAAGAAACTGGCCCAGATTGGGGACGAGATCCGTGGCATAAGTTGTCAAACGTAACACCAGAATCGACGTGGAAGTCGATGATGCCATCATTATCGGATCATTTCAAAAAAGATTTCCCGCCTAAATCAAGAAAATCCAAGACCCCTATTACGAAGGAGGATTTGGTCGCTGAAATGACCAAAAATCCCGAAACAGGTCAAACAACTATTCGATGGAATGATGGCTCGGTTTATCAAGGTCAGACCTACTACGGAGAAATCAAGGGCGTAGGCACGATGATTTATCCCGATAATAGTAAATATTGCGGCACGTGGGAGCGCGACCTGCCAAATGGTCAAGGCACTTTCCAAACACCCGAAGGCATTACTTTTACGGTTAATTTTGAGAATGGGGTGCCTCACGGCAAGGGCGTACTTCAAGACCTCTACGGTCGCTTATACTCAGCTCGCTGGGTACGTGGAGTTCTGAAAGAGAAATCAATCAAGCCCCTCAAAAATAAATAAATCACACGTTTTTCAAACGTGTCAAGTTCTGTGGCTCGCCCTTTGGGCGACCGCCCCAGCCACAGAACTTGGATAAATCCGCAAAACAAAGCCGCGTCCTCGTAGAGGTGCGGTTTTTTGTTACACAAACGTTAATTAATCGAGGACTTGACCATAGCCAAATGACACAACTCTGTCCACATAAGTGAAAAACATCAAAAAATCTGACCATCAAACGAAAAAAATAGCGCAAACTATTGCTTTTTTTCTCTTTTTTTTCGAAATTTGAGGTCGGCAAACTGAAAATAACCTTTCAGCGAGTCCACGCGATCAACAAAACACGCGCGAAAACCAAAAAACAAATAAAAACAACCTACTCAAAAACTTCTAAAACTATGATTATTGGTGTTCCCAAAGAGATCAAAAACAACGAAAATCGCGTTGGTTTGACTCCCGCCGGTGCGCAGGAATTTGTTAAGCACGGCCACACTGTCTATGTTCAGGCTACCGCAGGTGTAAACAGCGGTTTCCCCGACAGCGAATACGAAAAGGTGGGCGCTAAGATCCTCCCCACTATCGAGGAAGTATACGCAATCGCCGAAATGATCATCAAAGTAAAAGAGCCTATCGCTCCCGAATATGGTCTGATCAAGAAGGATCAGGTCGTATTTACATATTTCCACTTCGCAAGTAGCGAGCCCCTGACCAAAGCTATGGTCGAGAGCGGCGCTATCTGTATCGCCTACGAAACCGTTGAGCGCGACGACCGCTCGCTGCCCCTGCTGATCCCGATGTCGGAGGTGGCTGGTCGTATGTCGACTCAGGAAGGTCGCTACTTCCTCGAGAAGCCGCGTGGCGGTAAGGGTATTCTGCTCGGTGGCGTACCGGGTGTGAAGCCTGCTCGCGTATTCGTTATCGGTGCAGGTGTGGTAGGTACTGCTGCTGCTCGCACCGCTGCCGGTACAGGTGCAGACGTTACCATCTGCGATATCTCGCTGCGCCGTCTGACCTATCTGGCTGACGTAATGCCCAAGAACGTGAAGACGCTGATGTCGTCGGAGTACAATATCCGCGAGGAGCTGAAGCGTGCCGATCTGGTTATCGGTTCGGTTCTGATCCCCGGTGCTAAGGCGCCCAAGCTCGTTACCCGCGATATGTTGAAGGATATGCAGCCGGGTACCGTAATGGTGGACGTTGCGATCGACCAGGGTGGTTGCTTCGAGACCTCGCATCCCACAACTCACGAGGATCCCGTTTACTACGTTGACGGTATTCTGCACTACTGCGTGGCAAACATCCCCGGTGCAGTTCCCTACAC
Source organism: Rikenellaceae bacterium (assembly GCA_017379895.1). GTDB lineage: Bacteria > Bacteroidota > Bacteroidia > Bacteroidales > Rikenellaceae > Alistipes. The sequence continues at coordinate 29,832 of JAFNVH010000049.1, read as the reverse complement.
CTCGACTTTGGCACTGACCAACGCTACTCTGCCCTACGCTCTGCAGCTAGCTAACAAGGGCTGGGAGAAGGCTTGCCGCGAGAACAAGGAGTTGAAGAAGGGTCTGAACATCATCGGTGGCAAAGTTGTTTACAAGAGCGTTGCCGATGCTTGGGGTTTGGAGTACACTCCGCTGGAATTCTAATCAAGAAATTATCTAACTCACTCAACCGTTCCGTCTTCTGCATGAAGGCGGAACGGTTATTTTGTGCAAATCAATTTATTTGCGTACCTTTGCAGACGAAAATCGAAATTAATTACAAACAATTATAGCGTTATGGCATCGTCGAACTTTGTGGATTACGTCAAGATATTTGCTCGATCGGGACACGGTGGAGCTGGATCGGCTCACTTCCGTCGTGAAAAATTCGTCGCTTTCGGTGGACCCGATGGCGGTGATGGTGGTAAGGGCGGCAGCATCATCTTGCAGGGCGATAGCCAATATTGGACGCTCATTCACCTTAAATATCAGCGACATATCTTCGCCGAAGATGGCCAGTGCGGCTCGGGTGCCCGCTCGTCGGGTAAGGACGCGCAGGACATCATCGTGCGTGTGCCGCTGGGTACCGTTGCCCGCGATGCCGAGACGGGTGAGATCGTTGGCGAGGTGACCGACGACGGCGAACAGCTCGTTCTGCTCAAAGGTGGTCGCGGAGGTCTGGGCAACTGGCACTTCAAGACTGCAACAAACCAAGCTCCGCGCTATGCTCAGCCAGGTGAAGAGGGTGCCGAGGGTGCTTTCATCTTGGAGTTGAAGGTGCTGGCTGATGTTGGTCTGGTAGGTTTCCCCAATGCAGGTAAATCGACCCTGCTGTCGGTGGTTTCGGCTGCAAAACCCAAGATTGCGAACTACGCCTTCACCACGCTCGAACCCAACTTGGGTATCGTAGCTTGCCGCGACAATCACTCGTTCGTGATGGCCGACATTCCGGGTATCATCGAGGGTGCGCACGAGGGTCGTGGCCTCGGTACGCGATTCCTGCGCCACATCGAGCGTAACTCAGTGCTGTTGTTTATGATTCCAGCCGATAGCGACGACATTCAGAAGGATTACGAGGTACTGCTCGGCGAGCTGACGCAGTACAACCCCGAGTTGCTCGACAAGCAGCGTCTGCTGGCGATCACCAAGTGCGATATGCTCGACGAAGAGTTGATGACCGAGATGCGTGCTCATCTGCCTGAGGGCCTGCCCACAGTGATGATTTCGTCGGTGACGGGTCTGAACATTCAGCAGCTCAAAGATATGCTTTGGGAGGCTCTGCACAAGTAAACTCGCAGTACAAGACAATTCGAATTATAAGAGTGTTTCATTATACTGAAAGAGACAAAACTGCACTATTTATACGAAAGATTTCAACTTTTAGTTGAATCGAAGTGTCTCTCGATGTATTTATGGAACATTTTTTTATAATATCTTTGTGTCCGAATAATTAAGAAAACACTATGGGTATATTACAAATTTTCACACTATTGGGAGCATTGGGTATGTTCCTCTATGGAATGAACCTGATGAGCTCGGGATTGCAGAAAGCTGCCGGTGAGCGTTTGCGCGGTTTCCTGTCGGCAATGACTTCAAACCCATTAAAGGGCGTGCTGACAGGTGTGGGAGTTACTTCTATCATTCAGTCGTCGTCGGCAACCACAGTAATGGTGGTTAGCTTCGTAAACGCCGGTCTACTCACGCTGACGCAGGCTATCGGAGTGATTATGGGTGCCAACATCGGTACCACAATCACAGCGTGGATGGTCGCTTGGCTGGGCTTCAAGGCCGACATTTCAATTCTTGCAATTCCTCTGATGTTGCTCGGTTTCCTCTTCTCTAACTCGAAGAAGGACCAGCGCAAGAATATCGGCGAGCTGATCGTTGGTTTCAGTCTTCTGTTCCTGGGCCTTTCATTTATGAAGGAGTCGGTGCCCGATCTGCGACAGACACCCGAGGTGTTGGATTTTGTTAGCGCGTGGTCGGCACACGGCTTTGGCTCGGTGCTGCTCTTCCTCGCTTTCGGCTCAATTTTGACTCTGGTGTTGCAGTCGTCGTCAGCAACAATGGCTATCACGCTGATTATGTTGAGTATGGGTTGGATTCCGTTCAATATGGCGTGCGCAATGGTGCTCGGCGAGAACATCGGTACAACCATCACGGCTAATATCGCAGCTTCGGTCGGTAATACTCAGGCGAAGCGCGCCGCAATGTCGCACACCATATTCAATGTATTCGGTGTGATTTGGGCGCTGATTCTGTTCACTCCGTTCCTGAAATTGGTAGGTTTCATCACAGAGCATCTGTTCGGTCTGCCTAATCCTGCGACTGAGGGCTTTGCTGTAACCGAGGCTACTTCGGCCGAGGGTACCGCAGCATTGTATGGTCTGTCGATGTTGCATACGCTGTTCAACCTGACCAATACTCTGATTTTGGTGTGGTTCACCAGCCTGATAAGCAAGGCCGTAAGCTGGATCATTCGCACTCCGGAGAATCAGGAAAAGGAGGTTTTCAGACTCAAATATATCTCGGCAGGTCCCCTCGCTACTCCCGAGCTGAGTGTCGAGCAGGCTTTTGACGAGATCATTCACTTCGCCAAGATTTCAAAGAATGGCGCGGTATATGCTCAGTCAGCAATCAACGAGGCAGACTCGGATAACTTCGAGACGCTGCGCGGCAAGCTGGTGAAGTACGAGGAGATATCGGACCGCATCGAGTATGAGATCGCGTCGTTCCTCAATGGTGTATCGGCCGAGGAAATCAGCGAGAGCACCACGATTAAGATTAAGGCTATGTACAAGATTATCGGCGAGTTGGAGTCGTTGGGTGACTCGGGCGAGACGATCAGCCGCATCTTGTCGCGAAAGAACATCCACAAGAAGATGTTCGATGCTGAGTCGATCAAGAACCTCAACACGATGGCTGACGCAGTAATGGAGGCATACGATGTGATGATCGAGAACCTGAATGCTGCACACAAGGGTACTTTGGTCGACATTACCAATGCTTACAATGCCGAGGCGCACATCAACACGCTCCGCAACAATTACAGAGAGGCGGCAGTCGAGGAGATTGACAACGGCAGCAAGAACTACCAGACGAGTGTCTACTATATGGACATTATGAATGAGTTCGAGCATATGGGCGACTTTATGATCAACGTTTCGCAGGATTTGGAACGCGGATTTATTCATAAGTAAGCCCGAAAGAGCTGTCGAGATCACACTTCTCGGCATAAACATACACAGCTAATAGCGTCGTACTGTTCTTCGCGCAAGAGTAGTACGACGTTTTTGGCCGTAACAAAACAGAGTGACGTTTACCAACAAATCAATCTATAACAGATGAGAACTAGACTAATCTTAGCGACCCTTTTTCTGACCTTCATCGGTATCGCCGCACAGGCGCAGGAGGCCCAACTGTCGGAGCCGAAGGGCAAAGCGATCGTGCAGGTGTTTGCCAATTTCCACACAGGCTTCGGAGAGGATAATAACGATCGAGGTTTCGAACTGGATCGTAGCTATCTGGGCTATGAGTATCAACTCACGAAGGGGCTTTCGGTGAAGGGCGTTATGGACATCGGCCAATCGAAAAGCGTGGATGATTACCACCATATCGCTTACATCAAGAATGCGATGGTATCGTGGAAGAGCGGCAGCTTAACCCTGAATGGAGGTTTGATCTCGACCACGCAGTTCAATTTCCAAGAGAAGTTTTGGGGCTATCGCTACATAATGAAGTCGTTTCAGGATCAGTATAAGTTTGGCAGCAGTGCCGACTTGGGTTTGTCGGTGGCCTACAAATTTGCCGATTGGATCTCTGCTGACGCAATCATCGTAAATGGCGAGGGCTACAAAAAGATCCAGATTAACGACGGACTCAACTACGGTTTGGGCGTGACACTGACCCCCGTCAAGGGTTTTCAGATTCGCATTTATGGTAGCTTGAACGAGGGAATTGGCAATGCGGCAAACATCTTCAATCTGTCAGCTTTTGCGGGCTACAAAAGCGAGAGTTTCACTATCGGTGCAGAGTACAACCTTATGCAAAATGCCTCCTACACGAATGGTCGCAACCAATATGGTTATTCGGCATTTGCATCGGTCAAGGTTGCAAAATTTGCCGACCTCTATGCCCGATTCGACGATCTCTATTCAAATAACGGCTGGAATATTGCCAAAGACGAGCAGGCAACGATTCTTGGCGCGCAATTCAAATTGGGTAAGTACGTGAAGATCGCCCCAAATTTTAGAGTGAGTCTACCCAAAGCCGACGGCGCAAAAAACCGCTACTCGGCATATATAAATTGTTACTTTGGATTCTAAACGCAATAGATGGTCACTCGGCAGACGGGTGGCCATTTTTGTTGTGGTGCACTCAGAAACGTGCTTCGGTCAGTGCGATATGATAGGAGTTAAGTATGCGTAGTTGATAACGACGATTGAAATAGCCAAGCAATCCTTCAATCGAGCCACTACCCGACGGTAACGGAGCCTGAACGAAATCGGCGTAGGGCGAGGTGTAAACATCGATTGTATCGCCACAAGGATCAACCAAATGACGCACGGTAGCGACCGCGATCGGCTCGTCCGTTAGTGAATCAACCTTCGTATTGCACCACCCCAACGGAAGCTCCTCCTCGACAAACTGAACGCGCTCGAAACGAACAAGTGTCGATACATACTCGGGAGAGCACTCGGCAATAGTCAGCGAACGTGCTGCAACCTCAATTTGGTTCGTTGAGTCGGTTGAGAGATAGAGTCCAATATCTTCGGTCGGGATAGGATCAATCTCATATTCTCCCGTCGGCGCTGCGCCCAATTCGATCGTACCGCCAGACGATCCGAGCCACAATCCGTTGCAGCGCACCGCAACCTGCGCACCCGTCCAAAAACGGCGATAGAGCCTATCGGCATCAAGGCGCACGATGATTCCGCCCGTCGAATCGGCCACACTTATTTCGTTATACAGATTGCCATTAAAGTCATTGGCCACGATACGACCTTCGATACGTAAAGCGCGATCGACACGCACCGGAGCTGTGCGATAGAACGACTTGAGATAAGCCACCGACACACGCTCGGGATGCAGCTCGGGCTCATACTCGAGAGGATTAGGCTCGCGGCACGCCACCAACCACAATGCAACCAGCAGACTAACGAACAACGTCTTTCTCATCACACATCTTAATTACAAACGCCTTGCTGCTACCTGACACATCTCCATAATAGAGCACGCCCGTTATCGAAACCTCGTCGCTCGGTAGCTCCTGAGCCGCAAACCGCGCATAGGGCGAAGTCTGAACATAGATCGAATCGCCTTGTTCATCGCGGAACCTGCGATAGGAGGTGTAGCGACCCTCGGCCCACGTCGTGGCCTGGTCATCAGCGTGCAGTCCCTCGACCGTCACCAATCGGCCACACAAGCGCTTGGTCAGTTCGCCTGCAGACAACCTCTCGGGCTCGGGTGCAACGATCGAATTAGTGCGATAGACATACCGATCGACAACTGCCTGATGCGACATATAGCTTGTGGTGCGGTAATCCCACTTATCGGGTTGCAAACCCACGCTAAGCACTCCGTTATACTCATCGATTGCCAGCCCCTGCAAGCGCACCGCCAACAGACTACCAACGGGATAGGTACGATAGAGATAGTCCATTCCGATCATCAGTTCGAGCGTTCCTGTGGCGTCCTCGATAACCAAGGTGCGATAGAAATTACCACCCTCATCGCTCGTAACCACGCGACCCGTAATGATCATATTCTCGCGTATGGTGGTCGCCACAGCAAACGAATGTCGCACATCCGAAAGCTCGGCATTGGGCACCCACTCCACCTCGTCGCGCGGCTCGATCGTATCGAAACGATCGTAATCGCACCCCACTATAAGCAGTGTCGCAAAGAGCTGTATGTAGCGCAGGACTCTCATCTATCGAAATTTATAAGTCAGTGAAACATTGAACGACAGCGGATAGGCGTAGGTGTAGCGTTCGGGCATTGGGCGACAGTGGATATTGACACCCGACCCCGATCGTAGCACGCGCGAAGGTTCATAAGCCGAATAAACTATACCTTTATCGCACAGTAGATTACGCACCGACGCCACAAGCGTCAGACGCGACGGCACTCCGCCAATCGACCACGAACGCATAGCTGACAGACCGACGGTCAGCGCGTCGTCAAGACGTTGCTGGCGCGTCATTGCCCCAAACTCCTCGGGCGATGCCGCAAGATCGGTCACACGCGTCATTCGGCGCACAGGCGTGGGCGAAGCATATCGTCCCGACGCAAATGCAGCCTCAGCCTCCACTCGCCAACCATACGGAGTCGAATAGCGCAACTTCGCCACAGTTGCCACAGTCGGAGTTTCGGCCGTATGCAGACCACTCATATAGCTCGTAGTACGCTCTACAATCACCCGATTATCGGCATCGGCATAGAGCGACACTTCGGGATTCGATGCATAGCGATAACTGCCCACCGTCAAAGCACCTTCGAGTGTAAAACGCGGCGACAACTCCACCGAGGTACTCAACTCCGCACCATAGCGATGACGGTCGATACCGCTTACCACAGCGTCAGCATAGGTGTAGGTCACATCGTCGAAAAAGCGCATTGTGGCGTCGTCTCCGCGCTCGATTCTCACAAAGCCCTTGACCGTCAGTTCAAATACCGTCGCACGATAGGAATAGCCAACCTCGCCATCGAAACGTGTACACATCGGATCGACATCAGCCAATGCGTTATTATATGCAGGTTGCAGAAGTAGCTGTTCGAAAGGTTGTTGCGCACGATCTATCGCCACAGCCATCGACAGACGATGACGTGCCGACAGCGAATAACGCAATGCCAACTTTGCCGTCGCCTCGACACTCGTTACACGCTCCGAGCAACCATAAGATCCTGCACCGGCAAAAAGCTGCTTCTCGTACAAACCCACACGCCAAGCCGTCGCCAACCCAATTTGCGCGCCTGCCTCAACCAGCAGCCTATTACCACGATAGTGCAACGAGGCTCGCGCATCACAACTGCGTTCCTCCAAGCGGTAATCATATCCAAACTTTTCGCCCTGCTCGACCCGACGATTCGGATTGCACATATCGTTCTGCAACGACGTTCCAAAGCGTTCATCATCAACCAGATATTGATCAATATCAATGATATGCGTTCCGCCCAACAGATCGCGCAGACGTTTATAATACTCCGTAGAATTGTATTCGGCAACGACTGCCACCTTCACTGTCGTGTTGCGGGCCACCGAGAACTCGCCTCCTGCCACAGCCCGCAACTCGCGCGGAGCCTCAGTGTGATCCTCAGCCACATAGACCGAGCGACCGTCGGTCATCGAATTACGAGCATATAGCTCCGCCCAATCAATCTGAGTATAGCGGGCATTGCGCTCGCGCCACACGCTCTCTACCTCCTCGCGCACCTGCTCCGAATCGAAATATGAGGGCAGATTGCGATAATTATCGGGAGTCGGAATACGCGCGTCGTACCAATTCAGGCCGCTGATCGATTGGCGACCTGCGCGACCATACAGCGTTGCAAACCACCCCTTGTGGCGCAACGAAACAGCCATCGACGGCAGCACCTCACGGCGCACACGACTATTGCGTTCGCGGCCATTATACATACCCCAAGAGGGATTATAGAGTTTATCACCTATCAGGTCGAAAGCCTCGGCCGAGGTTGCCGAGCGCACACCACGTTGCGAAGGCGAGGCCATAGCCACAATCGACAGGCTGCCCTCGTTCCACTTGCGCGAAAGCAGCGCCGAAGCCTCGATACGCTGAGTAAACACTCCACCGACACGCATATCGTAGCCTCCTTCGCCCGAAAGCGAGAGGGCATAGCTCCAACGATTGTTGCGACCCAGCGGGCGAGCGTCGTAGAATCTAACGGTCAGAAGTTTATTGCGATCGGTTGCCGAGATTGTTGTCGCCGTACGACGCAGTCCGAAAGAGTTTTCGGTCACGAATGATCGAGCCCCCGCAAAACCTCCGAACGACCGCGTTGAAAAGCCCATTCCGTCTGTTCGGATTTCGTTACGCAAAAGACGTTGCAGAGCGTAAGACTCGCCTACGCTGACGGGGATTCCATCGAGATCAATCGCCACATTCGACGCACCTCGGCGCTCAAAACGGACAGACGACAATCCATAGCGCATCAATCGGTCGAATAACGCGCCATCATCAGTGACAGGAATATAGAAGAGAGTCGAATCGACATCAATCTCAGGCAGTTGCTCGCGCACTTCTCCGAACGGATAGTAATTGCCGTCAAGCTCCTGCGCCGACAGACAATCAGATGCAAACAACATAGCACAAATCAAGCCGATTATGCCCAAATATTTCATTCTCACACCCTTTTACTAACACAAATTTATGAATTTTTCCGTATCATCGAACGAAATCCATCAATCTTTACCACAAAATTACCGAATAATACGTATATTTGCACTCGACTATGGCAACCAACGTGCATAATTGGATTTTTCGTGCGGTTTTCGCTCTCTGTGCGGCAGCTGTAATGCTCGCTGCACTGCCCCACCATCATCACGATGGTGACGAGGCCGTATGCTTCAATCCCACGCACTGCTTTGCTCACTCGGACAACCATTCGGATTGCCGCGACCACGACCACTGCTCGTCAGAGCACGACGCTACGGGCGAGCCGTCATCGTGTCATCTAAAAATCGATGTGGCTGAGATCATCTCGCAACTCTCAAAGCAATCGCTGTTGCCTCCCGCGCAACTGCAAGCAGTCATCGCCGAGCCACTCAAACTGCTGGCTATGGCTGATTTCGAGGCTGATGACTCGGACTATCAACAATTATTGTTGCCCGATCCTGCCCAACGAATTGTGCGTTACATCGCGCGTGCCCTGCCGACACGCGCCGCAACTGAGCGCGCTTAATCTTTTGCCGCGGTGCGAGGATTCACGTCGCACGCGCCTACCATTTTCTCGTAAATTAACAAGATTCTGTCCGTTTCGACACTACGTTCGAGCGGCAAACATCACACACATACTGTTTACTTATGAAACAATTATTTACAGCCGTTTTGGCTCTGGCCGTTACGCTCTCGCTCAGCAGCTGCGGCAACCGTAACACCTCGCACGATGAGCACGCGCACGACCACTCGCACGCCGAGCACAACCATTCGCACGCAGGCCACGATCACTCGGCACACTCGCACGAGGGTCACAACCACTCACACGCCGAGGCGGAGCACAAGCATAACGAAAACGAGATTAACTTCCCCGCAGATCAGGCTGCACGTACCGATTTCAAGGTGGAGGAGATTCAGCCCTCGACCTTCAACCACGTGATCCCCTGCACGGCTCGCATTTTGGCAGCTCAGGGTGACGAGGCAACGATCGTGGCACCGATCTCGGGTGTGGTTTCGTTCGGTGGCAAGCGTCTTTCGACCGGTGCTCAGGTTTCGCGCGGGCAGTCACTCTTCACCATTTCATCGCGCGATTTGGCATCGGGCTCGCAGGTAGATAAGATCGCTGCCGAGTATCGTCGCGCTGAGGCTGAGTACAACCGACTGAAACAGCTCGTCGAAGATCAGATCGTTGCACGTAGCGAGTTCGAGGCTGCCGAGAGCGCATACCTCAAAGCTAAAGCTGAGTACGATGCCGTTGCTGCTCGCTCGTCGGAGAAGGGCAGCAACGTAGGCGCTCCGATCGCAGGTTATATCACCTCGTTGTCAATTGGCGAGGGCGACTTCGTGGAGATGGGTCAGCCGCTGGCTACTGTTTCGCAGAACCGCCGCTTGCAGTTGCGTGCCGACCTGCCGCAGCGCTACTACCGTGAGCTGCGCACGCTCAAAACCGCAAACATAGTCGATCCCGCAACGGGCGAGAGCTATCGTCTGGCCGATTGTGGCGGTCGTCTGCTCTCAGTTGGTCGCATTGCCGACAGCGGCTCGACGCTGATCCCCGTAACATTCGAGTTCGACAATCGCAACGACCTGCCCCAAGGCGCAATTGTCGAGGCATACCTGATCGGTGCTCCGATCGCTGAAACACTGGTTGTTCCCGTAACCGCCGTAACCGAGGCTCAGGGACTCTATTACGTATATGTTCAGTTGGATGCCGATTGCTACGAGCGTCGTGAGGTTGCTCTCGGCGCATCTGACGGCGAGCGCGTGCAGCTACTTTCGGGTATCGAGGCGGGCGACCGCGTGGTGACTCGTGGCGCTGTGAATGTCAAGATGGCAGCCGCTTCGGGCGCAATTCCCCACTCGCACCAACACTAAAAACTCGACACGACTATGCTTAATCAGATCATAGATTACTCGCTGCGAAATCGAATGTTGGTGATTATCGCAGCACTGCTGTTGTCGGCCATCGGAGTCTATACGGCCAGCCGTATGGAGGTCGATGTGTTCCCCGACCTGACAGCACCTACGGTCGTAGTGATGACCGAGGCGCACGGTATGGCGGCCGAGGAGGTCGAGCGTACCGTAACTTTCGTGATCGAGACCGCCGTGAACGGTGCTACCGACGTGCGTCGTGTACGTTCGGCATCGTCGACGGGCTTCTCTGTCGTATGGGTCGAATTTGATTGGAATACAGATATTTATCGCGCCCGCCAGATTGTAACCGAAAAGCTCTCGACGATCTCGGACGCACTGCCCGCAAACGTCGGTCAACCGACGCTAGGGCCTCAGTCGTCAATCTTGGGCGAGATGATGATCATCGGTCTGACGGCCGAGCAAACCTCGCTCGAAGAGTTGCGCACGATTGCCGAGTGGACCATTCGTCCTCGCCTGCTATCGACGGGCGGTGTGGCTCAGGTAGCCGTAATCGGTGGCGACATCAAGGAGTATCAGGTGCTGCTCTCGCCCGAGAAGTTGCGCCTGCTGGGCGTGTCGGTACACGAGGTGCTGGCCGCAACGAAAGATATGACGCTCAACTCGTCAGGAGGTGTGCTCTATCAATATGGTAATGAGTTCATCGTGCGCGGTATGCTCGCAACCAAAGAGGCCGAGCAGATTGCACGCGGTGTGATCAAACTGACCGAAGATGGTCAACCGATCACGTTGGCAGATGTTGGCGAGGTGCGTATCGGCGCCAAGACCCCGCGATTGGGCGTTGCGTCGGAGCGAACCAAGCCCGCCGTACTGCTCACCGTGACCAAGCAGAACCAGACCAGCACGATCGAGCTGACCGAGGCTCTCGAACATCAACTCACCGACTTGCAGAAGTCACTGCCTAAGGACATTAAGATCTCGACCGACATTTTCCGTCAGTCGCGTTTCATCACATCGTCGATCGACAACATTCAGCGCGCGCTGCTCGAAGGTGCTCTGTTCGTGGTGATCGTGCTCTTCTTCTTTATGATGAACACGCGCGTAACGGCCATTTCGTTGGTGGCTATTCCGCTGTCGTTGCTGGTGTCGATTCTCGTACTGAAATTGATGAACCTCTCGATCAATACAATGAGTTTGGGTGGTATGGCTATCGCTATCGGATCGCTGGTCGATGACGCGATTATCGACGTGGAGAACGTATTCCGACGTCTGCGCGAAAATAATCAACTCCCGAAAGAGAAGCGTCGCGGTTGGTTCAAGGTGATCTATGACGCCTCGACCGAGATCCGTTCGTCGATCGTCAATGCTACAATCATCACCATCGTGGCGTTCGTACCTCTGTTCTTCCTCGACGGTATGGAGGGTCGTATGTTGAAGCCGCTCGGCATCTCGTTCATCGTGTCGCTCTTTGCGTCGATGATCGTGGCGATGACCCTGACACCCGTTTTGTGTAGCTATATGCTCACCTCGGAGCGAGCACTGCGACACACCGAGCGTGAGCCGATCGTGGCTCGCACGCTGAAACGCTGGTATCGCGTGGCGTTGGAGTGGGCTCTCGGTCACAAACGCTCGATTCTGGGCGGTATGGTGGCTCTGCTGGTGGCGACATTGGTTGTATTCTTCACACTCGGTAGCAGTTTCTTACCCGCGTTCAACGAGGGCTCGATGACAATCAATATCGGCACAATGCCCGGCACCTCACTCGAAGAGTCGGACAAGATGGGTCGCACCGTCGAGCAGATTCTGTTGGAGATTCCCGAAGTGCAGACCGTAGCCCGCAAGACGGGTCGTGCTGAGTTGGACGAGCACGCGCTGGGTGTTCACGCCTCAGAGTTGGAAGCACCCTACATTCTGACCGACCGCTCGCGCGACGAGTTCCTGGCTGATGTACGTGCACGATTGGGCGTTTTGAAGGGTCTTGATATCGAGATAGGTCAGCCCATTTCACACCGTATCGACGCTATGTTGTCGGGTACGAAGGCAAACATCGCTATCAAACTCTTCGGCGAGGATTTGAACAAGATGTATTCGCTCGGTAAGCAGATCAAGGGTGCGATCGGTTCGATCGAGGATCTGGCCGATGTGACCGTCGAGCAGCAGGTTGAGCGCTCGGAGTTGCAGATCGTACCGCGCCGCGATATGTTGGCTCGACACGGCATTATGATGTCCGAATTCAAGGAGTTCGTAGCAGTGGCATTGCAGGGCGAGGCCGTTTCGCAGATCTACGAAGGTAATGCTACGTTCGACCTGACTGTGAAGGTTGATGACCGCTATCGCAACACTATCGAGTCGATCGGTAATATCTTGGTTGATTGCAGCGACGGCACGAAGGTGCCTCTGGCGCAGGTGGCCGAGATTCGATCGACATCAGGTCCCAACGCCATCAACCGCGAGAACGTGAAGCGCAAAATTGTAGTTTCGGCAAATGTCGTAGGTGGCGACCTTGGTGGCGCCGTGAAGAAAATTCAGGAAGTTATCGATGAGCAGATCACTCTGCCCGAGGGTTACTATATCGAGTATGGTGGTCAGTTCGAGAGCCAGCAGGCCGCAACCCGCACGCTGACCTTCGCCTCGCTCGTGGCGCTGCTCGTAATCTTCCTGCTGCTCTATCAGGAGTTCCGCGACTTCGGTCTGTCGGGATTGATTCTGATCAACCTGCCGCTGGCGCTGATCGGTGGTGTGGCAAGCATTTGGATGACTTCGGGTATCGTTAGTATCCCCGCGATCATCGGTTTCATCTCGCTGCTGGGTATCGCCGTGCGTAACGGAATTCTGCTCGTGTCGCACTACAACCAATTGCAGGGCGAGGGTCTGTCGCTCTATGACGCCGTAGTGCAGGGCTCAATCGACCGTCTGAACCCGATTCTGATGACCTCGCTCACGTCGGCTCTGGCGCTGATTCCGCTGGCGCTGGGTGGCGATGTATCGGGTAACGAGATCCAAAGCCCGATGGCGAAGGTTATTCTCGGTGGTCTGATCTCATCGACCATTCTGAACGGCTTTATCGTGCCGATTGTATATATTATTTATACTAAATATAAAACCCGTAAGAACAATGCGTAAGATTAGATATATCGTTGCAGCGGCGGCTCTCGTGACTGCCCTCAACACACGTGCGCAGGGTATCGACGGCGTGTTGCGCCAGATAGAGGAGAATAACCTCTCACTGCGTGCCCACAGCTCGCTGACCGAGGCTCGCACGCTCGATGCACGCACCGCAAACCAGTTGCCCAATCCACAAGTGCAATATGTTCACGCGTGGGGAACGCCCGCCGAGGCTGGTCAGAATGGCGAATTGGTAGCCACTCAGTCGTTTGATTTCCCGACGGCATACGTTCGTCGCTCGCAGATGGCCAAGATGCAGAGTTCGCATTTCACAGCCGACCACGCGCTAGTGCGTCAGCAGACACTACTCGAAGCCAAGCAGCTCTGTATCGACCTGATCGCTCTGCGCCGCCAGAAGGCGGTCGCCGACGAGCGCGCACAGAATGCCGAGCGTATTGCCGAGGTTTATGCCGCACGTCTTGATGCAGGCAAGGGCAACATTCTCGAAAAGAATCGTGCCGATATGGAGCTGACCGCCGCTCGCAATGCGGTGAGTATGCTCCAAATCGAGATCGAGGCTGCGGAGAACCGTCTGCGCACGCTCAATGGCGGAGCAGAGATAACCTTCCTTGATACAGAGTATGCTCCTCTCGCTGCACTGATGCCGCTGGCCGAGATGGAGGATCTCTACTCGACCACCGAGCCAGCACTATTGATCGCAGCATCGCAGGTCGAGATTGCCGAGCAGGCCGTAAAGGTCGAGCGCGCAAAGACATTGCCGCAGTTCACTGTTGGTTACAAACTCGCTCACTCGACGGGTCAGCAGTTCAATGGCATTGTGGTGGGTATGAGCGTGCCTATCTTCTCGGGCTACCGCAACACCCGCGCAGCTAAGGCGCAGGTAGCATACGCCGAAGCCGAGCACCTGAGCGCCGTGAATGATGTTCGCACATCGTTAGCTACGATGTATGAGCGTGTAGAGGTTTTGGAGCGCTCGATAGCGGAGTATCGCCAGATTGAGAACGAGATGGGCGACTACCGTTCGTATCTCTCGCGCGCGATTGAGGCTGGTCAGATCTCGATTGTCGATTACTTCTCGTCGCTCAGCAACTACTACGACGTTTTGGAGGCGCGTATCGACTTCGAGCGTCAGTTGCAGCAGGTTTACGCACAGATCACCTCGGTGATGTTGTAGTCGAGCCGAAACGCAAAGAAAAAAGGTCGTGCAAGCGTTGCACGACCTTTTTTGTGTTTGATAATCGGAGTTCGTTACTCAACCTCGATCTCACCAGCAAACAAGAAGCCCTTGCCGCCACCGCCATTATGCCACTTCGATACGGGATCGAGCGTTGCAGCCTTCACGCGCAAGTAACGCGCCGTGGTGGGCTCGATCTCGACCGCAAAGGTGAAGATACCGTCGGGTTCACCCTTTGCTTGCGGCTCGATATCGATATGACCAGCCTCGGTGAAGTTCTCGCCATCTTCCGAAGTGAGCACAGTCATCGACATAGGAAGGAATACCCAGGGAGCCTTCTGTGCCAATGCCGTCAGCGTCACCTTCGAATAGTTCTCCGAACCCTCCATATCGATGGTTACGTCCATATCCTCGAACAGATAGCCAATCCACGGACCGCCACCGAAATCGGGACCGCCAACACGACCATCAACCAGCGTCTTAGCGCCCTCGAAGAGGTACTTAGCGTGAGGATTGCTATTGAGGACTGCGGGGCGTGCCGTAGCCTTGTTGAACATAATAGGTACAACGCAATTATCAACATCAACGCCCTCGCGGAACACAGCTGCCGTCAGCGTGCACTGCTCGGTGATGGTCAGCGGCTTGGTATAAACGGCCGACTCGGTCGTAGGTACGCTACCGTCGAGCGTGTAGTAGATCGGAGTATCGCCCAGCGTGGTGAGCGTTGCAGTAATCGAGCGATTGTCGATATTGGTGTCGGTCTCGGCTGTTATACCGAAGATATGTGTTGCGTAGTTGTAACCCATCACATCAAAGATCTCGTGCATACGGAAGTTAGCGATGAAACGATCCCAATCGCGTACACCCTTAGCGCACCACTGCACCTCGCTCAGTGCCGACAGACGCGGCAGAAGCATATAGTAGAGGTGATCGCGGTCAGCGATATACTCGGTCCACATATTAGCCTGAACGCCGAGGATATGCTTTGCGTCCTCCTCGGTCAGTGCCTCGGGCAGTTCGTACGAATAGACACGATCAACGGGCAGGAAACCGCCGATACCGAACGGCTCAGCCTCCTGATCAGCTGACTGGCAATAGTCAAAATAGAAGTACGATGTGGGAACCATAACAACGTCGTGGCCCAGCTTTGCAGCCTCGACGCCACCCTCGTTACCACGCCACGACATAACCGCAGCATTGGGGCCGATCTGGCCTTCGAGAATCTCGTCCCAACCGATCACGCGGCGACCCTTCTCTGCGAGAAACTCCTCGATGCGTGTCATAACGTAGCTCTGCAAGTAGTGCTCTGCCGAGTGTTTATCATCGTCCTTCAGACCCAGCTCCTTGATCTTAGCCTGGCAGGTCGGGCAGGTGCTCCAACGCACCTTCGGGCACTCGTCGCCACCGATGTGGATCAACTCCGAGGGAAACAGCTCGATAACCTCCTCGAATACGCCCTCCAACAGGTCGAAAATCTTGTCGTTACCAGCGCAAAGCACCTCGTCCGAGATACCCCAACGCGGCCAAACCTCATACGGACCGCCCGTGCAACCCAACTCGGGATATGCAGCCAATGCAGCCATCATATGACCCGGCAGGTCGATCTCGGGAACAACCTCGATAGCATTTGCAGCAGCGTACTCAACAACCTCGCGGATCTGATCCTGAGTGTAGAAACCACCGTGAGGAACGCCGTCGTAGGTGCCCCAATTCTTGCGAACTACGGTGTGTTTACGCATTGCACCAACATCAGTCAGCTTGGGGAAACGCTTGATCTCAACACGCCAACCCTGGTCATCGGTCAGATGCCAATGCAGACGATTGAGTTTATGAATTGCCATAATGTCGATGTAGGCCTTCACCTCCTCAACCGAGAAGAAGTGACGCGAAACATCCAGATGCATACCTCGATAACCGAAACGGGGAGCGTCCTCAATATCGAGGCAGGGCAGCGACCAATCCTCATCAGCAGCCAACTCCTTACCATAAACCTTGGCAGGCAACAACTGCTTAATAGTCTGGATTGCGTAGTGGAAACCTGCGAACTGGCTCGCGCGAACCTCTACGCCCTTGCGATCGATCGACAGACGGTAACCCTCGGGCTCAACCGCCGCATCAACCACAAAACGGAAACCCTCCGAAGGCATTACAGCCGCCTTAACAGCCTCATACACGCCACCGCTTACGGTTGCCAACTGATCGGCAAACAGCGCAACCGACGCAAATGCGCGATCGTCCATAGCCTCATCGCACGCAATCGGTGCATTAACAATCGAATATCGACCCGAACCCGCCTCAACGTGGTTAGGATAGGGAACAAGCGACAGAGGCTCGTTCTTAGGTGCACAAGCCACCGCAGCGACTGCCACCAATGCAATTAGTAGTTTTTTCATCGTTTTATCATTGTGTGTTTATCTCTTCGACTTCTTTTTGCCATTGATCAAGCGCTCGATGATCTTCGGCAGCTCGGTATTCTTCATAATCGCGCCAAACTCCTCAGCACCCGCACCGTATGCAAAGATGGGAACAACCGTACCCGTATGACCCTTCGTGCTGAACGAAAGCGTCACAGGAGCCTCGCCTCCTACCTCATACGAACGATACGAAACACCCGTACCGCCCGTCTCGTGGTCAGCCGTTACGACCAGCAGAGTCTCGGGATGCGACTCAACATACTTAACCAGCATCTGCAACGTGCGGTCGAACTCGCGCATCTCCTCGATCATACCCTCCGAGTCGTTGTTGTGGCCGTAGCCGTCGATAATCGCGCTCTCGATCATCAGGAAGAAACCATTGCGATCAGCCGTACGCTCCAAAGTACCCAAAGCCTTCTCAACCGCGCGAGTCAGATACTCGGTCGGGTCGCTCGATGTGGGCTCCTCGCCGCTCTCTGCTGCCAGCTGTGCCGCCAAGCATACCTCGGCGCCATCTGCCGCACCAGCGGTCTTGTTGCTCGACTTGTTGCGACGGTGAACGTCCGACATCGGCAGGATCGATACAAAACGGTCAGCCATCGAGCGAGCCGTTGCACCCCAATCCAGATATACATCGTAGCCACGGTGGATCAGTTCGGCAGTCAGGTCAACCGAATCGGGACGACCAACAAAAACGCTCAGACCCGAGCCAATTGCCACATCGATACCGCTCTCGACAAACTGCTCCGCCAGACGCAGGCTCTCCTTACGGCTCTTCACGCCACCATAAAACGCTGCGGGCGTTGCCTCAGTCAGCACCGTATTGACCACAATACCCGTGCGCTTGCCCATCGTCTGAGCCTTACGCAGAATACTATTCAGCTGGTTACCATCGGGATCGACACCCAGATAGCCATTGCGGGTACGTGTGCCCGTTGCCAGAGCCGTACCACCCGCGGGCGAGTCGGTAACAAAGTTATCTGCCGAGCAAGTCTCCGACAGACCAATCACGGGAGCATACTCGAAACCCGTCTTCTCGTTCTGCGACAATAGCAACGACGACACGGCGCCAAAACCCATACCGTCGCCAATCAAATAGATCACATTCTTCACACGCGGTTGCGCAGCCGAAACGCTCAGTGCCACCAGCGCGAAGAGTGCAGTTAGAAATGTTTGTTTTTTCATTGTGTAGAAAGTATTTATTGATTATTGTTTCGTCCAAGCAAGCCGCACACGATACGCACCATTTCGCGCATACCCTCCAAGCGCAGCAACCACGCCCCACCGGCATAGATCGCAACACCCGTCGCTACCTCCACCACCAAGCGCAACGCTATCGGCCACATCTGCACCGCACCACTCAGCGCATAGACCGCCACGCACATCACCGCCGCAATAGCCAGCGGAGCAAACAAATCGCGCAGAACACGACCGACCGCCACACTCGTAAAGCGCAACGTAGCACCGAAGTTGATCGTCATCTCAATGGCCGACATCGCCACCAAGCCCCAAACCACAGCCTCGACACTCATCGGTATCGTCAGGGCAAGTATCGGGGTCATTATCAGCTTTTTGATAATTTCCAACTTAAAGATTATGCGGCCATTGCTACGCACTTTGAGAATATTGTAGGCCACCATTGCGATCGGCTGCGTTATACCCGTCAGGCACAACACGCGGAAATAGGGCACCGTCGGGCGCCATTTATCGCCAATCAGCGCAAACATATCGTCGGCCACCGCAACCAAGCCAGCCATCATCGGGATCATCACAAATGCCATAACCATCAGCACCTGGCGATAGCTTTCGGCAAACTTACGCTCATCATCGCGAATCACCGCCAAAGCAGGGAAGGTAACATTCTGCACCGCTTGAACGGTCGAGGTTACGGGCAGATCTTTTAGTTTCTGCGCCTGCGAGAAGTAGCCGAGCTGTTGCAGCGTGTACATACGACCAATAAAGAGCGACGACACGTTGTTGTAGATTCCATTGAGCAGGTCAGTAGCCAACAATCGCGAGCTATATGGGAACATCTCGCGCAGAGGTCCCATACTCCAACCGCCCTTCGGTCGCCAATCGCCCCACCACCAGAGCAGAATCGCCTTAACCACCAACGTCAGCAGTCGCTGGCACACCAGCGCCCACAGACCGCCACCAAGAACCGCCACCGTGATCGACACCACGCCCGCCACCAACGACGAGAGGAAGGTAATGGTCGACAACTTTCGGAAAGCAAACGTGCGGGTGAGAATCGTATTTTGGATCACGCACATCGCATTGACGGGCAGCAACAGAAACAGCACCGGCGCAATGCGCGTCATTTCGGGTTGATCGTAATATGCTGCCAACGGGAACGAGCCCGCCACCAGCAACGCATAGAGCACCCACGAAACCACAAGGTTAAAAACGAACACCGACGTATAATCGCTCTGCGTCGGTTCGGCTTTGCGGATCAGAGCCTGCGAGAATCCGCTATCAACAATCAGCAACGACAACGTAGCAAAGACCACCATCACGGCCATCGTGCCGTAATCGTCAGGCACAAGCAGACCCGCCAGCACAAAGCTGACGACCATTTGCAGCAGCATCGAGCCGATCTTCTCAGCCGCGCTCCACGCTACACCGCTCACTACCTTGTCTTTGAGTTGCATCGTGTCTTACGTTTATTACATTTTCGAGGTCTGTTTTGCTCCGAGAGCCAACATTCCGAGTCGGTACGAATCCAAACCGAAGCCCATTATCGAGCCGACAGCTCGCGGTGCGATAAGCGACACGTGGCGGAACTCCTCACGCGCCAGAATCGACGAGATATGCACCTCAACAACGGGTGTCGAAACCGCACCCACAGCGTCAGCCAGCGCAACAGCCGTATGGGTATAACCGCCCGCATTGAGCACCACGCCGTCGTAGCAACCAATGGATTTATGCAGCTGGTCGATCAGCTCGCCCTCAATATTCGATTGGAAGTAATCCACCTCGCACTCCGAGAATGCCACGCGCAGACGCTCGATAAACTCCTCGAAAGTTTCGGTGCCGTAGATGTCTGTATCGCGTCGTCCCTGTAAATTGAGGTTAGGACCATTGAGAATCAGGATTTTCATTTTACGAAAGTTTATATTTTTGCAAAGATAACAAAAAATATGATTCTTAATTCAAGTTTTGGCAATTAAGAATCAATAAATCCGAAATCTATGATTTCGTTATCATTGGCGGGGACTCTTCCGGCGCTCGCCATGCGACAAAAAAAGCCGCGCTTGCCTTGCACGACTCTATTCGTTTAGAACGTAAATCCGAGTTTGAGATGGGGCAACCCACTTTGGCCCAGAACACCCCACATACCGACCGAAATATCAAGCGAAAGTGATTTATAGAGCCTGATCGCCATACCGACATCGCCATTGACATAGAGCCCTGCGCGATGATTAGCAGTCCAAGTTTCAAGATTATAGCTTTTCCAAAAGCTCAGTCCGACATCGCCCGACAAAAATAGATTTACCTTCATTTTCTTGCTTGGGACGACATACTTACCACGTACATATCCCGTATAAAAACGCAGGCTCGGAAGACTTTTGCTTGGATCTGCATCATTATGATTACCAAAATCATAGCTCGTATATTTCAATCCTCCTCCGACAAAACCATTTCCTCTACGACCAAGTGCGACACCGTGTGTTGTTTCAAAGGCATAAGATCCGCCAACTATTGGCAACACAAATGCACTCGCATAGACATCGCCTCTATAAACATTTCGTTTTGCAGCTTTTGCCTCCTCTTGCGCGCTCGCCGAAAGAATCAAAAGTGCGAAAGTCAAAGCCAATAAAATCCGTTTCATCTTCATCGAAAGTTTGGGGTTTTATCTATTAGACGCAAAATTAAACGATTTCGTTGCACGTTCGACTGAAATTTTACAAAAAAAACACTAAATTTGTCTTCAAAGAATCTAAAAACAGTCCAAAAATGAAACGAATAATTTCTACTTTTGTGGCGGTGCTGACCATCGGAACTCTCGCTGCGCAGCTGCCCGCAAGCCCCTTTACGGTCGTGGCGTGCCCCGATCAGAACACCTCGAAAAATATGAATATCAGCTGGGGCGTTGATACTCTCTCGAAGGCGACATCGGTGCGCTACACCCGCATCAGCGACAGCGATTGGAAGCGTGCCCGCGTGGTCGAAGCCACGACACATCTCTGCACAACATACGACGGTATCTCGTCGAAAACACCTAAGGGAGTGACAGTTAACGAACAGGTACGATTCACCAAGTGTGAGGCTACACTCAGCGGTTTGCGCCCCAATACCGACTACAAATACTCTATCGGATCGGGCGACGAGTGGAGCGAAGAGCGCTACTTCCGCACCGCCGGCGCCAAGGAATGGAGCGTGTGTGCGATCTCCGATTTCCACGCCTACACACCCCTGCCCCACCGCGTCAATTCGGCAATGGAGATGATCGGCACGGTCGAGAAATATGACCCCTCGATCGATTGGATTCTGCACCTTGGCGACATCACCGCGTGGGGTGGAAGCTACTCGTTCTGGTACGACCTCTACACCCGCAAACCCTTCCACGAGTATATGTGGGCGGGCGTCAACGGCAACCACGACAATATGACTCGCGTGAATGGTCAGTCGAACGCGTTTTTCCGCGATGCGAACTTCTATCCGCGCAATGGTTACGGCAACGAAATGGGCGTTTGCTACTACTTCTATTATAATGACGCTCTGTTCATTATGCTCAACAATGAGATGATGCGCAAAGCCGAGGGTCTGGCCGAGGCTCAGGCGTGGGTACGTCAGGTCGTTGAGCAGAACAAGGCTCGTTATGTGATCGTTTGCGAGCACTATCAGTGGTTCTTCGGTCACGACGGTAAGGATTCACAATATGGTCGTTGGTGCGAGCTCTTCGATGAGTTAGGTGTTGACCTCGCACTGGCTGGCAACAACCATATCTATGTGCGCACTGCGCCCCTCTACGCAGGTGAGGCAACCGACGGCAAGCGCGGTACGGTCTATGTTCAGCTGCCCTCGTCGGACAACGAGCGCGGTCAAGCGATCAAGGATATGACCAAGCAGAACGAGGACAAAATCCGCTGCACCTGGTACGAAGGTCCGAAGACGGTCGGCGCGATCCACATTGCGGCAAACAAAAAGCAGTTGGTGCTGACGCTGCTCGATCGCAATGGCAACCAGATCGACCGTTGTGAGGTGCTTGCGAAGAAGAAATAGCGAGCGATTCGCGAAATAGGATTAGGCCACGCTCCGCAGAGCGTGGCTTTTTCTTTATCCCGACCCACAAACTCGCAAACAATTTTGGGATTTAAAGATTAAAATCTTTTTTATTTTTCTTATATTTGTGCATCGGAACAAATCAAAAAACCACACTACTATGAAACGTCTTTTCCTCATTCTCATCTGCCCGCTGATAATGAGCGCGTGCGGCACGCTCAACACCTCGAAACTGCTTAGCGCAGGTACTAATTTGGCCGCTTCGATGTCGATTACCGATGCGCAGGTTGCGCAGATGTGTAGCGAATATATGGTCTATCAAGATCAGCAGAATAAGATCGCTTCGTCATCATCGAAATATACCCAGCGACTGAACAAGCTCATCAAGAACCTCAAAGGGGTCGAGGGTATGTCGCTTAATTTCAAGGTATACGAAACCAACGAGGTTAATGCTTTCGCTTGTGGCGACGGTAGTATTCGTGTTTACTCGGGTCTGATGGACGTGATGACCGACGAGGAGGTTTTCGCTGTTATCGGTCACGAGATCGGCCACCTCAAACACGCCGACACCAAGAATATGATGAAGACAGCCTATCGTACTGCGGCACTCAAAGATGCAATCGGCTCGATCAGCCCCACTCTCGAAAGTCTGACTAACTCACAGCTCGGCGCGCTTGCATCGGCATACAACGAGGCTCAGTTCTCGCAGAAGCAGGAGTTTGCTGCCGACGAAGAGGCATTCAACATGTGTATCACAAATGGTCACAGTCCCTATGCGATGTACAACGCACTGAACAAGTTGATCCAGATGGCGGGCAGCAGCAACAGCCAGACTGCATCGAAGGTGGCTCAGATGTTCTCGACCCACCCCGACAGCGCAACCCGCGCCGCACGAATCAAGGAGATGGCTGATGCCTACACCAAGAAGTAGCAATTAATCAATGAAAAAAGGCGTTGCTATAATAATAGTAATGTTTTGCGCGATGGCAAGTGCGACGGCGCAAAATCTCGACTCGCTCCTGCGCAACGTGCGTGAGTCGGATCAGTCGGCACGTCTGGTAATGATCGAACTCACGCGCAGTGACCAGCTCGATATTGACGCCGTACTCGCAGCACAAACCAGGATCGAGGAGGTAGATTCGACGAATCAGGTAATCGTCGCTCGATTGCTCGATAGCGGATGGCCACAGGAACTCTCCGACGAAGCTACCAATGCGATTTGGCTCGTGATCGACCACGCACCGATCGACTACCAACTGCGCTATATGCCTTTGATCGAGGAGCAGGTGGCGACGGGCGCGATCTCGAAGAGCCAATATGCGACGCTGTTCGATCGTATTCGTATGCGACAAGGCGAGCCGCAACGCTATGGCACACAGACCGTTCAGCACCGTAGTGCCGAGGAGAATGCCACGATTTACGTCTGGCCTGTCGATGATCCGCGCAAACTCAATCGACTGCGCCGCGCGATGGGATTGACACCCATAAAACGCTACTGCCGCAAGGTCAGCAAGGTCTATGGCTCGCCCTGCATCTATGACTCACAGCTGACGATCGAAGATTTTGAATAGTTGAATATTTTGAAAGTTTTGTAACGCGCTCTCGAAAGGGAGCGCGTTATTATTTGCGGGAAAAAGAAAACGAGTCGTTGAAATAGGATCTTACCAGCTCAAAAGGCCGCGCCTATAAACAACAACTCGTTAATTTTATACAAAAGTAGAAACTAAATTCCCAAACTCCAAATTTTAGGTAAAAATTTTACTACTAAGCAAGTTACCCATAACGTGGCGTTTCGCGCACGCAATCAATAATTTTGAATTGTGAATCTTGAATTTTGAATTAATTTATATAATTTTGCGGCCGATTTTTGACACACTCTAACACCAAACTCAATGAAAGGATTGATGACAATCGGACTGCTCGTGATGTCCAACGTGTTTATGACTATGGCGTGGTACGGCCACCTCAAATTCAGCCAAATGAAGGGTTTCGATAAACTCGGTTTGGTAGCTATCGTACTGATTAGCTGGGGAATAGCGCTATTCGAATATTTCTTCCAAGTGCCAGCAAACCGCATCGGTTTCCGCGAAAATGGCGGTCCGTTCTCGCTGGTCGAGTTGAAGGTGATTCAGGAGGTGGTGTCGCTGACGGTATTTACCATCTTCACGCTGCTCGTTTTCCGCACCGAGGCACTGCGCTGGAACCACGCAGTGGGTTTCCTCTGTCTGATTCTTGCAGTCTATTTCATCTTCCGCAAATAATTGTCCCTCAATAAATCACAGACGCCACCCCGAGCAATCGAGGTGGCGTCGTTTATTTGTCGTGCGGCTACCCTACTTCTGCCCGCGGGCACGCCACATCTGGTAGCTATTCACAAGATTCTGCCATACGATATAGGCCGTCGGAGCGATCGACGACAGCGGGTCGAGGAAGGTCTGCGAGATCCACACCACGAGGATCGTATTTTTCTGACCGAGCGACTGACCTCCTGCCGCGGGATCGCCATAGTGGCGACCGAGTTTGCGACCGAGCGAGAACTGCGCAATGCAGACCAACAATGCCACAACCGCCAATGCGATCTCGGTCATCAAATCCGCCCCCTCCAAATCAAGAATAAAGCAGGTTGTGCGAGCCATAATCACAGCCAAACCCACCAGCCACGCATAGAACGAAAGTGAGCTGTGGCGCGACACCCAATCGCTCACTCGTGGCACGGCATAGCGGCACACCTGAGCCACCACGAACGGCAGCACAAGCATCGGCGTCACGCGACCGAGAATCTCTGCAAATGAGCAGGTTCCGTCGCCCACCCACGACAGCACTGCCGGCGCAAGAAAGGCAAAAACGAGGTTGCACAGTAGGCTGTAAGTGGTCATCGTGACGATATTTGCGCCCAACATTCCGCCAATCACCACAGCTGCCATAGCGACGGGTGCCATCACGCAAATCAGTGCGCCCTGCGCTACCGTCACATTCCACCACGCCAGTGCGGCATAGAGCGCCAAAGCCACCAAAAACTGGAAAGCAATAAGCCAAAAATGCATCGGTTGCAGACGCATCTGGCGCATATCGACACGGCAAAATGTGATGAACAACATCGAGAAGATCACTACGGGCGTAATGCGGTGGTCGCACCACGTATCGAGAGCCATAATCTGTCGGCAAAAAATCGCGCCCGCGATCATCACCGTAGGCATCGAGATGGTTTTAATGGTCGGATTCATCGTCTGTTTTTGAGAGTTCGTTTTCGGGTGCAAATTTAGGTATTTTAGTCGATTTCTGTACCCTTGCAGAACAAAAACAGCCTCCAATACGCGCGCGCACAAACCTCGACGTCAGAAATCAGCAAAAAAAGTTGCAAGAAAACCGAAAAAATGGGGCGCGAAATGTTTGATGTCTAATGAGCATTTGTTATCTTTGTAGTCGATATTTTTATAAATTCATTTTCTATTTCATAACTCTACTTTTATGAGTGAGGCACTTAAACACGAATGTGGCATCGCCCTAGTTAGGTTGAGAAAACCTATCTCTTATTACACCGAAAAGTATGGCACTCCTTTCTACGGTATGAACAAACTCTACCTGTTGATGGAGAAACAGCACAACCGTGGTCAAGAAGGCGCCGGTCTGGCCTGCATTAAGCTCGCAGCACAGCCCGGTAGCGAATATATATTCCGAGAACGAGCGCTCGGTAGTGGCGCTATCGGCGAGTGCTTCGCCGCAGCTAACAAAGATATCGCAGCAGGTCTAGCTGCAGGTTTGTCGGACGAAGATATGCCCTATGTAGGCGAGTGCTACGTGGGTCACCTGCGTTACAGCACGGCTGGTCGCAGTGGAATGTCGTACGTGCACCCCTTCCTGCGCCGCAACAACTGGCGTAGCCGCAACATCGTGCTGGCAGGTAATTTCAGCCTGACCAACGCCGAGGAGTTGATGGCTCACGTGGTGAATCAGGGTCAGCACCCGCGTCAAGACGCCGATATGTTCCTTATGCTCGAACAGCTCGGTTATATGCTCGATGAGCAGGTCGAGGAGTTGCAGCACCGCTTTATGGCCGAGGGTTACACCGGCTCGGAGCTGATCGACAAAATCGAAGACGAGCTCAACATTCAGAAGATTATGCGCGAGGCATCGTCGCTTTGGGACGGTGGTTTCGTGATCGAAGGCGCAACGGGTACAGGCGACTGCTTCGTACTGCGCGATAAGTGGGGTATCCGTTCGGCATTCTACTACATTGATGAGGAGGTAGTGATTGTAGCATCGGAGCGTCCCGTAATCCAGACCGCAATGAACCTGACTACCGATCAGGTGAAGGAGTTGCAGCCGGGTGAAGGTCTGTTCATCAAGCGCGATGGCGAAGTAAGTGTTGAGCAGATTTTGGAGCCTGCCGAGAAGTTGGCTCCCTGCTCGTTCGAGCGCATCTACTTCTCGCGTGGTAGCGACTCGGATATCTATCGCGAGCGCAAGATGCTCGGTCGTCTGCTTTGCGACCAGATTCTCAAAGAGGTCGACTACGATATTGACCATTTAGTGCTCTCATTTATTCCCAACACCGCTGAGGTTGCTTACTACGGCATGGTCGAGGGTATGAACAACTATATGAATCGCCAGAAGGTGGAGCAGATCGAAGCACTGGGTGCAAATCCGCAGGCTGAGCAGATTGAGCGCATCTTGGATCGCAGCGTGCGAACCGAAAAGTTGGCGATCAAGGACATCAAGTTGCGTACGTTTATCACCGAGGGTTCGAGCCGTAACGATCTGGCTGCCCACGTTTACGATATCACCTACGATACTATCACTCCCGGTGTGGACAGCATCGCCGTAATCGACGACTCGATCGTGCGCGGTACTACACTCAAGCAGAGTATCATCAAGATCCTCAGCCGTTTGAACCCGAAGAAGATCATCATCGTATCGTCGTCGCCCCAGGTGCGTTACCCCGACTACTACGGTATTGATATGTCGCGTATGAGCGAGTTCATCGCCTTCCACGCTGCTGTTGCGCTGTTGCGCGAGCGCGGTATGGAGCAACTACTGCACGACACCTACAATAAGTGCTTGGAGCAGGCTAAACTGCCCGTTACCGAGATGGTCAACTGCGTGAAGGATATCTACGCACCGTTCACCGATGACGAGATTACCGCTCAGATCACCAAGATGTTGACCCCCGAGGATTGCACTGTACCCGTAAGCATCGTTTACCAGAGCATTGAGGGTCTGCACGAAGCGTGCCCCAACAACAAGGGCGATTGGTACTTCTCGGGAGACTTCCCCACTGCGGGCGGTAACCGCTTGGTTAATGCCGCTTACGTGGCTTACTACGATAAGTACGTTAAATAAATTAACAACCAACAAAACTAACGACTTGACACGAAAATTATGGGAAATTACAAGCTGAAAAAAGAGGGCGGTTTGATCCCTAATGCCGAGCCAATGGATATTATCCGTCGCTATGAACGTATCAATACCAATGTGTTCGAAAGCGAAAATGAGGGAGCTAAATATGTTGCCAGCAAGATTGTTTCTGCAATCAAAGCGAAAGAGGCTAAAGGCGAGAAATTCGTATTAGGTTTGACACCGGGTGGCTCTCCCGTCGGGATCTACTCGGAGTTGGTTGAGATGTTCCGCGCGGGCGAGGCAAGCTTCCGCAATGTGGTAGTATTCTCGCTCGACGAATTCTATGGCATATCGAAAGAGGCTCAGCAGAGCCGTAACTTCCGTATTCACGAGGAGTTCTTGGAGTATGTCAATGTGCGTCCCGAAAACACCTTTATCCCCGATCCGTCGGTGCCCGTCGAGAAGGTTTCGCAATACTGCCGCGACTATGAGGCTAAGATCGCCGATATGGGCGGTCTTGACCTGATGTTACTCGGTATGGGTTCGAAGGGTCAGATCGGTTTCAACGAAGCGGGATCATACTCTAACAGCAAAACCCGTATGGTGGCGCTGAGCAACGCAAGCATCAAGGAGGAGGCGTCGGCATTTGCGGGCGCAGAGAACGTTCCGACGAAGGCAATCACGATGGGTATCGGCACCATTCTCTCGGCAAAGGAGATTGTGCTGGTGGCTTGGGGCGAAGACAAAGCCTCGGTTGTTGGTCAGGTGATCGAGGGCGTTATCGACCCGATGTGCCCCGCGACCTACTTGCAGGAGCACCACAATATCGAAATCGTGATTGACGAGGAGGCTGCCGAAGAGTTGACGCGCGTCAAGGCTCCGTGGTTGGTAGGCACGTGCAACTGGTCGCCGAAATTCATTCGCAAGGCTGTTATCTGGCTGGCGATGAAGACCCAAAAGCCGATTCTCAAACTCACTTACGACGATTATATCGACAATTCGCTTGGTCAGTTGCTCGAAGCTGAAGGTCCGTTCGACGCGATCAACATCAAGGTTTTCAATGATTTGCAACACACCATTTCGGGCTGGCCGGGTGGCAAACCCAATGCAGACGACTCGACCCGTCCCGAACGCGCTACACCCTACCCCAAGCGCGTGATAATCTTCTCGCCACATCCTGACGACGACGTGATCTCGATGGGAGGCACGTTTATGCGCCTGACCGATCAGGGTCACGACGTACACGTAGCTTACCAGGTTTCAGGTAATGTTGCTGTGCACGACGACGTGATCAAGCAGTTCATCGCAACGGCACGAGAGATGGGTCTTGGCGATTGGGTAGACGAGGTGAACCGCATCATCGGCCAAAAACGCAAGGGCGAGCCCGAGCCGCGTGCTCTGCTCAACTTGAAGGGCGCAATGCGTCGCGGTGAGGCTCTTGGAGCGTGCTCGGTATTCGGCGTCAAAGAGGAGAATATTCACTTCCTGAATCTGCCCTTCTACGAGTCGGGCGGCATCAAGAAGAACCCGATGGGTCAGGCCGACATCGAGATCATCGCTAAGTTGCTGCGCGAGGTGAAACCGCATCAGATCTTCGCAGCTGGCGACCTGGCCGATCCGCACGGCACACATCGCGTCTGCATCGAGGCGGTGCTGGGCGCAGTCGAGCAGGTCAAGGACGAGGAGTGGTTCAAGGATTGCCGAATGTGGCTCTATCGCGGTGCGTGGATGGAGTGGGGGCTGGATATGGTCGATATGGCCGTGCCTCTCTCGCCCGCCGAGGTGATCAAGAAGCGCCACGCGATCTATCGCCACCTCTCGCAGAAGGATCTTGTGCCCTTCCCGGGAGAGGATCCGCGCGAGTTCTGGCAGCGAGCCGAGGAGCGCACTCAGAATACCGCAATACTGTACGACAAGCTTGGAATGGCGGAGTATCAGGCTATGGAGGTATTCGTACGAATGTTCTAAACTATGGACAATTAACTAACTAATAAAACATACAAAAGAGATGAGATTAATTATCGAGAACACCGCTGCCGAGGTTGCTAAGTGGGCAGCAAATCACATTGTAGAGCGCATCAATGCACACAAGGGTCCCAAGCCTTTCGTATTGGGTCTTCC
Organism: Rikenellaceae bacterium; assembly: GCA_017379895.1. Lineage (GTDB taxonomy): Bacteria > Bacteroidota > Bacteroidia > Bacteroidales > Rikenellaceae > Alistipes. The sequence goes on along the minus strand of JAFNVH010000049.1, from coordinate 147 downwards.
TACCGGTGGTACTCCCCTGGGTACTTACAAGGAGTTGATCGCACTGAACAAGGCTGGCAAGGTATCGTTCAAGAACGTTATCACGTTCAATATGGACGAGTACTGCAACCTGCCCGAGGAGCACCCCGAGAGCTACCACTCGTTTAT
>JAFNVH010000048.1 GCA_017379895.1 Rikenellaceae bacterium | reverse complement strand
TTGCAGAGCGATTTGAACTATGCTGACGCTATGCAGTATATGGCTGACAACTTCAAGAAGTCGGAGACTGTTGACAGCAAGCTCTACATCCTCTACAACATCAACCAGGCTAAGGTTGGCAAGAAGGCTCTGAACGACGAGCAGACTCAGCTCTTCAAGGAGTTCGTTTTGGCTAACAAGGATAAGGAGAACTCGCAGGCAGGTAACATCTACGTTGAGGGTTACGCATCGCCCGATGGTCCCGAGAAGTTCAACAACAGCCTGTCGGTTAAGCGTGGTAAGGCTGGTCGTGAGGCAGTTGAGAAGAAGCTGGCTGACATCGAGGGTCTGACTTACAACGATGAAGGCTTCGGTGAGGACTGGGAAGGTTTCCAGGAGTTGGTTGCTGCATCGGATATGGCTGACAAGGATCTGATTCTCCAGGTTCTGAAGCTCTACGATTCGCCCGTAACTCGTGAGGCTGAGATCAAGAATATGTCGGAGGTTTACGGCGCATTGAAGAACGACGTTCTGCCCGCATTGCGTCGTGCTAAGGTTGTTTCGACTGCTGAGTTGGCTAGCAAGACCGACGACGAGTTGAAGGCTTGCGTTGCTTCGAACTTGATGGATCTGGAGTGCGAGGAGATGATGTATGCTGCTACTCTGTATGAGGATCCCGCTATGAAGGCTAAGGTTTACGAGGCTTGTGCTAAGAAGTTCAACGACGCTCGCGCTTACAACAACCTGGGTGTTGCTCTGTCGGAGATGGGTGAGTACACCAAGGCTGCTGACGCTTTCAAGAAGGCTGCTAAGATGGCTGCATCGAGCGAGGTTAACAACAACATCGCTATGGTTAACGCTGCTGCTGGCAACGTTAAGGAGGCTAAGAAGTATGTTGCTACTGCATCGAAGGAGGCTCAGGCTCTGGTTGCTGCTGCTGAGGGTAACTACACCGACGCTGCTAACAAGCTGACCGGCTACAACGCTGCTATCGCTGAGTACCAGAACGGCAACTTGGCTGCTGCTAAGAAGGCATTGCAGGGTGACAACTCGGCTGACGCTGAGTATCTCCGCGCTGTAATCGCTGCAAAGGAGGGTAAGGTTAGCGAGGCTGCTGCTTACTTGAAGAACGCTATCGCTCAGGATAAGGATCTGGCTGCTAAGGCTAAGACCGATATCAACCTGGTTAACGTTGCAAAGTAATTAGCCCCACAGCTTTAAGCTGAAAATTTATCGAGGGTCGTTCCTGCGTGGATCGACCCTCGATTCTTTTTGGACACAAGGACCAGACAAACGAAAACCGCGCACTGACTATGCGCGGTTTTTAGTTATAATCAAATTGCCATCGACAAATCCTACGGCCACACCTTCGGCTGCTTGGAGCACCGAGGCCCGACGTCCCTCCCGTTGGTAACGGTGCATAAAACCCGCCACCAGTTCGAGAGCATTGCGCCAATGTTTGTCGCCCCGCCAGCAGAGAGCGTTGTGGCGCGTCGAGAAGAGTTCGTCGCACGCCCAATCGCTATCACGCTCATCAAACGAGCCGCACCCAACCAATTCGACCGACCAACAACCATTGCCGCCGTCGTAGATATTGATGCAATAGGCCACTACCCCATCGGGTATCGGCTGTCGCAACTCTCGATCGAGCCAACGCGCAAAGCGCTCGTATCGAAGATCGAAATGACGCTGAACGGTATCGTACAACAGAAACAACATTGCGCAATGATTTTGTTAGTATTAGATTTTTACAAATTTAAGCATAATCCCCCGAAATAAAAACAACTATTTTTTCAGAATCGCACTCCTTACCACTCGGCTCTCCACCTACACAAACAAAAAAAGGTCGCACCCCGCAGGGCACGACCTTTTCTTGTCAATCGAGATTGACTAATTAAGCAACCGAGTTCGAGATAAGGAAGGTTGCTGCAACGGTCAAAATTGCGTACAACTCGGGGAACGCTGCCAAGATCAGAGTCTTACCCATTACGTCGTGGCCGTTACCAATTGCTGCGATACCGTTAGCGCAGACCTTAGCCTGATAGATAGCAGCTGCCAGGTTAACGATACCAACCAGCAAACCTGCACCGAATACTGCTGCTGCCTGCAACATCGACATATCAGCCGAAATCAGGCCCTGAACCATAAAGAAGCATACGAAACCGTACAGACCCTGCGAACCGGGAAGTGCCGACAGAATCATGTAGCTACCGAATGCGCCACCGTTCTTCTTCATCGAACCTACTGCTGCCTGACCGCAGATTGCAGTACCTACTGCCGATGCGATACCGGCAACACCTACCATCAATACTACACCAAGGTAGGCCAAAATCAAAGTTGTGCTCATAATTGTAATTGTTTGTTTTTGTTTGTTATTAAATTTTTATTTGATCTCTTTTTTCAAGGGCTTGAAGGCGCGCGAAGTCATCTCGAAGCCCGCATTTTTATAGAACTCTACGAAGGTCAATCGCATCGGGTGAACGAACGACGAAATGGCCGACATAAAGAGGTTGATTCCGTGGCCAATCAGCAGGATCGCCGATGCACCCAAAATCTGGAAGATGGTACCGACACCGAACTGCTCAACACCGCCGTCAAGACCCGTCAGACCCAATGCCAGCTGGTTGAATACCTGCGCCAGCACACCGCCAGACAGACCGATTGCGAACAGACGGATATACGACAGCACGTCCGACAACAGACCCGTAATATTATTATAGGTATCCCACAGACCCGACAGAATACTCATAATCGGGTTCTTGCCGTTGAACAGCAGCATCATTGCCACACCTGCGCCAGCCGCCGCAAAGAATGCGGGCGACGATGCGGTGAAGAAGGGAATAGTCCAATCCTCATTCAACATCGGCAGTGCGATAGCCAATACAGCCGAGAACAACACCACGAACCAACCGAGCAACGAAACGGCGCTCTTGAAACCGAACAGCTTGGTCTTCATCACGATATTGATCGCCATACCGAACATAATCTGGAATACACCGAGCGCCAGCGCGATCGCGAAGAAATCGTTCTGGAAATCCAGGAACGGCGACTTAGCAATGCTCTCGTAGCCCAACATTTCGGGAATGCTCAATCCGAACAACGAGCCGGTATACAGACCGAACAGCGTGGTCGCACCTCCGCAGACCATAGTCAGCAACGAGGCTGTCTTCAAGCTCTGACCACCCTTGAAGTAGAGCGCCAGACCTGCTGCCAGCAGAACTGCACCATAACCTGCGTCGTTCAAGCAGATTGCGAAGAACAACATATAGAACGGACCGAAGAAGGGCGTCATATCGAGCGTACCATACTTCGGCAGTGCGTACATACCGCCAATCAGCTCGAACAGACGAGCAAAGCGGTTGTTCTTCAACTTAACCGGCGTATCGTCCTCCTCGGTGGGCTGGCTCTTCAAGTAGATCATATAGGGGTACTCTTCGAGCATTGCGTCGACCTTCTCAGCGGTCTCGGCCTCAGCCCAACCCTCCATAATAACCAACTTGCCATCGGCGGCCTTCTCGCCCGAAGCCACAACCTTCGACAGCTGCAACTTCTCGCGCGCCTCGGTTGCCATAGCCGCAACCTTGTCAGCCGTCGCTGCTGCACGTGCCACAACCTCATCGGTCTTGGCGAGTGCCGCGCTCTTCTCTGCTGCCAAAGCCTCAGCATCGCGGTAGCTCATCGTGGGAGCCTTAACCTCCTCGGCGTCGATCTCGATCTCAGTCTCGGGCGTAGCAACCACAACGAAGTAGCTCTGGCTACCCTGCTCCGAGATCGGAGCGATCGTGTAGCGCTCATTCCAAACAGCCACATTATCGTTGAACGAGTTGGTTGCGCAGCTGAAATAGCGCAACACAATACCCTGCTCAGCCATCTTTGCGATCGTTGCAGCCGAGAAATCACCCCACGGCAACAACTCCTCAGCGCTCTTCGCATAGCGAGCAATCTCTCCACGCAAAGTCGCAGCCTCGGCCATAGCCGCATTGTAAGCCTCGAAAGCCTCCTCGCCCGTAGCGAAAGGCTCACCTGCAACAAATCCCTCCTCGGCAGCCATTGCGCTCAATGCCTCAGCCGCCTTGGTCTTAGCCTCAACGTCTGCAATCATTCGCAGGTCTGCCTCCGAAGGCTCCCAGCCGGTAACCGTCACATCGACCAGACCCAGCTCCTGCAAACGCTCCAAGAAGCGCTGATGTTCGCCACTATACAGAACGAAATCGTATTTTATCATCTTGACTATCATACCTTCTCGCCCTCCTCGGCTTGCTGATGTTTGGTTTTGACGATCTTCTGAGCACTCTTCGAGAGGTTCTCTTCGTCCTCTAAGAATCGTTTAATTTTACGTATAGCGTCCTCGTAGCCAGGTATCTGTACCTTTTCGTAGAGGTTCACTTTCTGAGTAGTTTTCTTGCGGGCGTAGTCCAGCATTTCGCTCTTGCGATCGGCGATCTGCGACTCCAAACCGAGCGTAGCCAACTCCTTCAAGAGGGCCACACCGTCCGAAAGCCAGATCGGCGAACTGAACAGATCATAAGATTTCTCTTTGAACTTAACGCCTTGCAGGACAGGTATGCGAACTCCGGCAATCTTCTGAGTGGTCAATTCCACATCTTCGACAGCCAGCAAGTCGGCATCAAACTCACCCCACAGCGCAACCATATAGTCGTAGCGAGCCGACAACTCGGCCAAGCGACGCTCAAAGTCCGCTGCAGTACCCTTCGCTTTCTTAACTTCAAGACGCAGCGCACTCTCCTTACTCTTGATGGTAGGGAGCGCCTTCTGTCTCATTTTGAGCTGCTTTCCCAGCTCGCCAAGCGAAGTCTTGTTATATTGAAATTTAATAGCCATTTGCCTGTCGTTTACGGGGCTTGGTTACTTTTTCCAATACTTCTCGATCAACTCATTCTTGATCGCAACCTCCGACGGAGTGAAGTACTTACCGAACAGAGTCCAAGCGATATCAAGCATCTGAGTGATCTCGATGTTTACGTCGATCGACAACAGCTTCTCCGAGTAGTCGTGAGCAAATTTCAATGCACGCTCGTCGTAATCCGACAGGTCGAAACCGTTCTCCAACTTGGTCTTAGCATTAGCAGCATCAGCATACAGACGTACGCAGGCATTCATCACCTGAGGATGATCCTCGCGGGTCTTCTTACCGATTACCAACTGCTTCAAACGCGACAGCGAACGGAACGGGTCGATAATAACCTTACCCGTATCGGTATCGTTACGCAGGAACAACTGACCCTCGGTGATGTAACCCGTATTATCGGGCACAGCGTGGGTAATGTCGCCACCCGACAGAGTGGTTACGGCGATGATGGTGATCGAACCGCCATTAGGCAGCTGAACAGCCTTCTCGTAGATCTTTGCCAAGTCCGAGTACAACGAACCGGGCATCGAGTCCTTCGAGGGGATCTGGTCCATACGGTTCGACACGATAGCCAATGCATCCGAGTAGAGGGTCATATCGGTCAACAGTACCAGAACCTTCTCGCCCTTAT
>JAFNVH010000047.1 GCA_017379895.1 Rikenellaceae bacterium | reverse complement strand
TAGCCGAAGGTGCGGACCACCTCCTTGATCGAATCAAATATATAGGTGCGGCGCATCATCTCGGCGGGCGAGAAGTCGCGCGTACCCTTTGGAATCGAAGGTTTTTGAATTGCCATTATCGTATTCTGTCTTTTATTCCATCAACTTCTTGTACTTAACACGCTTGGGAGTGGTGTCCTCGCCCATTGCGCGCTTGTGCTCCTCATACTCTGAGTACGAACCCTCGAAGAATACAACCTTCGAGTCGCCCTCGAACGAGAGAATGTGAGTTGCGATACGGTCCAAGAACCAACGGTCGTGCGAGATCACTACGGCACAACCTGCGAAGTTCTCCAAACCCTCCTCCAATGCACGCAGCGTGTTTACGTCGATATCATTGGTCGGCTCGTCGAGCAACAGTACGTTACCCTCTTCTTTGAGAGCCAGAGCCAAGTGCAGACGGTTGCGCTCACCACCCGACAACATACCGCACTTTTTCTCCTGGTCAGTGCCCGAGAAGTTGAAGCGCGAAACGTATGCGCGAGCGTTGATTGTGCGGTTGCCGAGCGTAATCAGGTCGCTGTTCTGCGAGATAACCTCATAGACGCTCTTCTCGGGATCGATCGACTTGTGCTGCTGATCGACGTATGCCAACTTAACGGTTTCGCCAACGCGGAAGCTACCCGACGTAGGCTCCTCCAAGCCCATAATCATACGGAACAGCGTGGTCTTACCCGTACCGTTGGGACCGATCACACCGACAATACCTGCGGGAGGCAGCGAGAAGTTTAGACCTTCGTACAGCACGCGATCGCCGAAAGCCTTGCTCACATCTTGAGCCTCGATCACGACATTGCCCAGACGCGGACCGTTCGGGATGAAGATCTCGAGCTTCTCCTCCTTCTGCTTTGTGTCCTCATTCAACATCTTGTCGTATGCCGACAGACGAGCCTTGCTCTTGGCGTGGCGAGCCTTGGGGCTCATACGCACCCACTCCAACTCGCGCTCCAAGGTCTTGCGACGCTTGCTCTCCTGCTTCTCCTCCATTGCCAGACGCTTCGACTTCTGATCGAGCCAGCCTGAGTAGTTACCCTTCCAGGGAATACCCTCGCCACGATCGAGCTCCAAGATCCAACCTGCAACATTATCCAGGAAGTAACGGTCGTGGGTTACGGCGATAACCGTACCCTTATACTGCTGCAAGTGCTGCTCCAACCAGTCGATACTCTCGGCATCGAGGTGGTTGGTAGGCTCGTCAAGCAGAAGCACGTCGGGCTGCTGCAACAACAGACGGCACAGAGCCACGCGGCGACGCTCACCACCCGACAACACCTTCACCGACTGATCGGCATCGGGACAACGCAGGGCATCCATTGCGCGCTCCAAAACGCTATCCAACTCCCAACCATTAACCTGGTCGATCAGCTCGGTCAATTCGCCCTGACGCTCGATAAGACGTGCCATCTCATCGTCGCTCATCGGCTCCATAAACTTATTGTTGATCTCCTCGTACTCTTTTAAGAGGGCTACCGTAGCGGCGCAACCTTCCTCGACCACTTCGCGTACAGTCTTGGTATCGTCGAGCTGAGGCTCCTGCTCCAAGTAACCTACGGTGTAACCGGGTGAGAATACCACCTCGCCCTGATAGTTCTTGTCGATACCTGCGATGATCTTCATCAGGGTCGATTTACCCGAGCCGTTAAGACCGATGATACCGATCTTTGCGCCGTAGAAGAACGAGAGGTAGATGTTGTTCAAGACCTTTTTCTGGTTGGTGAAGGTTTTGCTCACACCGACCATTGAAAAGATAATTTTTTCGTCTGCCATTGTCTTATTATATATTTAATTATTATTGCTTGTGAATATTCGGACAAAGATAGTAAAAAAATCGCGAATAACAATCGCAACACGCTCGCTCCGAGCCACTATAAGTAAAACAAATGGGCGCATATGAATAAAGTATCGATTTTAAGATACTAAATTAAAATAATCTCATTATATTTGCAGTAGAAAATCAAAGCAAACAAACACTTAAATACTTTATAAAATTATGAAAAGTCTTAAAGGTACTCAGACCGAGCAGAATCTGCTCAAAGCATTCGCAGGTGAGTCGCAGGCACGCACACGTTACACTTTCTTCGCAAGCGTAGCTAAGAAAGAGGGTTATGAGCAGATCGCTGCTGTATTTATGGAGACTGCCGAGCAGGAAAAGGAACACGCAAAGCGCTTCTTCAAGTTCTTGGAGGGTGGCGATGTAACCATTACCGCAACCTACCCCGCAGGTAAGATCGGTACCACTACCGAGAATCTACTTGCTGCTGCTATGGGCGAGAACGAGGAGTGGGATGTGCTCTATCCTGAGTTCGCTAAGATCGCTGAGGAGGAGGGTTTCCCCGCTGTAGCTGCAGCTTTCCGTGCAATTTCGACCGTAGAGGCTGAGCACGAGAAGCGTTACTTGAAGTTGTTGAGCCGCATTACCGATGGCGATTTCTTCCGTCGTGACGGTAAAATCTGGTGGCAGTGCCGCAACTGTGGTTTCATCATCGAGGCTGAGGAGGCTCCCAAGGCTTGCCCTGCTTGCTTGCATCCGCAGTCGTATTTCGAACCTAAGAAAGAGAACTATTAATAGGTAGATTAATTAAGCTGAAAAAGGCGTTGCTCTGGTGTTGAGTAACGCCTTTTTTATTTGGGCGAAGTCCGCCGTTATCGAGCGCGGACAATATCGTGCTGGCGCAGGAATGCGTCGTTGTAACGTATTCCCCACAGCTCGTAGCGATCGTATTGGCGCACAATCTTCTGCGAGAAATTCTCCCAATTCTTGTGCTCGCGCTGCGACCAAGCAGTTTCGGCAAGTGCTGACAAACGCGGGAATAGACAGAACTCTGCTTTCCACGTATTCTGCACATACTCTGTCCACAAGCAACCCTGAACACCCATCACGAGCTGTTGCTGCTCGACCGAGAGAGTGTCGGTCACGGGATCGAAACTGTAAACCTTCTCGAGCGACATCGGGCCACGATGACCGATCTCGTGCTGTGCGCGACTCTCCTTAACATTAAAGTAAGACCACTGCGAGCAGGCGAAGATCGTGCGATTGCCTGCATTCAAGGCGTTTGCGCCGAAGTTCGGGCGGCGCCAATTCATAATGATACAATCCTTCGAAATGCCGCCTTCGAGCACCTCGTCCCAACCGATCGCCTTCTTGCCCTTCGATTCGATGACGTGCTGAACGTAGTGAACGATATGACTTTGCAGCGCCTTCTCGTCCTTAATGCCATTAGCCTTCATATATTGCTGAGTAGCCTCCGACTCCTGCCACCACTTCTTGGCGCACTCGTCGCCACCGAGGTGAATATAGGGTGAGGGGAAGAGATCGCACAACTCACTGAATACATCGGTCAAGAATTTGAATACCTCGTCCGACGGCGCGAGAACATTGTTGCGGCGGTTGTAGATGCCCCACGTCGGAGCACAACCCTCGACTTTATCGGGTGCGGTGCTGAAATGGGAGTATACTGCAAGAACCGCCATACAGTGACCCGGGATGTCGATCTCGGGGATCACCGTAATGTGACGCTCGGCAGCGTATGCTACCACCTCGCGAATCTGCTCGTGGGTGTAGTAGTTGCCATAGGGAAGGTAGTGATATTTACCAGGGAACAAACCCTCAATCTCACCATTGCGATAGGCTCCGATAGCGGTCAGTTCGGGACGGCACTTCATCTCAACACGCCAACCCTGATCGTCGGTCAGGTGCCAATGGAAGTAGTTGAGCTTATGTAGCGCCATAAAGTCGATATAGCGCTTGATGTAATCCACGGGGAAGAAGTGGCGCACCACATCGAGCAGCAGACCGCGATACTCGAAGCGGGGATAGTCCTCAATTTCGACCTCGGGCAAACGGGGCAAAATGCCTGCCTGTGTGGGTAATAACTGTATAAGTGTTTGTACACCGTAGAATACGCCTGCGGCATCGTTACCCTCGATCTCGACGCCCTTATCGAGCGATACTTTGAGTCGATAACCGCCCGAAACCTCGCCATTATTGAGGTTGGTAAGGCGTATGCTGTGCGCCTGCGGCTCGGTTGCTGTCACAGCCTTCGAACGACGCTTTGCGGGCTGGGGAGTTACGACCTGCATCTGTATGCCGAGATAGTGATCGGCGTAGTCAGCCAGATATTCGGCGGGGAATTGCATATCGGCCTCGGTGTAAATCACCGCCAAGCGCGGGAGCATATAGCAGCTATCGCCTTGGATCGTCGTTTTGACGGGCTCGGGAATAATGTTAAGTTTGATGGGTGCATTTTGTGCGGTGCTGATCAGTCCGATCAGTAGCGCTGCGAGAGTAAGAAGTTTTGCCTTCATTGTTTCAATTGAGTTAAATCAGGCAAATATACTAAGTTTTTGCGACTATTTGGTCAATATCGGCAGATTAATTGTTTTTGTTTTGATGGTTACGGCGAAAGACGTATCTTTGCGGAGTTGCAAACCGAAAAAAACGAGAATCAATGAAAAAATATCTAATGGTCGGCCTCAAAGGCTGCGCAATGGGAATGGCCGATGTTGTGCCTGGCGTTTCGGGCGGAACGATCGCTTTCATTTCGGGAATATACGAAGAGTTGCTCAGCTCGATCAAGAGTATCGACCTCGAAGCAGTTAAGTTGCTCTTCACTGGCAAGTTCCGCGCACTGTGGGAGAAGATCAACGGTAAGTTCCTCTTCTCGCTGATCGCAGGTATCGGCGTGGCTATCATGACAATGGCGCGACTGATGACCTATATGCTCGAAAATCACCCGATTATCACCTGGTCGTTCTTCTTCGGACTGATCATCGCGTCGGCACTTCTGGTGGCTCGCGAGGTTAAGCGTTGGAGCGTTGTGTCGGTCATTACGATGATCGCAGGTACCGCGTTGTCGTATTGGATTACGGTGGTTTCGCCCGCTACGACCCCTAACGATTGGTGGTTTGTGATGCTGTCGGGTGCGGTGGCAATTTGTGCGATGATTCTCCCCGGTATTTCGGGTGCATTTATTCTGCTGCTGATGGGCAAATATATGTTCATAATGGAGGCGGTGACCGAGATGAATCTTGGCGTTATTGCGCTGTTTGCTGTTGGTGCAGTGGCGGGTATTGTTAGTTTCTCGCACGTGTTGTCGTGGTTGCTTGACAAGTGGCACGATGCGACTGTGACGATGTTGATGGGCTTTATGATCGGCTCGCTCAACAAGGTGTGGCCGTGGAAGCAGACCCTCGAAACCTATCTCGACAGCCACGGAGTCGAGCAGCCTCTCGTGCAGGCAAATGTATCGCCCGTGCAGTTTGAGGCGTTGGGTGGCGAGTCGCACTTGGTGTTGGCGATTGTGTCGTGCGTGCTGGGCTTCGCACTGATTTACGTTATCGAACTGATTGGCAAATGCGCTCACGCAAAAAAGGAGGCTTAGAGTTATGGCAACACGTTTGTATGGATTGATCGGCCGCACGCTCGGTCACTCGTTTTCGGCAGGATATTTCGCTCGTAAATTTGCTGCGGACGCGGCTTTGGCAGATTGTGAATATCGCAATTTTGAGCTGCCTACAATAGACGACCTGCCGCGAATGTTGGCCGAAAATCCAGACTTGCGCGGTTTTAATGTAACAATTCCCTACAAGCGCGAAGTGTTTGCCTATCTCGACGAGATAAGTGATGAGGCGCGTGAGATAGGCGCTGTAAATTGCGTTAAATTAGTCGATAACAGACTCATTGGCTATAACACCGATGTCGACGGTATTCGCTCGACACTCGACGCACTGATTGGCGGAGCGCACCCCGATACATTGCTTTTGGGTACAGGTGGCGCATCGCAGGCGGTGCAATATGTTTTAGCCGAGCGTGGTATCGAATATGCGATTGTGTCGCGCGATCCGATGCGCGGCAATATGACCTACGAACAGATTGATGAGCGCGTGATGTCTGAGGTTGGCCTGGTGATCAATGCGACCCCTGTCGGAACCTTCCCGAAGGTTGATGAGGCTCCCGAAATACCCTATCATCTGCTTGACGAGAGTCACGCATTGTTCGATTTGGTCTATAATCCTCCCATGACCCGCTTCTTGGCATTGGGCGCCGAGCGCGGAGCTCAGACGGTCAATGGTCAGCTGATGCTCGAGTGTCAGGCTGAGCGCGCGTGGTCGATCTGGAACGACTAATCACTCCCCTTTCATAAACGATTCGAGCAGCTTCGATGCGCGAGCTGCGTCCTCTTCTCGTACCATAAGTTCGGCCGCAAGGTCTTCGCCTATGGGTAGAATCGAGGCCATATATTCGTTGCGTATGGTCGATTTAATACCCGCATTGTCAAGTATTGAACGGGCTATGGCAATTTGCTCGGCGCGGTCGAGTCGGAGCAGAGTGACCAGATTCTCGGATTGCATTTTGGTGTCTTTCATACGGTTTCGAAAATGATCAATATATTGTTGAAAAAATCCTCGAAATATATAGGCAAAATTAGTGCAAGATTGATTATCTTTGCCTACAAATGAATATTGGCCCAATGCATAATTTCGTACACTTACACGTTCACTCTCAATACTCGATCCTCGACGGACAGGCGAGCATATCGCGTTTGGTGGACAAGGCTATGGCCGACGGTATGCCCGGCATCGCCTTGACCGACCACGGTAATATGTTTGGCGTCAAGGAGTTCTTTAACTATGTCAAGAAACAGAACGGTAAGAAACGTGATAAAATCAAGGGCCTGAAAAAACTACTTGCAGCACTCGAAGAGTTGACGGCCGAGCAGTCGGATCCCGCTGCATATTTGGCCGAGCGCAAACTCGAACTCGCCGAGTTGGAGAAACGCAAAGATGCGTCACCCGATGACGCCGTTGCCTACTCGAAGACTAAAAGCCGTGTGGAGCAGATCGAAAGTATGGACAAGGAGTTTGGTTTTAGCCCTGCGACAGCGCGTGAGAAGATCGCTAAGCTCGAAGCCGTGCCCGATTTCAAACCCATTATCGGTTGTGAGGTCTATGTGGCTCGACGAGCCCTGCACCTCAAAGATAAATCACACAAGGAGGACCAAAGCGGTTACCACCTCATTCTGCTGGCGAAGAACAAGACGGGTTATCACAACCTGATCAAGATCGTATCGAAGGCGTGGACCGAAGGTTTCTATCATCGTCCGCGAACCGACCGCACTGAGTTGGAAAAGTACCACGAGGGTCTGATCTGCTGTTCGGCCTGCTTGGGTGGCGAGATTCCCAAACGTATTACCAACGACCAGCTGGCTGAGGCCGAGGAGGCTGTGCAGTGGCACAAGCGCGTCTTTGGTGACGACTACTATTTGGAGTTGCAGTTGCATAAGGCGACCGTTGCGCGAGCAAATCACGAGGCCTATCCGATGCAGCTCAAAGTAAACGAGCAACTCAAACAGCTGGCTACGAAATATGACGTCAAACTCATTTGCTCGAATGACGTTCACTTTGTCGATGAGGAGAATGCCGAGGCGCACGACCGTCTGATCTGCCTAAGTACGAGCAAAGATTTGGACGATCCTAAGCGTATGCTCTACTCGAAACAGGAGTGGTTGAAGACGCGCGAGGAGATGGCTAAGATATTTGGCGATGTGCCCGAGGCGCTGGACAACACGGTTGAGATCTGCAATCAAGTGGAGCACTACTCTATCGACCACGCGCCGATTATGCCTACGTTTGCCATTCCCGAGGAGTTTGGTACCGAGGAGGAGTATCGCAAACGATTGACCGAGAAGGATCTGTTCGACGAATTCACGCGAGACGAGAATGGCAACGTGGTGATGAGTGAGAAAGATGCTCACGAGAAGATTGAGCGCTTGGGTGGTTACGATAAACTCTATCGAATTAAGTTCGAGGCCGATTATTTGGCACACTTGACCTTTATCGGTGCGAAGAAACGATATGGTGACCCGCTGACCGATGAGGTGCGCGAGCGATTGGTCTTCGAGTTGCACATTATGAAGACGATGGGTTTCCCTGGTTACTTCCTTATTGTGCAGGACTTTATCGCGGCGGCACGTGAGCAACTTGACGTGTCGGTAGGTCCGGGTCGTGGATCGGCGGCAGGATCGGCTGTGGCATATTGCTTGGGAATTACCCAGATCGACCCTATTGCATACGACCTGCTGTTCGAGCGATTCCTGAATCCCGACCGTATCTCGCTGCCCGATATCGACATCGACTTCGATGATGATGGTCGTGGCCGAGTGTTGAATTGGGTAACGCAGAAGTATGGCAAGGAGAAGGTTGCGCATATCATTACGTATGGTACGATGGCGACTAAGTCGGCGATCAAGGACGTTGCGCGAGTGCAGAAACTGCCTTTGGCTGACTCGAACCGCCTATGTAAACTTGTGCCTGATAAAACACCTGATGGTAAGCGAGTGAAGAACCTTGGTCAGGCAATTGATCTTGTGCCCGAATTGAAGGAGGCCGAGCAGTCTACCGATCCGATTATGCACGACACGATTGAGTATGCAAAGATGCTCGAAGGTAACGTGCGCAATACGGGTGTTCACGCCTGCGGTACGATTATTTGTCGTGATGACATCACTGATTGGGTACCCGTTTCTACGGCTGATGATAAAGAAACGGGCGAGAAGATGCTCGTGACGCAGTACGAAGGCTCGGTAATCGAAGATACGGGCCTGATCAAGATGGACTTCTTGGGTCTGAAAACATTGTCGATCATCAAGGACGCAGTCGAGAATGTGCTCTACACGCGAGGAAAGAAGGTCGATATCGATGATTTTGGTATCATCACCGACCCTACCACATACAAACTCTATTGCGAGGGTCGTACCGTCGGTACGTTCCAGTTCGAGTCGGCAGGTATGCAGAAATATCTGCGCGAGTTGCAGCCATCGACATTCGAGGATCTGATCGCAATGAATGCGCTTTATCGACCCGGCCCGATGGACTACATTCCACAGTTCATCGCCCGCAAGCACGGTGTCGAGCCGATCGTCTATGATATTCCGATTATGGAGAAGTATCTGAAAGATACCTACGGTATTACGGTCTATCAGGAGCAGGTGATGTTGCTGTCGCGATTGCTGGGTGGATTTACCCGAGGCGAGAGCGACACGCTGCGTAAGGCGATGGGTAAGAAGTTGAAAGATAAACTGGACGAACTCAAACCCAAATTCATTACGGGCGGACAAAAGAATGGACACGATCCGAAGGTGCTCGAAAAGATTTGGGCCGATTGGGAGAAGTTTGCGTCGTATGCATTCAATAAGTCGCACGCTACGTGCTATTCGTGGGTCGCGTTCCAGACGGCATACCTCAAAGCCAACTACCCACCTGAGTTTATGGCGGCAGTGCTGAGCCGAAACTTGTCGAATATCGATCAGATTACGATCTATATGGCCGAGTGTAAGCGAATGGGTATCAATGTTCTCGGTCCCGATGTAAACAAGTCGATACAGACCTTCTCTGCCGATGCAGATGGTAACGTACGTTTCGGTTTGGCGGCGATTAAGGGTGTTGGTGAGGCTGCTGTTAAGTGTATTATCGACGAGCGACGAGTGAATGGTGAGTATAAGGATATCTACGACTTTATGGAGCGAGTTAATTTCTCGGTAGTCAATAGTAAGTGTATCGAAAGTATGGCTTATGCTGGTGCTTTTGACTCGTTGACTGACTTCCACCGCAGTAAGCTTACGGCACAGGATATGCGTTCGCGCGAGGGCGATACGATGATCCAGCAGTTGATTCGCTACGGCTCGAAATATCAGGCCGACCGGCAGAGCTCGATGCAGAGTCTGTTTGGCGGTATGGGTGTTGCGGTTGAGATTGCACGTCCGACTGCGCCAGTATGTCAGGAGGCTTCGCAGATCGAAACGCTCAAAAAGGAGCGCGAGGTTGTGGGTCTGTATCTGTCAGCTCATCCGCTTGATGAGTATAAATATATTCTCGATAATATGTGCTCGGTGCAATTGGGCGATCTGAAAGATGTTGCCAACAGTCAGCCGCGCGATGTGTCATTCGGCGGTATGGTCATCGAGGAGATGCACCTGACTTCGAAGCAGGGACGCCCGTATGGTCGCTTCAAGTTGGAGGATTATAGTGGTGAAACGCACGAGTTCTCACTCTTTGGTCGCGACTACGAGAATATGCGCAAGTATATGTATAAGGACTATATGCTCTATGTCAAGGGTAAGATTCAGCCGCGTCGATTTCAATCGAAGGAGAATGTGGCAAAGGGTCGTACGGAGATGGAGTTGGCAATTACGTCGATTCAGCAGATGCACGAGGTCGAGGAGCATATTCACGAGATGTTCGTGACGCTGAATGTGAACGAACTGACCGAAACATTCGTGCGAGAACTGACGGAGCTGGTGAAGAACTCGAAGGGTAAGACCACATTGCGTATCAAAGTCCGTGATGCAGAGAATGATGTATCGGTACAGATGTACTCAAATGCGTATAAGGTGCTACCGCGCGATTTGATTACATTCTTCAAAGACAACGAAATAAATAATTATCAGATTAAATAACAAACTAAAAACATTTACAGTTATGGCTTTGGCAATTACAAACGAGAATTTTCAGGAGATTATGGGCTCGGAGATGCCCGTTGTTATCGATTTTTGGGCAGAGTGGTGCGGTCCTTGCCGTATGATTGCTCCGATCGTTGACGAATTGGCAGCAGAGTACGAGGGTCGCGTGCTGGTAGCAAAGTGCGACGTCGAGGAGTGCGAAGAGGCAGTTGCTAAGTTCGGTGTTCGCAACATCCCGACCGTTGTTTTCGTAAAGGGCGGTGGGGTTGTTGACAAGCACGTGGGTGCAGCTTCGAAGGATGCTTTGAAGGCTAAGATCGAGAAGATGCTCTAATAAATTAGTCAGCAATGATACGTCGTATAGATTGGTACGGAATGGACGCTGTGGAGTTCTCGAAGGGGGACTACACTGCCCTACTCATTCCGTCGATGGGTGCAAATTTGGTTCGCTTGGCTAATACTCGCCTCGGAATCGAGATTTTGCGCACGCCTAAGGCTGAGGAGGTTGAGAACTTCAAGGTTCGCCCCCACGTCTATGGTTTGCCGTTGTTGCTGCCGCCTAATCGTATTGCTGGTGCTCATTTTGAGTTTGAGGGTCGCAGTTACGATTTCCCTGTAACGATTCCCGCTGAGGGTGCTTATCATCACGGTGTGATCAAATCGCAGCCGTTCGTTGTGTCGAAGGCTATCGAGAGTGACAACGAGGTATTGATCGAAGCTCGCTTCTACTCGAATGCAGCAAATGATGTGATCTTTCGACACGTGCCCCACGAATTCAAGTGTAAGATGATCTTCCGTCTGAGCGCAAAGGGTTTGGAGCACTCAGTAGTATTCTTCAATCGCAGTCAGAGCGCAATGCCGATTGGTGTGGGTTATCACACTCCGCTCAATGTGCCATTTATGGCCGAGAGTACGGGCGACGACTACCGTTTGGTTGTGTCGGCTGGCGAGCGTTGGTTGCTGAGCGATCAGAACCTTCCGAGCGATACTCGTACGCCGCTTGAAGGCGAGTTTGAGCACTTGGCTGGCGAGGGTGTTGTGCCCGTAGGTCACGGTCCGATCAGTGCAGCATTTACGCTGGCGCCGATCGAGGTTGACGGTGAGGAGTATCGCGGTGCGATTATCCGTAACATTCGCAATGGCCACCGCGTCTTCTATCGCGTCGATGAGAAGACTAAGTATTGGACCATTTGGAATAACGGTGGTGAAGTACCCTGGATCTGTCCCGAGCCAATGTCGTGGGTAACCAATGCTCCCAATATGCGCGAGCTACCCGACGAGCTGACTGGTTTCTCGTCAATCGAGCCTAATGGCAAATGGTCGATGACCACGTGGCTCTACGCCGAGTAGTGCGCTACTCTACCAACCAAAATTCAACCGCCTGCCCGAACTGTTGTGTCGAGCAGGCGGTTGCCCATTTAATAAATATTACCTATTGTAGAACCCTGTACTACTCTATGTTTAAAGAATGTTTCCTGATGCGTCAATCTTGATCTTCTTGTCGCGCTCGCCTCTGTCGAGTTCAACCAAATAGTAACTACCCTGCGGAGTGTCAACTGTTTTGACGCTGTCGATAAACCAACTTGTGTATTTGGTTGCAATTTTGTTGGCCGCTTCGATCGGAAGATCTGCGTGACGAATATCGGTTTCGGTGCGCAACCAATTCAGCGATAAGTTGAAATATACGTCGCGTCTAATCTCGTTGTCGATAATATCCACCTCGATGGTTTTATAATCATTATCCATCTCTACGATGTGTGCCTGCGGGTATAGCTCTGCGACTGCCTCTTTGATATTATCGGTCTGTGTGCGAATCATCATCTCGCCGTACTCGTCATACAGCTCGCAACCGGTTAACGAGAATAGGGCGATAAAAGAGATTGCTAATAAATAAATGCGTTTCATATTATTTTCTGTGCTTTAAATTAATATTGTTGTTTTTCTTGATACAAAGGTGAGGTTAGATTCTGAAACGAATTTGAAATTTCTGTCAATTTTCAATTTTTTAGCAAAAAAATGAGGGTAAAGTGCATTTTTTTTGCACTCTACCCTCATTCTATAAGCGATCTGTTGCTCTCTATCGCTCAATCAACTCGATACTGCGGCGAATGAACGATGTCAGGTTCTTGCCCTTCAACATTCCGTTCGACAGCAGTGCGAGGTCGATAATCTGACGCACGCGGCTGTTAGCGGCACCGATCTCGCGCAGACGAGTGTTGCGCTCGTCGAGCAACTCGCTGAGTTTCACGTTGAGTTGTGTGCGCATTGACTTCTCCTCGTCGGTTAGGTCGGCCTCCTTCTTATCCTTAATCACCTCCGCAAATCGAGTCTGCTCGGCGGTGACAGCGTCGATCTTCTTGGTCATCGTACGCAGCTTATCGCCATACTCCTTCTCAACTTTGTCGAGCAGGTCGAGTACAATTGGGTGGTTGCCATTGACTGCAATGGTGAAGTTGTCGGGCATCTGTCCATAGAATTGGCTCATCCCGCCACCGCTTACGGCTGCCATCTCCTTCATACGACGCATATACTCGTTTTGAGTGATCACTACGGGAGCGTCGTCGGCATTCATCGCCTCGAACGCTATGTTGTAGGTGATCTTCTCATCGACGGGCATCTGGCTCTCGAATACGGGGCGCATAATGTCCTGCTGAGCCGCAGTGAGCGACATCGTCTGTGCATCAGCCTTACGAATCAACTTGTCAACAACATCGCTATCGATACGTACAAAACTGCACTTCTCGTTCTTGTTCTCGTACCAATTAATATAGTGGCTGTCGAGCGGACCGTTCATCAGCAGAACATCATAACCGCGAGCCTTTGCACTCTCGATGAAGCTCATCTTGTCGATCGCATCGTCGGCATAGAGGAATACGAGCGTGTCATTCTTATCGGTCTGGTTCTCGCGCACCAGGTCGGCGTACTCCTTCGGTGTGAAGTACTTACCGTCGGTATTCTTCCACAGCATAAAGTCCGTAGCGCGCTCCGAGAACTTCTCATCTGTGATGATACCATACTGGATAAAGATCTTCAAATCGTCCCACTTCGACTCATACTCGGGGCGCATCGTGTTGAATAACTCCTGCAAACGATCAGCAACCTTGCGTGTGATGTAACCCGAGATCTTCTTCACGTTGCTATCGCTCTGCAAGTAGCTACGCGATACATTCAGCGGGATGTCGGGCGAGTCGATTACGCCGTGCAGCAGCGTCAGGAATTCGGGAACGATACCCTCGACCGAATCCGTAACAAAGACCTGATTGCAGTAGAGCTGAATCTTGTTCTTCTGTATCTCGAAATTGTTGCGAATCTTCGGGAAATAGAGGATGCCCGTCAGGTTGAACGGATAGTCGATATTCAGATGAATATAGAACAGAGGGTCATCGCTCATAGGATACATCTCGCGGTAGAACTCCTTGTACTGTTCCTCGGTGATCTCCGACGGTTTGACAGTCCACAATGGTTTGATATCGTTGATAATGTTATCCTTATCGGTATCGACATACTTGCCGTCCTTCCACTCCTTCTTCTTGCCAAAGGCGATCTCGACGGGCAAGAAGCGGCAGTATTTACGCAGCAGGCCCTCGATCTGAGCAGGCTCGGTGTACTCCTTGCAATCCTCCGAGATGTGCAGGATAATATCGGTACCGCGACCGCGCTCCTCGTCTACCTCAGTCATCGTGTATTCGGGTGTGCCCTCGCAGCTCCAAACTACGGTCTTTGCCCCTTCGCGATATGAACGAGTGCGAATCTCCACCTTGTCCGACACCATAAATGCCGAATAGAAACCCAAACCGAAGTGACCGATGATAGCCTGATTCTGGTACTTTGCCATAAACTCTTCGGCGCCCGAGAATGCGATCTGGTTGATATATTTGTCTACCTCCTCAGCGGTCATACCGATACCCGAGTCCGAAACGGTCAGTGTGCGAGCTGTCTCATCTACCGACACGCGAATGGTCAGATCGCCCAGCTCACCTTTGAACTCGCCAATCGACGAGAGCGTACGCAACTTCTGTGTTGCATCGACGGCATTCGAAACCAGCTCACGCAGGAAAATTTCGTGATCCGAATAGAGGAATTTCTTGATTACGGGGAAGATGTTTTCAGTCGTTACCCCAATTTTTCCGTTTTGCATAGTAGTGTTATCGTTTTTTTAGTTTATTTTCTGCTTGTGATAATAAACAAACTGTGTGCCAGCTCGCTTTTGCTGACATTTTGACACATTCGATGGCACACTACCGCCTGATTTGGCATAAAACAAAAGAGGATCGCACCCCAAAAGGTCGATCCTCTTTATTTATTAAAATATTTCCGCCTTGTTAGTCTTCAAGACCAGACTTGCGCAGAACCTCCAAGAACCACTCGGGAGCGCGGCACGGACGTCGGGTAGAACTGTGCATAAAGCCTAATACAACCTTACCCTTGTTGATGAGTTCTTCTCGCTGATTATAAACATCATAGAGGAACTCCATACGCGCCATAGGCATCTTCTCAACTCGTACCACGAATGTTAGCAGATCATCGTAGTATGCCGGAGCATAGTAATGTAACTGAACATCAACTACGGGCATCATCACCCCTCGGTCCTCCATCTCTTTGTATGTGAAACCAAGTTGGCGAATAGCCTCTCCGCGAGCCTCCTCGAAATATGCTACATAGTTCGAGTGATGGATAATGCCCATCTGGTCGGTGTCGCGGTAGCGAGCACGGATTTGTACTCTATATTCGAGCATTGTTACTCACCGCGGCTATAATTGGGGGCCTCGCGTGTGATTGCTACATCGTGCGGGTGTGACTCCTGAACGCCCGAGTTGGTAATGCGAATGAACTGAGCCTTCTTCAAGTCCTCGATATTCTTAGCACCTACGTAACCCATACCCGAACGCAGACCACCTACCAACTGGTAGATAACCTCGGCCAACGTACCCTTGAACGGAACACGTGCTGCGATACCCTCGGGAACTAGCTTCTTGGTGTCGGTCTCGTTGCCCTGGAAGTAACGATCCTTCGAACCGCACTGCATAGCCTCCAACGAACCCATACCGCGATAGGTCTTGAATTTACGACCGTTGTAGATGATGGTCTCACCAGGCGACTCCTCAACACCTGCGAACATCGAACCTGCCATTACGCAGTCGCCACCAGCTGCCAGAGCCTTAACGATGTCACCCGAGTAGCGCAGACCGCCATCGGCGATAATACCAACGTCGCTACCCTTCAATGCCTTTGCAACGTCGTAGATAGCCTCCAACTGAGGAACACCTACACCTGCAATGACGCGAGTGGTGCAGATCGAGCCAGGACCGATACCAACCTTAACGCCGTCAGCACCAGCGTCAGCCAAGTAACGTGCAGCCTCGCCCGTTGCGATATTACCAACCACAACGTCGATGTCGGTATATGTAGCCTTAATCTGCTTCAACAGATTGACGATATTCTTCGAGTGACCGTGAGCCGAGTCGAGTACAACAACATCGACCTGCGAGTCGTGCAACGCTGCAACGCGATCCATCGAGTCGGGAGTAACGCCTACACCGGCTGCTACACGCAGACGACCCTTAGCGTCCTTGCAAGCGTTGGGATTCTGCTGAACCTTAGTGATGTCCTTATAAGTGAGCAGACCAACCAACTTGCCATTTGCGTCAACTACGGGCAACTTCTCGATCTTATTCTGCAACAGAACATCGGCAGCGTGTGTCAAATCGGGGTTGGTGGTTGTCACCAGACCCTCGCAAGTCATCACCTCCTCGATTTTACGCGACATATCGCGCTGGAAGCGCAGGTCGCGGTTGGTAACGATACCGATCAGAATGTTCGCATCGTTCACAACGGGGATACCACCGATCTTGTTGTCGTGCATCAATTTCAGTGCATCGCCAACAGTGTTGTCCTTCGAAATGGTGATAGGATCGTAGATCATACCGTTCTCGGCGCGCTTTACTTTGCGAACCTGAGCGGCCTGAGCTGCGATACTCATATTCTTATGAATCACACCAATACCACCCTCGCGAGCGATGGCAATAGCCAATTCAGCTTCAGTTACTGTATCCATTGCAGCCGAAACGATCGGAGTGTTAAGACGAATGTTACGAGTGAATTTTGATGTGATATCCACTTCGCGGGGCAATACTTCCGAGTATGCCGGAACGAGGAGAACGTCGTCGAACGTCAGACCCTCGGTCTTGATTCTATCGGTAATAAATGACATAAGCTAACGGTTTTAATTGACAAAGATAACAATTTTTTTCTAATCGTGGATATCTTTTTCGCATTTTTATCCAATGCGGTCAATAAATCTGATTTGTAGTGGTTTTTCCAGATTATACGACGAGGCAAAATCGAGGTTCATTCCGTTATGCGATATCATCAAAACAGCCGCGCCCTGACTCTCGATTTCCACTCGGTAACGG
The DNA here is from genome assembly GCA_017379895.1 of Rikenellaceae bacterium. Taxonomy (GTDB): domain Bacteria; phylum Bacteroidota; class Bacteroidia; order Bacteroidales; family Rikenellaceae; genus Alistipes. Next base: position 14,541 of record JAFNVH010000047.1, on the reverse strand, counting down.
CCATTGGGTGGCAATAATTTATAAGGATCAATCACGCATTCTTTTAGATTGGTAATCAATATGTAAGGTCGTTTCAGTAGACGCATTGCGTGAGCTACATCTCCTACCGTAATTAGCTGTCGCACGACGGTCGAACTGACCTTTTCGTCGTCGATCCGCTGGCGCGAAATTTCATATACATCGAAGCTATACTCCTCCTGCATCGACTGCAAGAAACGGAAGTCGCCATCTTTATTGTGTCCGAAATGGTGATTATACCCTACGACCAGAGTTTTTACTCCGATTCGTCCGACAAGATAGTCGCGCACATACTCCTGTGACGACAAACGACTGAACTCCTCGGTGAAGGGCGCCACGATCAGATGATCGATGCCAACCTCTTCGAGTAGCACAATCTTCTCTTCGAGTGTGTTCAGGAGTTTCAGTCCGTCGGCTTTGCCTAATACGATTCGCGGGTGCGGTGCGAATGTCACAACGATGCTCTCTCCGCCGTTCTGCGCAGCCAACTCGTTGATTCGGCGCAAGATGGCGCGATGGCCACCGTGTACACCGTCATACGATCCGACCGTTACGACCGGGGCACGAAACGCAGGCAGTGAGTCAAAACCGTAGTGAACTTTCATTGTTAGATATCCTTTTCCTCGTTCTCCTTGACGAAATAAGCCACCTTTTCGAGCAGAGTTGTGATATCGTAGTTCTCAACCACAATGCCGTGCGGCAGATTCAGCGGTTTCGATGTGAAATTCAACACACCCTTAATACCCGCATTGATGATCGGAACAACGAGCTCTGAAGCCACACGAGCAGGCGACGAAAGTACCACGATATTGACACCCAGCTCATCAACCCGCTCCTCGAATTCGTCCATATGAAATACGGGAATACCGTCAATTGTTGTGCCGACTTTTGCTGAATCAATGTCGAATGCAGCCGTGATTTTCAACTTCAAATCCTTGCTATTGAAGTATTTAGTAATGGCCTGACCGAGGTGGCCCATACCGATCACACCGATATTCATCGGCGATTCGCTGTCGAGTATCGACGAGATGAAATCGATCAGCACTCTTACATCATATCCCTTCTTGGTATCGCTCGAAAAACCGATCAACATCAGGTCGCGGCGTACCTGAACGGCTGTAATGCCGTGCATACCTGCCAATACGTGCGAAAAAATATGCGTAATACCCTGCTTGTGGCAGCGCAACAGCGTACGTCGATATTCGCTCAGGCGCTCGATGGTCTTTTCGGGGATATTGCTCGGAATATTGCTCATTCTTGTAAGTGTGTTTGATTAATCATACAAAGATAGTTATTCCCGTCGAATTTTAGGCTATCATTTACAAAAATAAACGATCGCTACATAGTCGTAGCGATCGTTTGTTATTTTTTTGTTTATTGGCACTACTCTCCCGAGATCGTATAGTCGCTGTTGTAGCGAACGATTACCCATTCATTATTTACGTAAGTATCGCCCACCTGAGGTTGCGCAAATCGATATTGGGTTTGCAGAGGTTTGTGCTTTGCAGACTGAACATAGTCGACTACGCCCAACTGTGACACAATGGCACGACCGAAGATTACGGCCGCGTCATAGCCTCGATATGAGTACATCGACGGAAGCGACTGATATGCCTCTATATAGCGACTATCGAATCGGTCAATAACGACGTTGCCTCGCTTGGCAAGATATGATGTAACGTAGCTAAGTCCCATCTTGAAGAAGAGGTTGCGATCGATATTGTTGAAACGATTCCAGCGCGATGAGCCAATTACGTTGACCGTAGCAGAATGCAATTGAGAGCGAGTCACCAGATTGTTGTGAGCCGAACTCAGTGCTGCCAAGATCTTATCAACCTCCAATTCTCCACGAGCCATCACGACGTAGACATTTCGGCTCTCGTTCTTGAAGAGGCTTGCAGGAATATCCTCCCCTACATAATTATATGTAGTGTATTGCTTGTCTGCGAGTGCAGTTTTGACCTCAGCTTCCAATTCTGCATCATTCGACTTGCCATAGACAAGGACAATGTTATCCTCCTGAGCAAAAAGTTTGCTCATTTTATCCGCCTTGCAGCTCTCTTTGGGTGCCATACCGAACAGTACGGGAGCGTGCAGCGAATCGGTTGCCGCCAATGGCGATACGACCGCTATTTTATTCTCAATAGCATACGGCAGTACAGCTTTTAGCTCATTGTCGTATACGGGACCAACGATCAGATTTGTCGCTTGGAAACTTTCGCTATTAATAATTTGCTCAATAGCCTGCTCCGAGCGCGCCGAATTGTATAGATTAATCGTAAACGACAGACCCTCATTCTTCAAGTCCTCCATTCCGAGCAGGAAGCCTTGATAAAACTCTAAATAGCTAGCACTTGCCGCGCCCTCAGCACGAAGAGGCAACATCAGCGCGATGTTCGAATGACGAGAATTCTCGCTTGTAGTGATATCTACGTTTTCGAATACGGGCGGTTGTCCTATCTCATCAGGATTTTGGGTCGTCGAGTCAGACTGCTCACTTGATAGATTTGACTGCTCAGCATAGCCTACGCGGATCATTGTGCCCGCTTTCAGTCCGTCTGTCAGTGAATTCCACTCGATCAACTCCTCTTGTGAGATATTGTAGAGCTTGCTGAGCGAATAGAGTGTTTCGCCGTGTGCAACCAAATGATAAACATAGTCATTCGATACACTGTTCAAAGCCTCTTTGTATTCGTTGAGCTGCTCCATCGACTGCTGCTCATTGCCATCGCCTTTATGATCCTTGCGAATCAATACCTTTTGGCCAATAGTCAAATGGGTCGGGTCAAGTGATGCATTGTCTTCGAGCAACGTCGCCACGGGCACGGCATACATACGCGAAATCGAGTAAACGGTTTCGCCCTGCTTTACCTCGTGCTCATCAAACAGACGATTTATCTTTCGTTGCGACATCTTCGGCTGCGTAACTCCGACTGCGGGAATCTTCAATACTTGACCAGCCTTTAAGCCACCCGCCACCAGCGGATTGTAGTGCACGATGGCCGCTGTCGAAACATCGTAAGCCTTTGCCAACGAATAGAGCGTCTGCCCCGCTTCAACGGTATGCACATAGTAGCTATCGCCCTCGATGCGCACAATGCTCTCGGAGCGGTGCACAGTGGGCGTATTAGCCATAGTATCAATACCGATCAACAGCGCGGCTAACGCTAAGGTCGTAATCAATAGTTTCTTCATCATAGATTCTTAGAACTATTTTTTATCTCGCAGGCGAATCTCGGTAATCACCTTCTTGGTGTAGAGCGGGAAATCGCCATTCATCATCCAAGCATAGTAGCTCGGCTCCTCGCGGAATATGTCGGCAACCAGGCGGCCCTTGTACTTGCCAAATCCGAACACCTCTTCACCCTTCTCGTTATAGAGAATTCGACCCGCATAGTCTGCCGATTGCCCTCTTGCCGAGAAATCAGCCAAATAGGCTACATCATTTTGCAGATCGGGATAACGATCGAGCTGTGCCATCAGTACTTCGTATGTAGCCAGTGTATCAGCTTCGGCCGAGTGTGCGTTGTCGAGATCCTTATTACAATAGAACTTATACGCTGCGGTCAGCGTACGCTGCTCCATTTTGTGGAAGATATTCTGGACATCGATGAATTTTCGATTCCTGAAATCGACATTCACTCCAGCGCGCAGAAACTCTTCAATCAGCACCGGCACATCAAACTTATTCGAGTTGAAACCGCCGAAATCGCAACCTTCGAGATAGGCAGCTAACGACTTGGCAATCGCGCGGAAAGGTGGCTCGTTAGCCACATCTTCGTCCGTAATGCCGTGTACAGCCGTAGCCTCCTCGGGAATGTGCATTTCGGGGTTCAAACGGCGGGTTTTGGTCTCCTTGTTGCCGTCGGGAAAGACCTTGATGGTCGAAATCTCGACAATGCGATCACGCGAAGGATCTACACCCGTCGTTTCAAGATCGAAAAATACGATCGGATTTTTAAGGTTTAGTTGCATTACTTGCTTATGCGTTAATCATCATCGGCATCAACAGCATCAGCGTATCGCTGTTCTGCTTGTCGTCATAAACAGGCTTGAAAACACCAGCACGAGTCGAATCAGCCAACTCGATCTGTACGGTCGGAGTCTCGGTGTTAGCCAGAATCTCTACCAAGAAGGTCGATTTGAAGCCGATTGTGATGGGCTCGCCGTCGTAGCTGCACGACAACGATTCCTTAGCCGAAACCGAGAAATCGAGATCCTGAGCGGTCAAGTTTACGGTATTGCCAGCAACGTCCATACGGATCAGATTGGTTGCCTGGTTCGAGCAAACTGCTACGCGCTTGATGCCATTCAACAATTCAATGCGGTCGATCAGAACCTTGTTGGGATTAGCTGTAGGAATTACAGCATTGTAGTTCGGGTAGTTACCCTCGATCAAGCGGCAAACCAAAGTGTGGCTTGTGAGCTCAAAAATCACATTCTTATTGTCGAAGCTAACCTTAATCGAATCGTCCTCTTTCAGCAGGACATTCTTCAATAAATTTGCGGGCTTTTTGGGCAGAATGAACGATGCTGCAACCTGCGACTGAGCCTCAGCGGTGTAGCGCACCAGCTTGTGTGCGTCGGTACCTACGAAGGTGGTAGTCTCAGGCTGAATATTAATGAATACGCCATTCATTACGGGGCGTAACTCATCGTCAGCCGTAGCGAAGATGGTCTTGTTGATACCAGCAACGAGTGTGTCGACGTCGAACTCGATCTCCTTCTTGTCCTCAGCCAATGCGGGCAGTGCGGGATAGCTCATGCCCGATACGCCAGGGATCGACGAAACACCGCTGTTCCAGCAGATTTTGATCTCCCAGGTCGAGTCGTTAACCTCGATTGTCAGGGGCATTTCGGGGAACTCTTTGAGCGAGTCGAGCATCAATCGTGCGGGAGCTGCAATTACACCCTCCTGCTCGATATTGTCTACCTCGATGCTGCCGATCAATGTGGTTTCTAGATCCGATGCAGTAACCTTCAGACGGCCGTCGCGCAGATCAAACAGAAAATAATCGAGAATAGGTAACTGGTTTTTATTGCTGATAACCTTGCCTGTAGTTGCCAACAGCGACAACAGAGCAGAACTTGAAACTGTAAATTTCATAACTCTTGAATGTTTACTTTTATTTATACTCTTTTTATTGTTTGCTTATTCAGTGGCTAAACGATCGAGCGCCATTTCGATCATTTGACGTACGTAGGGTTTATAATCAGTCTCAACATCGAGCGCAATGCGTTGAGCGATGATTGTGCAGATGGTTGCTGCGCGGTGTCCCATAAGTGCAGCTAAGCCTGCTAATGCTGAACTCTCCATCTCGAAATTGGTGATGCGACGCTTACCATAGCGGAACGATTCGATCTTGGCGTTCAGCTCCGTATCCGCAGGCTTAAGTCTTACCCAACGACCTTGCGGAGCGTAGAAACCAGGTGCCGAGATTGTTATACCCTCCATCGTTACTTCGCGGAATAACTCGAAAAGACTGTTGTCTGCATCTATAAAATAGGGTTTCGGCAGTAACTCACCCCAGCCCACATGCTCCATAAACGCCTTCTCGATCGCCAAATCGCACACCTCGTTGCGGCCTTTGTAATAGTTGAGCAGGCCGTCGAACCCGACTGACGAGCGCGAGAAAACAGCTGTGCCGACCTTGATATCAGGTTGAATCGCGCCCGAGGTACCCAATCGTACGAGTGTCAGCTGTCGCAATTCGGGGTTTACTTGTCGTGTTGTGAAATCAATATTAGCCAAAGCGTCGAGCTCGGTCACCACAATATCAATATTGTCGGTGCCGATACCTGTCGAAATTACCGACATACGTTTGCCCTTGTATGTGCCCGTAATAGTGACAAATTCGCGGTTTGCTACACGGCACTCTTGGCTGTCGAAATATGATGCAACCATTTCAACTCGTGCGGGGTCGCCAACGAGCAAAACGGTGTCAGCAAGTTGTTCCGGTTTAAGATGCAGGTGAAAAATCGACCCGTCATCATTGATGATTAACTCAGAAGACGGAATAGTTCTCATATGGCTACATTTTATATCGTATATATTAATTGGGTAAAAGTACGGATTTTATCGAAAAAAAACAAGCATTTGCGAATAAAATAGTAATTCGTACATTTTTTTCGTTTTTTAGTGTAACTTTATGGCTCTTTTGTTGTAACTTTACAAATCAAAAACGAAGATAACAAACTAAATAACACCTAGAAAAAATGACTTTAATTAAATCTATCTCTGGTATTCGCGGCACGATTGGCGGCGTTCAGGCTGACAACCTCACTCCGGTTGATGTCGTAAAGTATGCAGTAGCTTACACTCGTTTCATCAAGCAAAGCCGTGGTAAAGAGCGCATTAAGATCGTTGTTGGTCGCGATGCTCGTATCTCGGGTCAGATGGTTATGAGCCTGATCGAGGGTACGTTAATTGGCTGCGGTGCTAACGTCATCAATGTTGATCTCTGCACTACTCCTGGCGTCGAGATGGCTGTAACGTCGCACCAGGCTGACGGTGGTATTATCATCACCGCTTCGCATAATCCCAAGCAGTGGAATGCGTTGAAGTTGCTCAATGCGCGTGGCGAGTTCTTGACTGATGAAGATGGTAAGCAGGTGCTTGCTTATGCCGAGGATCCCAGCTATGAATTCCCCGATATCGACCATATCGGCCGTGTATTGTCGCGCGAGAATTTCAATTTCAAGCATATTGATATGGTGTTGGGCCTGCCGTTGGTAGATGTTGATGCTGTTGCCGAGAAGGGATTTAAGGTCGTTGTTGATGCTGTTAACTCGGTTGGCGGTATGGCTATTCCCGAGTTGCTGCGTCGTATGGGTTGCGAGGTTATCGAGTTGAACTGTAATCCCAATGGTCAATTTGCACACAACCCTGAGCCGCTGCCTGAGAATCTGACCGAGATTTCGCAGGTTATCGTGCGCGAGAAGGCAGATCTGGGTATTGTGGTCGATCCCGATGTTGACCGCCTGGCGTTGGTTTGCGAGAATGGCGCAATGTTTGGTGAGGAATATACGTTGGTTTCGATTGCTGATTATGTTCTGTCGAAGGTTGGTGGTAATACCGTTTCGAACCTCAGTTCGTCGCGCGCTTTGCGTGATGTAACCGCTTGGCACAACGGCACTTACTATGCTTCAGCTGTGGGTGAAGTGAATGTTGTCGCTAAGATGAAGGAAGTAGGTGCCGTTATCGGTGGCGAGGGCAATGGCGGTGTAATATATCCCGAGTTGCACTATGGTCGCGATGCGTTGGTGGGTGTTGGTCTGTTCCTAACTCACTTGGCTAATTCGGGTAAGACGATGACCGAGTTGCGTGCAACCTACCCCGCTTATTTCTCGTCGAAGAATAAGATCGAGCTAACTCCTTCGATCGATGTTGATGCTGTATTGGCTCAGATGAAGGAACGTTACAGCCACGAGCAGGTGACCGATATCGACGGTGTGAAGGTTGATTTCGCTGAGAAGTGGGTGCACCTTCGCAAGTCGAATACCGAGCCTATTATCCGCATCTATGCTGAGGCTAAGTCGATGGAAGCTGCTGACGAATTGGCAGAGCAGATTATCGGTGAGATCAAAGAGATTTGCAACTTGTAAACTATTGATACTATGATCAAAAGTAGAGATTATATCAAGCAGAATGGCGAACGATTCGAGAGCGAGTTATTCGACCTTTTGCGCATTCCCTCGATTAGCGCGCAGAGCTCGCACAAGGGTGATATGGTACGCTGTGCCGAGTGGTTGGCAGCGTCGCTGTTGAAGGCTGGTGCTGACAAGGCAGAGGTTATGCCAACCGAGGGTAATCCCGTAGTTTATGCCGAGAAGATTGTCGATCCGAAGGCTAAGACGGTGCTGGTTTATGGTCATTATGATGTTATGCCGGTTGATCCCGTCGAGGAGTGGAACACCGATCCGTTCGAGCCTGTAATTAAGGATGGTCGCATTTGGGCACGTGGTGCAAATGACGACAAGGGTCAGTCGTTTATGCACGTCAAGGCTTTCGAGGCAATGGTTAATTGTGGTGAATTGCCTTGCAATGTGAAGTTTATGCTTGAAGGCGAGGAGGAGATCGGTTCGGCAAGCCTCTACAAGTGGTGCCGCGACAATAAGAAGATGCTCAAAGCAGATGTAATTTTGGTTTCGGATACAAGTCTTATCGGATGGGAAACTCCTTCGATCACTTGTGGTTTGCGTGGTTTATGTTATATGGAGGTTGAAGTAACGGGTCCCAACAAGGATCTTCACTCTGGCCTTTATGGCGGTGCTGTTGCTAACCCCGCAAATGTACTAACTCGTTTGGTTGCGTCGCTCATCGACGAAAATGGTCATATCACTATCCCTGGTTTCTATGACGATGTTCGCGAGTTGACTCCAGCTGAGCGTCGTGCGTTCAACAAGGCACCCTTCTGCCTGCGCGAGTATAAGAAGGCGTTGGAGATTGGTGACGTAGAGGGCGAAGATGGTTACACTACTATCGAGCGTACAGGTGTTCGTCCGTCGCTTGACGTGAATGGCATCTGGGGTGGTTACATCGAGGAGGGTACCAAGACCGTAATCCCGTCGAAGGCGTCGGCTAAAATCTCGATGCGTCTTGTTCCTGATCAGGACTATGTGAAGATTGGTAAGTTGTTCGAGAAGCACTTCAAGGCGATTGCTCCTAAGAGCGTGAAGGTTAAGGTGCGCACGCTGCACGGTGGTGCTCCCTATGTTTCGCCCACTGACCTGCCCGCATACAAGGCTGCAGCCAAGGCGTTGGAGGAAACTTTCGGCAAGAAGCCTCTGCCTTACTACTCGGGTGGCTCTATTCCGATCATCAGTGGTTTCGAGAAGATTCTCGGCTTGAAGTCGATCTTGATGGGCTTTGGTCTTGATCGCGATGCGATCCATTCGCCCAATGAGAGCTATGGGTTAGATAATTTCTATCGAGGAATCGAAACTATCACGTTGTTCTATAAATATTTTGCGCAGTCGAAATAAAGCAATACTTTAAATAAAACTGGCGGAGATCGACGATGCTCGACTCTCCGCCAGTTTTATTTTATGCTCGACGGGTTAATGGCGCACTCGCCGAAAAATAATAACGGATACGAATCAAGATCCGTATCCGTTATCTATAAAAGGAGAAATCTGAATTACATCATCTCTTCGAATGCATATTGGATTGCTCGATTGACCTGTGCAATGAAAGGGTGCGTTGTGCGATAGGCAGCAAGAGTTTTGGCGATCAGCTCCGTGTCGTACAACTCTTCCTCGCTCATTGCTCGATCGAGGCACACATCTTTCAATCTCAACAATTCATCATAGGGCGTTCCCGTCGGGAATCCGGCAGGCGTACGCTTCAATGACGAGTAACGACTAATCTCAAATCCTTTGGCTGCGGCAATTGCCTCCAACATCTGATCGCCATTATCCACGATCTCTTCGCGGATACTTTTCAAGACGATCGGCGGGATGCAGACTGCGCCTGCGGCCAACAGGCTATGCCCGATCATTCCATCTCCCTCAGGCTCAACGTGAAAATAGTAGCCGGCATAACCCGACTTTTTGCCACGAGGAGCGATGAATGCGCTGAAATGAGTTTTGTAGGGCGACTTGTCGTTCGAGAAACGAGTGTCACGATTGATGCGGAAGATGCAGTCTTTCGGTTTTAGACCGCGCACCTCCGCATCAAACGTGCCAATGCCATCGATCAACTCTGCGGTAAGTTCTTCGAATCGAGTTCGCAACACCCTATAACGCGCTCGATTAGCGTCGAACCACTGCTTATTGTTGTTCGCGGCAAGCTCTTTGAGAAATGCAACCGTTTCTCTCATAGTTGTTTACGGCAGTTATTTACCAAGCAAACAGAGGATACTGCTCCATCATCTGATTTACCTCAGCGCGAACAGCTGCGATGTTCTCCTCGTTCTCGTGATCAGCCAAAACGCGGTCGATCAACTCAACGATGTAGTCCATCTTGTCCTCCTTCAAGCCACGAGTGGTGATTGCGGGAGTACCGAAACGCAGGCCCGAAGTCTGGAATGGCGAACGGCTGTCGAACGGTACCATATTCTTATTGGTGGTGATGTCAGCCGCAACCAGCGCCTTCTCGGCAACCTTGCCGGTCAGTTCGGGGAATTTGGTGCGCAAGTCAACCAGAATCAAGTGGTTGTCAGTGCCGTCCGAAACGATCTTATAGCCACGCTTAACGAAAGCTTCAGCCATAACACGAGCGTTGGTTTGTACCTGACGCTGATACTCCTTGTAGCTCGGATCGAGTGCCTCGCCGAATGCAACTGCCTTAGCTGCAATCACGTGCTCCAGCGGACCACCCTGAATGCCGGGGAATACTGCCGAATTCAGGATCTGCGACATCTTCTTAACAATACCCTTCGGAGTGGTCAGACCCCACGGATTGTCGAAGTCCTTGCCCATCAAGATGATACCACCACGAGGACCACGCAGGGTCTTGTGGGTTGTCGAGGTCACGATATGTGCATACTTCACGGGATTCTCCAACAAGCCCGCTGCAATCAAACCTGCGGTGTGAGCCATATCGATCAGCAGCAGTGCGCCAACCTTATCTGCAATTTCGCGCATACGCTTGTAGTCCCACTCGCGGCTATATGCCGAAGCACCACCAACGATCAACTTCGGTTTGTGCTCCATAGCCAAAGCCTCCATTGCGTCGTAGTCAACACGACCCGTAGCCTCGTCGAGCTTGTAGCCAACAGCCTTGAAGTACATACCCGACATATTTACCGGCGAACCGTGCGACAGGTGGCCACCGTGCGAGAGGTCAAGACCCATAAAGGTGTCACCGGGCTTCAATACAGCGGTGAATACTGCCATATTTGCCTGAGCACCCGAGTGGGGCTGAACGTTTGCATACTCAGCGCCATACAACTCGCACAGACGGTCGATAGCCAACTGCTCAACCTTATCCACTACTTGACAACCACCATAGTAACGTGCTGCGGGATAGCCCTCTGCGTACTTGTTGGTAAGAACCGAACCCATAGCTTCCATCACCTGGTCGCTAACGAAGTTCTCCGAGGCAATCAGCTCAATACCGTGCATCTGACGCGAGCGTTCCTCAGCAATCAGATCGAAAATTAGTGTGTCTTTCTTCATAAAGTTATATTGTTTAATTCGTTTTCTCAATTATGTTGTTCGATTTCGCAATCGTTTCCTTTCACGTTCCAAATATAAAACTTTTTCGCGAAAAGCCACTATATTCACCTCTGAATTTTATTGGCAATCTTTGCACAAAATTCGATACAAGGTGTTATAAATACCTAATCGTGATGATAAACCACCAGCTAAATAACGAGTTTTAAATATTTATTTGTATATTTGTTTCGAATAATTGGACTATTTACCATATTAAATATAAAAGAATATGAAATTACTTGAAGGTAAAGTGGCGATTGTAACCGGTGCTGCGCGCGGTATTGGTAAGGCTATCGCTATCGAGTTCGCTAAGGCGGGTGCAGATGTTGCATTCACCGATTTGGCTATTGATGACAATGCTAAGGCTACCGAAGCTGAGATTGCTGCATTTGGTGTTAAGTGCAAGGGTTACGCTTCGAATGCAGCCAATTTTGATGATACTCACAATGTGGTTGCCGAAATCCATAAGGACTTTGGTCGTGTTGATGTTTTGGTTAATAATGCAGGTATTACCCGCGATGGACTGATGATGCGAATGAGCGAACAGCAGTGGGATATGGTGTTGAATGTCAACCTTAAATCGGCATTCAACTTCATTCACGCTGTAACTCCCATTATGGCTCGTCAAAAAGGCGGTTCAATCATCAATATGTCGTCGGTTGTAGGCGTTTCGGGTAACGCAGGCCAGTGTAACTACTCGGCTTCAAAGGCAGGTATGATCGGTCTTGCTAAGTCGATTGCTAAGGAGATGGGCCCTCGCGGTATTCGTGCAAATGCCATCGCTCCTGGCTTCATCATTACCGAGATGACCAATGCTTTGCCCGATGAGGTTAAGGAGGGTTGGTATAAGCAGATCCCTTTGCGTCGCGGCGGTACTCCCGAGGATGTTGCAAAGGTGGCTCTGTTCTTGGCGTCGGATATGTCGTCGTACGTGAGTGGCCAGGTGATCCACTGCTGTGGTGCGATGAATTGCTAATATATTGGAGCACAGATGAAAAGTCCCACTTACTTCAAGTGGGACTTTTCTATTTTATACATTCGACGAACAGGCCTTCGCAGGCATCTTCCAGCAGGTCGAGAACGATCTCGAAGCCCTCGCGACCCTCATAATATGGGTCGGGAACGTAATGAGCATCGGGATGCGAACGACAGAAATCGGTCATACGGTCAATCTTCATTGCTGCTGCGCGATTGGGTGCAAGTCGGTGCACCGACTCATAATTATAGTCGTCCATTACGATTATACGATCAAAACGGTCGAAATCTTCGGCGCGAATCTGTCGTGCGCGGTGTGTAAGGTTATAACCTCGTTGTGACGCTGCTGCCCGCATACGCGAATCAGGCAGGTCGCCCGCGTGCCCCGAATATGTACCTGCTGAATCGATCTCGAAACGATCCGATACTCCGCGTTTTTCGACCAGCGCTCGCATTACGCCCTCGGCAGCCGGTGAACGGCAGATATTGCCCAGGCATACGAACAAAATACGATTTTTATCAGCCATATTATCAATTATTTACATGTTGTTACTTCTTTTGTTGCTTGCGCTTGTGGGCAGCCTTACGCTTCTCGATGTATTTGTCATAACGCTCGCGCGCCTCGGCTATACACTCATCATCGAACGCAATTGTTCCCATAAGCGGCATAAGTCGCTGAATTTGAGCTGTACGCTTGTTGAGATATGCCGTCGGGTGCGCAGGGTCACGTTCTCGGGGATTGGGGTATGCCGCAACGATCAAAGCTGCCTGATGCTGAGTGAGTTTCGCGGCTGAACGACCAAAGCATTGCTGCGCTGCCGCCTCGGCGCCATATATCCCATTGCCCATCTCGATGACGTTGAGATAAACCTCCATAATGCGCTCCTTGCCCCATATATGCTCTATCAAAAAGGTGAAATAAACTTCAAAACCCTTTCTAATCCAAGATTTTCCACTCCAAAGAAATACATTTTTAGCTGTCTGTTGTGAGATGGTACTTGCACCGCGCTGACGCTTGCCTTGCTGTCGCTCGTCAAGAGCATCGTATATCGCACCCAAATCGAATCCGCGATGACCTAAATAGTTGTTGTCCTCCGATGCGATTGATGCACGCACGAGGTTAGGCGAGATTTGATCGAGTGGCACCCAGGTTTTGTTGATTTTGGCACCGTCGAAGGCGCGCGAGATCATCAGCAGCGTTATCGGCGGGTTGATCCAACGATACGCCACCGTCAGCGCAATGCTCAACACGAACATCGCAACCACAATTTTAACCACCCAATGCCATATCCTTTTCATAATTCGATCCGTTTCGTCGCTCAATATCCTTGCAAAGATAGTAAATAATTTGAGTTGCATAATGTGATATGAACATCAATTATGGGATTCGATGTTGTTTGTTTAGAATATATTTGTTACCTTTGTAGCGATAGGAAGATTATACTATCAAGACATATAAGGCAATTTTGCATTGTTTGGGATACTGAAATTTCCACACTTACAAGTAACCCCCAAAGAACAGCAAATTGTCCACGCTTTGGCGTGGGCTATTCTGTTTGTATAGGGGGTAAGGTCGTGGAAAACCGCAGTATCTATTCAATCGGATAGTCTGCGCTTTTTTTATAAACCTAAATACATTGTATTATGAAAAGGATTTTTCTGTTCATTATTGTGGCATCATTGAGCACAGCTCTTAATGCCACCAACACAAATGCTCCTAAAACTACAAACGAGTGGTCAGTAAACACGCTTAGCACAGAAGCCACAGCATCTTGGTACATTAAAACAGAGTGCTTTGCGGCAACATCAGAGTCAGCATTTGATGAATTAACAAGGGCTTGTAATCGCAAAGACCAAAACGCAGTAATGAGAATGGTTCAAAACGGAAAGGTCGCTATACTATCAAAGGGTACAAGTGTCGATATGATAAAATATGGATTTGCAAAATGCCGTATTCGAGTTTTATCAGGCTCTTACAGAGGTTCATACCTATATGTCGCATCTGAATTTGTTAATAGCAAATAATGTATATATATGGAAGACGAAATTAAATGCCCCCGTTGCGGCTCAAAACAACTTACAGCTAACAAGAAAGGATTTGGACTTGGCAAAGCTCTTGTTGGAGGTGTATTGTTAGGCGGGATTGGCCTATTAGGAGGTTTTCTCGGAAGTGGGAAAGTAAAAATAACCTGCTTAAAATGTGGCTACTCTTGGCACCCATAGTCAAGTGTATTCAGAAACATCAATTTGAATACAATTTTTTAATATCTATATTTATCAAAAAAGATAATAAAAAGCGAACAGAAATAAAAGCGTATTAAATGGCAAGGTGTATTCAACTCTGAATACACCTTGCTTATTTCTGGAAATTACTCAATTGTCATAAAT
>JAFNVH010000046.1 GCA_017379895.1 Rikenellaceae bacterium | reverse complement strand
CACGATGCCCTTTTGAGGCATACACACTTTCCAGGCGTGCACCTTAAGCCACTCGGTCATTTCTCCAAATTGCGCCAAGTAGCCTGCGCTTATCGCGCTGACTATCAAAGCAATGAACCACACTTTTTGCCTTTTATGCCTCTCTATTCGACTAAAAAACGCATAAAAGACTTGCGAAATATAGCAATAATTTTAATTCTGTGCAACGATTTACGCCGTAATTTCTCCTTTTATTGCTTTTCGCAGCATATCGACTGTCTTGTCGTGCGGCAGTCGTTGGCCGAGTATATACATCAATTTCGTCACGGCGGCCTCGGTTGTCGAGTCGGCGCCGCAGATCACGCCGATCTCTTTTAGTCGGCGTCCTGTTTCGTAAATATCCATAGCAACCGCGCCATCGGGACACTGCGTTACGTTCACCACGATCACGCCGCGAGCGATAACTTCGCGTAGTACCTCGCCGAACCATTCGGCCGTCGGGGCGTTACCAGCGCCATAGGTTTCGAGCACAACGGCGTGCAGACCGTAGATGCTGAGCATTGCGTGGAAGATCTGGGGGCTGATGCCGGGGAAGATCTTGACCACAGCCACACCTGTGTCGAGCGATGTTGCCACACGCAGCGGCTCGTTCGGATCACCCGCAGCGGGAGCGATAAACGTATCGTTGTATTCGATATTGACGCCCACCTCGGCAAGTGGCGGATAGTTGAACGAACGGAAGGCGTTCAGCTGTTCGGCACTATGCTTCGTGGTACGGTTTGCGCGGAAGAGTTGATTTTGGAAGTAGAGCGACACCTCGGGAACGATAGCGCGGCCATCTCGCTTTGCGGCGGCGATTTCGATCGCAGTGATCAGGTTCTCGCGGCCGTCGGTACGAAGTACGTCGATTGGGATTTGACTTCCCGTGAAGACAACGGGCTTAGCCAGATTTTCGAGCATAAAACTCATTGCCGAGGCGGTGTAGGACATCGTGTCGGTACCGTGCAGCACCACGAAACCATCATACGCCGCATAGTTGTCGCGGATCAACTCGGCCAGGCGGCACCAATTTTCGGGGCTGACATTCGACGAGTCGATGATCGGATCCATCGTGATGGCGTCGATATTGACGTTCAGGCGTCTGAGGGCGGGGAATTCGTCGTAGATACCGCTGAAATCGAATGGTACCAAAACACCCGTTTCGGCGTCGGTACGCATACCGATCGTACCACCCGTATAGATGATCAGAATCGAAGGTTTCATTGCTCGTTCAAATTCGGTTTATGGTTGCTTGCCCGCGCGTCGGGCGCCACTTGACAAACAACCGTCTAACAAAGTTAGCAATTATTTTCCGAAAAACAACTATTTGAGCCCGAAAATTCTTTCGGCATTGCGTGTTGTGATTGCGGCCAAATCCTCCACCGAGCAGTTGGTGAGTTCGGCCACGCGTGCGCAGATATATGGAATGTAGCTACTCTCGTTGCGTTTGCCGCGATAGGGCACGGGGGTGAGATAGGGGCAGTCGGTTTCGAGCAGCAGATCTTCGGGTGCTATGTCGCGTACGGTTTCGGCCAGAGCGCTCTTTTTGAAGGTGACCACGCCGCCGATACCGAACAGAAAATCGCCACACGCCCTGAGTCGTCGATAGGTCGCCGCATTCTCCGAGAAGGCGTGGAAAACACCATACAGACGCTGCCCACGTTCGTGTGCGGCAGCAGCCTCGCGCTCCACAATCGTGCACATATCCTCCCACGCCGAGCGGGTATGGATCGCAACGGGCAGATCCAGCTCGGCCGCCAATCGCAACTGATAAACGAACGCTTCGCGCTGATCTTCAATGTATTCCTGACTCCAATAGTAGTCCAGCCCAATCTCGCCAACGGCATAGAAACGTACCCCTTCGGGCGGTTGGCGCAGATACTCCTCGACCTCGGCGAGCTCGTTGCGCCACGTCGGGTTTTCGTTTACCGAGGTGGGGTGCAGACCCATCATCGCAAAGCAATTTGCGGGGTGCGCCTTCGTCAGTTCGATCATACGGCTGTGGCTCTGCGTGTCGATGGCGGGCAACAGCATACGGTCAACACCTGCCGCTATGGCACGCTCGACCACTTCGTTGCGATCGTCATCAAATTCGGGTTCGTAGATATGTGAATGGGTATCTATCAGTCGGAGCATAATGCGTGTTATTTTCAATATTTTAGATACATCTTACCGGGGACTTGTCGAATTGCGCCCGCCAATTCCAGATTGAGCAGCAACGACGCTAACGTACCCGAATCGAGGGCGGTCAGTTCTTGCAGTCGTGAGATCGAGATGGGATCCGAGTCGCCGATCAGCGACAGCAGACCTGCCTCGTCGCGCGAGAGCTCGATCACAGGCTCGTTGGGTGAGGGACGGCAACTCTCCTCGTGCAGATCCCAATCCATCTCTGCAACGATGTCGTCAGCCGAGGTTACGAGTGCGGCTTTGCGGTTGCGAATCAATATGTTACAGCCCTCGGACGACATATCGGTCACGCGTCCTGGAACGGCCATCACCACGCGGTTGTAGCCATCGGCCATTGCGGCGGTGTGGAGCGAGCCTCCCGATGCACCCGACTCGACCACCACTGTGCCGCCACTCATCGCTGCGATGATTCGGTTGCGCGGAATATAGAAACGACCGTTCTGTTTAGTCTGCGAGTGGAGTTCGGTAACGATCGCACCTCCCTCATCGACGATCTCGCGAGCAAAGGCTGTATGTTGTGCAGGTGTTACGGCGGGTAGAGCGTTGGCAACCACAGCGATGGTCGGCAATCCGTGACGCACCGCCGAGCGATGACAATTGACGTCGACACCGAATGCCAAACCGCTCACAATCGTCAGCGAGGGCACGCGGCGCGACAACCCCTCGACCAGACGCTCGCACATTGTCACGCCATACTGCGAGATGTGGCGCGTGCCGACCATCGAGAGCGTGAGGCTGTTGAGCACCTCGGTGTTACCTTTTATATATAGTATGTGAGGATAGTCGTCCGTTTCGAGCATCAGCGAAGGATACTCCTTGTCGGTCGAGGCGATGGGCTCGATGCCGTGTCGAGCGCAGTATGTCAGCTCGCGGTCGGCCGCTTTGTGGGTCTTGCGAGCAACGATCTCGCGGGCGAGATTCTCCTGTAATTCGGCACGTCCAACCAACTCGTCAACCGAAGCCGAGTAGACCGCTTCGGCCGAGCCAAACGTGCGCAAAAGATGAACCACGCCTCGCACGCCGATGTGCGACTGCATACTCAGAGCAATATCGTCGATTGTTGCCATACGTGTAGGTTGTTTTTGGGGTACAAGAATCACCGCCGCGGAGCGAACGTAAAGCGCTCTCGGCTTCTGTTACACTATTTGTGATGTAAAGGTACGAAAATTTTGGCAGAATCGACCGCCCGCAATGAGAATTATAATCTCACGCCGACCGAGAACTCCAAGTATTCGGCTTTGATGCTGTGCGATTTGATCGCAAAGCCCACAAACGTATCGCCGAGCTTGGGGAAGTAGTAGCGGATACCGGCCTTCTCGTAGTGCCAGCCGCGCTCACGGTCGCCCGCAGCCTTTGCCTCGGCGCCATTCACGCCCTTGTGACGATAGGGATAAGCACCGATAGCTACGTGCACCGCAAAGTTACGCCAATAGACCTCCTGTACTACTGCAATACCCACCGACAGCGGATTATAACCAGGGCTGTTGTCCACCGCCTGATCGCCATAGTACACACGGTCGCTTGCCTCCAAAGCTTTCATATTCGACGAGTAGAACATATCAAGACCAAGACCCGTAGCATAGCGCATCGAGTAGCGGTAGAGAGCGTCGAAACTGAGCGAGAACTTGGGGTGCGCTTTGAGGTTTGCTGCCGCCTTGGCTTTCTCTTCGGGGGAGAGTTCAGGCTTCTTATCGTTCTCGACGTAGGCTTTCCACTCGGCCATACAGGTATGTACGCCGCCACCCACGACGATCATATACTGCATACCCTTCTCCCAATCGCGCTCGAAGTTGTACTTCTTGGTATATTTCTTATGGTCGTAGTCGCTCATTCGGTAGCGAGCAAACAGACCCACACCCATACCGTTCAACGCCTCGTTGGGAAGGTCAAGACGACCGTTTGAGAAGTGGCGGAACATAAAGTTGGCACCCGCTTCCCAGCGCTTGCCGATGTGCACCTTACCAAATACGCCTGCACCAAAGTAGGCCATAAAGGGGGCGCTGAGCCAGTTGTTACCGGGGTTGTTTACGGGATCATATCTGCCGGGGTTGTATGTCGCACCGAAGTTCAGAAGGTAACCTGCCGAGAAGTGCTGCTTTTTCAGAATCGAACGCTCGAACGAACCGTACAACGAGTAGAGGTCGGGGAACTGCGTCTGGTCGCTGAACTGGAAATTGCTTGTGCGAGCCACCGACGCGCCGATGTTGATCAGCGGGAACCCGAAGGCCTCGGCATAGGCACTGCCATTCTCGGGCTTGGTCTGAATACCCACCGCAGCCTCGTAGTTCATATATCCGAACGAGGTGAGATTGGGGCGGCTCTTCTCGATGTCGTAGCCATACCAACCCTGCACCGAGAACGAGAGATCGGAACCGCTAACCTTCTGTGCGGCTGCGGGTACTGTGCCGATTGTTATAAGTGTAATAATTGCAAATACGTGTGCGGCAAATTGTTTCATATCGTTGGGTTAATTTGATTTGGGCGCAAAGATACATATTTTTTCTCAAATCCTCGCGCGCGATCGAAAACGCAAACAAAAAAAGCCCGCCCGATCACGGAATCGGACGGGGCTTATGGAATGTCTTCGGAGAGATGATACTCCCCGCGAAATTCATCTTGTGTTTGGGCTTGAAATGCAGTACTCGCCCGAGCGGATTCGGGTCGGATTATTTCTTCAAGAAGCAGGTTTTCAGTACGATGCTGCTGCCCTCGATCTTGCAGTCAACCTCCTCGGGGTTCTCGGTCAGGCGGATACTCTTAACTTTGGTTCCGCGCTTGATGACCATCGACGAGCCACGCACCTTCAAATCCTTGATAACGGTCACCGAGTCGCCGTCGAGCAGTTCGGCGCCATTGCTGTCCTTGGGTACGTCTGCACTTGCGTCTGCGGTTGCGTTCTCGCCATCGAACTCGTAAGCGCAATCGGGACAAACATACAGCGACCCATCAAAATATACATACTCGCCCCCACATTTCGGACATTTCGTAATTTCACTCATAAGAATCTATATTAATTAATTTGCATTATACAATCCCGCAGCACCTGCTCATCGGCGCACTAATCAGCGTACAAAGATAGTGAAATTTCACGAAACATTCGATCTACACGGCGTAAAGAGCGGATAGGCCTCAAATGTATTGGTCTATTCTGACACTTAGGTTTGCCTTTATCTTGTATTTCCAAGTTGTTTTTGTTAAGTTTGCACTATCAAAATCAAATATAGAGTCATTATGCAGAAAGCAATTAAGATTATATGCATTGTATGTCTATTGTTGAACTCTTTTGCGGCATTTTCTCAGGACACAACTAGTGTAGCTCGCCCCAAAGTCGGACTCGTGTTATCAGGCGGTGGAGCCAAAGGTGCGGCACACATCGGTGTGTTGAAATATCTCGAAGAGGCAGGAATCCCGATTGATTACATCGCAGGTACAAGTATGGGATCGATTGTGGGCGGAATGTATGCATTGGGCTACTCGTCCGACGAGATTCTCGATATTATCAGCAGCGTAGATTGGGATCGACTCATAAGTAACGAGGTGGATCGACGAAAGACCTCTTTTGCACGAAAGTATGAAAAACGATCTCAGATCCTTACGGTGCCGTTCTCGATGAATACATCACAAGAGGATCTGCAATCTCGATCGTTCAGAAATTCGCTTCCGCAAGGTCTTGTGTCGGGTGATAATATCATCAACCTGTTCAATTCGTTATCTGTGGGTTACTCGAATTCACAGTCATTTAGCGAGCTGCCGATCCCCTTTATCTGCATTGCGACAGATATGATCAGCGGAGAGGTTGTTGTCTTGGATAAGGGCGAATTTACGAAATCTCTACGCGCCTCAATGGCCATACCAATATTGTTCGACCCGATTGAGATGAACAATACTCTCTATGTAGATGGCGGCTTGACCTGTAATTTCCCTGCGGAGCAGTGTAAAGCTATGGGAGCGGACTATATCATTGGAGTAAGTATGTCGCCCGGATTGGAGGAGAATACTGAGAATTTGTCCTCGATCTTGTCGCAGGTACAACAGTTGAAGGTGATTATTACTGACAAAGATGTAAGCCAATATGACCAGCAATGCGACATCTTCATAAGTCCCGATTTGAAAGGTGTCGGAATGTTGAGCTTCGACGCTGAGAGTGTAGCCAAAGTGACTCAAAGTGGCTATGAGGCCGCGTTGGCTCGTGAGGCGGACTTTCAGGCGCTTAAAGCTAAGATTTTTGCACAACAAGAGCCCACACCTAAACCCGCAACACAAAAGAAGGCTATCAATATCCTCGAAAGCAAGATCTTAATATCCAAAATCGAGCTGGTAGGTGTCGGAAAAGAGTTCGAGCGTTGGATGCGTCGTGCTTGTACTGTGCGCGTTGGTGACTATGTTGGTAAGGATGATATAGATGAATCGGTGTCCATCTATTTTGGCACAGGCAACTACGAGAGTATCACCTACACTCTCCACAACGACACCTCAATGCCTGATGGCTATATCCTTCGATTCAACTTTGTTGAAAAATCCCCTCACGATTTCGGTCTGGGATTTAGATTCGATTCGCAGGATATGCTCTCTGTGCTTCTGCATTTGGGAATCAACAATAATCGTATGAGTGGATTTAAGGCCGATTTAGATTCTAAGTTAGGCGGCAATCAGTGGCTTAAACTAAATATGTCATACGGCCATCTGCTCTATCCTCGAATCAATTTAGCCTATCATTTTAGAAATTCCGAGCTTGATGTCTACGATATGGATCAGCTCGAGATGAACGAAAAATTCCTGCAACATAAATTCCGACTCTATCTCTCCGAGAACTATTCACGAACCTTCAGTATCGGAGTCGGTCTTGAAGCGGAGGTGCTAACACCCAGAAAGGTTATGTATCTGCTCTATGATGCAGCGGATGCGGATTATCAGTCGGTGAATACACTCGGCTCATTTGCCTATCTATGTTATGATAACCTCAATAAGAATCGATTTGCTACACGAGGCGTAAAGAGCAGAATCGATTTTACTTGGAAAGATGGCGTTTTTAGTAATAAGGGTATTGAGAAACTGCACTTCGGTTCATTAGTATTTGGATTAGAGGGCTATGTGCCAATCATAGAGGACAGATTTGTGATGGTGCCGCAGTTGTACGGAAGCTTCCTCTTTGGCAAAGGCGCAGTCAATGGTGCAACAAGCGGCTGGAATCCGATATTCAAGGGCCCAGTGCCGATGTATCCATATATGAATAATATGATTGGAGGAGCTGAGATGGGAAGACACTCCGATCACCAACTTCCTTTTATCGGTGTGAATAAGACCTCTTTTGCGTTTAATAATGTTGCGATAGCCCGAGCTGATATGAGAGTACGTGTCTACAAGAATCACTACTTGACAGCTATGGTAAACTATGCCCGTTCGGGAGTGGATATTCAGAATTTCTTTAAAGAGAGAGATGAGTTGCAGTGGAGTGAGTTGTATGACTACAATGCATCAAATTGGTGGGGCGCAGGCATCAGATACTCGATCGACACAAAAGTTGGTCCACTCAATTTTGATATCAGTTCATCCAATATCTCCAAACGAGTGAATTTGTATTTCAGTTTTGGATATTTCTTCTAATCTCCAAACCACACAAATTGCAAGAGAGAGTATATTACATTCCGATGCAGAATTTTTATTTTCCCACACAGAATGTAAAATACTGAATTTAATCTATTAGCATTCAGTGTATTACAGAATTATCCCGAAGCACAAAAGTTTATTCGGGGGACAGACAGGGGACTGCATTTTTGCAAAGAAATCCATAAAATCTGCAAAAACGCACTTTTTTTAGATTTTTTAGCATATTTGCATTTAGTTGCATGGTTAAATAGCCTTTAATTGGAGCTGAAAT
>JAFNVH010000045.1 GCA_017379895.1 Rikenellaceae bacterium | reverse complement strand
ATCATATATACCTCGCGGCCACCTGCACGGTCAGCCGAGTCGCGTACCGCACGGATCTCGACGTTGGTCGAGCCCGAGGGGATACCGATCACCATTTTGAGCGAGGGCGAGAAGAGGTGGCCATTGGTCTTCACCTTATTGACCAGACCGCGAATCAGCATCTCAGCTGCGGTAAAATCGGCAATCACTCCATCCTTCAACGGACGGATTGTACGGATATTGGGGTTGGTACGTTCGTGCATCATCTTAGCCTGCATACCCACCGCTACGACCTTCTGTGTGCGAACGTCGATCGCTACGATCGAGGGCTCATCGACTACGACTTTGCCGTTGTGAATGATCAGGGTATTGGCGGTACCGAGGTCCATCGCCAGCTCCTGTGTCAATGAAAAAAGTCCCATTGTCTATCTATTCTTTCTTGTTTTCAAACTTGATTCTAGTGCTTGAAGTGGCGCAAGCCGGTAAATAACATCGCTACACCATTTGCGTTGCAGTAGTCGATGCTCTCCTCGTCACGTACCGAGCCACCGGGCTGGATCACAGCGTTGATACCCTCCTTGTGAGCGATCTCAACGCAGTCAGCGAAGGGGAAGAATGCGTCGCTTGCCATCACTGCACCGTTCAGATCAAAACCGAACGACTTAGCCTTCTCGATAGCCTGACGCAACGAATCAACACGCGAGGTCTGACCGATACCGCTTGCGTAGAGCTGCGAGCCCTTAGCCAGCACGATAGCGTTCGACTTCGAGTGCTTAACGATCTTGTTTGCAAAGATCAGATCCTTCATCTGCTCCTCGCTCACGCCCTTCTCGGTCTTCTGAACAGCCTCGCTATCAACACCGCCAACCTTGTTGTCGCGCTGCTGAACTGCCACACCGTTCAATACCGAGCGATAGGTCATCTCGGGACGCTCGATAGTTTTCAGGTCGAGCAGGATACGATTCTTCTTGCTCTTCAAGATCTCCAATGCCTCCTCCTCGAAACCGGGAGCCATCAGCACCTCGCAGAAGAGGGTATTGATCTTCTCGGCAGTAGCCACGTCAACCTTGCGGTTGCAGATCAGCACGCCACCGAAAGCCGAAACAGGGTCGCAAGCCAGCGCAGCCTCGTAAGCCTCGCACAGCGTCGAGCGTGTAGCCACACCGCAAGCGTTGTTGTGCTTCAAGATTGCGAATGCGGGCTCACCATCCCAGAACTCACTGATCAAACCCATTGCTGCGTCGATATCGAGCAGGTTATTGTACGAAATATCCTTACCGTGCAGCTTGGTGAACATCTTCTCAACGTCGCCATAGAATGCTGCATCCTGATGGGGGTTCTCGCCATAGCGCAACGACATCGCGCCATTGTTGGTCATACGCAGAGCACCAATCTGCTCCTTGATATTGAAGTAGTTGAAGATCGCGCTATCGTAGTGCGAGCTAACGCTGAATGCCAAAGCTGCAAAGCGACGACGCTGCTCGATAGTGGTCGAGCAATCCTGCTCCTTCAACAGCGCGAGCAACTCACCATACTGCTCAACCGAGGGAACGATCACTGTATCCTTGAAGTTCTTAGCCGCAGCGCGGATCAGCGAGATACCGCCGATGTCGATCTTCTCGATGATAGCCTGCTCCTCAGCTCCACTTGCCACGGTCTGCTCGAAGGGATAGAGGTCAACGATTACCAGGTCGATCTCGGGAATGGCATACTTAGCCATCTGCTCGCGATCGCCCTCGTTGTCGCGGCGACCCAGAATACCGCCAAACACACTGGGGTGCAGAGTCTTAACACGACCGCCCAAGATCGAGGGATAACCCGTCAGATCCTCAACAGCCGTAGCCTCCAGACCGAGCGACTCGATAAACGACAGAGTACCACCCGTCGAATACAATTTCACGCCGCCAGCAGCGAGCGTCTTGACGATTTCGTCCAAGCCGTCTTTATAGAAAACCGAGATAAGTGCGCTTTTAATCTTTTTCATATATTATTGTTTTTTATGATTATACGATTATACCTCGCAAAGGTAGAAAAAAGTCAGCGAATTATTGCCATAGTTCGCGCAATTTTTTCTAAATTTGTAGCACATTTATCCTAATCACGTAATGAGTTTGAAATTAGATAGTAACGCCCGTTGTGCAGTGATCGGTTACGGTAGCTGGGCAACCGCTTTGGTCAAGATACTTTGTGAGAACGAGGCTCGCGTCAGTTGGCACATCACCAACCCCGTCGTGGTCGAGGGAATACTCGCCGAAGAGCACAATCCCAAGTACCTGAGCGATGCCGAACTCGACACCTCGAAGCTCGACATCAGCGACGACATCAACAAGGTGGTGGCCGAGGCCGACATCATCGTGCTGGCAACCCCTTCGGCTTATCTCAAAAAGACTCTCGAACCACTCACTGTTTCGCTCGACGACAAGTTCATCGTATCGGCCATCAAGGGTATCGTCCCCGATGAGTATGTGACCGTGGCTGAATACTTCAATCAGCAATATTCGATCCCGTTCGGCCATATCGGTATCGTTACGGGCCCCTGCCACGCCGAGGAGGTGGCGCTCGAACATCTGTCCTATCTGACCGTCGTGTGCAGCAATGCCGACGACGCCGAGCAGTTGCGACGCAAGTTCACAACCAAATACATTCAGACCGTGACCTCGTCGGACATCTACGGCATCGAGTACGCCACCGTGCTCAAAAATATCTACGCAATTGCCGTAGGTATCGCCGCAGGTTTAGGCTATGGCGACAACTTCCTGGCCGTACTGCTAGCCAACTCGTCGATCGAGATGGAACGATTCTTGAACGAAACCTATCCCGCTGAGCGTCAATCGCGTGCCTCGGCATATCTGGGCGACCTGCTGGTGACGGGTTACTCGCTCTTCTCGCGCAACCGACGCTTCGGTATGATGATCGGTCGCGGACACTCGGTGGCTGCGGCGCAGTTGCAGCTGGGAATGGTGGCTGAGGGTTACTTCGCGTCGGAGTGTATCCGCCACATCAACAGCCGTTTCGGCGTCGAAATGCCTATCGCCGACGCGGTCTACGATATTCTCTACCGCAAGGTTAAGGCGCGTAATGCAATGAAATTATTAACAACAAAACTTATATAAACCAATGGATTTTATCAAACTTGACACCTCGAAAGCTGCCGTAACGGTCAGTGCCGAACTGCGTGCCGCAGCCGAGGCTTCAAACGCTCTGCTGGCAAACGGCGAGGGCGCAGGTAACGACTTTTTAGGTTGGGTAGCGCTCCCCTCGTCAATCGACGCCGAGCAACTCGCAGCCGTAAATGAGGTCGCTGACCGTCTTCGCGCGAAGGCCGAAGTGATCGTTTGTATCGGTATCGGCGGTTCGTACCTGGGTGCGAAGGCCGTTCTGGAGGCTATGAGCAACTCGTTCGCGCTGCTCAAACGCAACTGCAAGGAGCCTATAGTTCTCTTTGCAGGTCAGAACATTAGCGAGGATTACACCTACGAACTGCTCGACGCCGTTAAGGATCGCGAGCTGGCTGTTGTCGTGATCTCGAAGTCGGGCACCACAACCGAACCTGCCATCGCTTTCCGCATTTTGAAGGCGGAGTTGGAGCGACGCTACGGCAAGGCTGAGGCTGCCGAACGCATCGTTGCTGTGACTGACAAGGCTCGCGGCGCACTCAAAACCCTCGCTACGCAGGAGGGATACTCGACTTTCGTTATTCCCGACGATGTTGGTGGTCGTTTCTCGGTGCTGACTCCCGTGGGTCTGCTGCCGTTGGCTGCTGCTGGCGTGGACATCGAGGCGCTGGTGCGTGGTGCGCAGGATATGCAGAAAGCGACCGACGAGAATGTTCCTTACGAGCAGAATATCGCCGCTCAGTACGCTGCTGTGCGTAACGCACTCTATGCTGAGGGCAAGAAGATCGAGATTCTAGCAAGCTATGAGCCTAAGCTCCAATACATTGCCGAGTGGTGGAAACAGCTCTACGGCGAGAGCGAAGGCAAGGAGGGTAAGGGTATCTTCCCCGCAAGCGTGACGCTGACGGCTGACCTGCACTCGATGGGTCAGTACATTCAGGAGGGCGAACGTATGTTGATGGAGACCGTAATTTCGGTTGCCAAACCCGACCACTCGATCACAATCGAGAGCGACGAGGAGAACCTCGACGGTCTGAACTTCCTGGCCGGCAAGCGCATCTCGGAGGTTAATCGTATGGCTGAGCTGGGTGTTCAGTTGGCTCACACCGACGGTGGCGTGCCCAACATCCGCATCGAGTTGCCCGCAATCGACGCCTACCACATCGGTGCACTGCTCTACTTCTTCGAGCGCGCGTGCGGTATCAGTGGCTACATCCTGGGCGTGAATCCCTTCAACCAGCCCGGTGTCGAGGCCTACAAGAAGAATATGTTTGCTCTGCTCGACAAGCCCGGTTACGAGGCCGAGAGCAAAGCTATCAAAGAGCGTTTGTAATACTTTTTGAGCGTCAAAAGTTAAGCCGCACTCCACGCCGGGGTGCGGCTTTTCTGTTTGAGAATATAAGCGGCAGTTTCTCGGATACTGCCCAAGCTCGGGGGCTCGCCTTCGGCGACCGCCCCAGCCGCCAATGATGAGATTCACTTGTCTACACCAACAAAAAAGACCGACCACGCTTTTGTGATCGGTCTTTTTTCATATAGTTAGGCTATTCGCTTACTTTGCAGCTGCCATCTGCTCATACTCGTCGCGCGAACCGACAACCATATTGTCGTAATCACGCATACCCGTACCAGCGGGGATCAGGTGACCGCAAATAACATTCTCCTTCAAGTTTGCCAGAGGATCGCTCTTCGCCATAATCGCAGCCTCGTTCAGTACCTTGGTAGTCTCCTGGAACGATGCAGCCGACATAAAGCTCGAAGTCTGCAATGCCGCGCGGGTGATACCCTGCAGGATCTGGCTCGAAGTTGCGGGAACGATGTCACGTACCTCAACAGCCTTCAAATCCTTACGCTTGAGTACCGAGTTCAGGTCGCGCAGACGACGAACGGTGATGATCTGACCGGGCTGTACCTCCTCGCAGTCGCCTGCATCGGTTACAACAACCTTGTCGTAAAGCTCGTCGTTGACCTCCATAAACTCCCACTTGTCGATGATCTGGTTCTCGAAGAAACGGGTATCACCCGGATCGTCGATCTGAACCTTGTTCATCATCTGGCTAACGATAACCTCGAAGTGCTTGTCGTTGATCTTTACACCCTGCATACGGTAAACGTCCTGAACCTCGTTCACGATGTACTCCTGAACCTTCGTAGGACCGAGGATACGCAGAATGTCGCTCGGAGTGATTGCACCGTCCGAAAGAGCCATACCTGCCTTCACATAGTCGTTCTCCTGAACCAGGATCTGACGCGACAGGGGCACAAGATACTTACGTACCTCGCCATCCTTCGATGTGATCACGATCTCGCGGTTACCGCGCTTGATCTTGCCGAATGCTACCTCACCATCGATCTCCGATACGATT
>JAFNVH010000044.1 GCA_017379895.1 Rikenellaceae bacterium | reverse complement strand
CGGTCGTGAGTCAGAGAGCAAGCGACTGGGCGTTAAGCTGTTCGGTGGTCAATTCGCTAAGGCTGGTAACATCATCGTTCGCCAGCGCGGTACTGTACACAATGCCGGTGAGAACGTCGGTATGGGTAAGGACCACACTCTGTTTGCTTTGGTTGACGGTACCGTTAGCTTCTGCAAGAAGAGTTCGGGTAAGTCGTACGTGAGCGTTACTCCTATCGCAGAGTAAGCCCGACCGAAGTTTACCGCTTCAACAAAATGTAGCGCAATTCCCAAGCGGGAGTTGCGCTACATTTTTTATCTATATTATGTCTCGGCTATTTGTGCGGCTCGAGAACCGTATGCGGCACGTGGCCGTGAGCAATAATCTGAATCGGGCAATTGTAGTTGTCGAGCTGCTCGGCGGTGATTACGTTCGACGTGTGGCGATGAACGTGACCATTAACGCAGACGATATTCTTCACGACGCTAGTAATCGTGCCCAGATCGTGCGACACCATCACGATAGCGATACGCTCGTTAAGCTGTTTCAGCAGTTCATACAACTCCCTCTCGAAACGATTATCGACAAAATTGGCAGGCTCATCCAGGATCAGCAGACGCGGCTGGGCAATCAGTGCGCGGCAGAGCAGTGTGCGTTGCATTTGACCGCCCGATATCTCACCAATCGGCGCGCGGGCAATCGAGGCGATACCCGTCTGTTCGAGCAAGCGGTCAGCCTCGGCATAATCCTCGCGAGTATAGCGGCGCGATAGGCGGCGCACAGCCTGCAAACCCGACACGACGCACTCGCGCACCGAGATCGGGAAAGCACGATCGAAGTTGCTCTGCTGGGGCATATAGCCAATCAGGCGGCGCGTACCGGCATAGAGTTCGGGAGCGAATTCGATCGTACCACGATACGGCACCGCACCAAGAATAGCCTTCACGAGCGTGGTTTTACCGCCACCATTGGGACCGATAACACCCACGAAATCATCATCATATATATCCAAATCGACATCGTGCAGCACACGATGCGAGTCGTAATCAACCAAGAGGTTGCGTATTTTTATCAGCGTATTCATTCGAAGGCAAGCATCTTAGTTGTTTGACGGATCATACTATACACATCCTCAGCCAGCGGGTCGATCTCAACCGCCTCGGCACCAATCGCCTCGGCCGTCACCTCGACCACCGACGCAGGATAGGGACGCTGATAGAACACTCGCTTAACGCCGTCACGACGTGCACGCTCGATCAGGTCGGTCAGGCTACGTGCCGACGGCTCGCGTCCCTCCTGCTCAATCGCCACCTGTTCGATGCCATAGGCGCGGGCGTAGTAGGTCAGCGCGGGATGATAGATCACAAAGTAGTCGCGCTCGCTCATCGCCCAGCACGACGCAACATAGTGATCGAGTTCGACCAGTGCGCTATCGAGTTGAGCATAGCGCTCGTCGTAGCAGGTAGAATCGGGGAATATCGTGCGCAGATGGCGATACATATTCTCGGCCATCACGCGCAACTCGCGCGGCGAGGTCCAGATATGTGGATCAGCACCGTGGCTATGACCGTTGTGATAGTGCCCACCGATAGTTTCGATACCCTCGCAGAGGGGCGTGGTTGCAATGCCCGTGCGTGAAGTCAGGCTACGCTCGAACTCCATCAGACCGACCGTGTAAACTGCTCTACTATCGGTCATTGCAGTGATTTGGCGCGGCGTGGGCTCGAATGTTTCGGGGCTTGCGCCTGCGGGAATCAGGACATCAACACGCACATCATCGCCCACTATCGCCTCGGTGAGCCAACGCAACGGAGCGATCGCAACGGTGATTGTCGGTCGGCTGTCGGCTGGCTGTGGCGCACCACACGCAACTGCAACAAGCGCAACGCATATAGCTATAATAATTCGTTTCATAATGTTCGTACTGAATGGCAAAGGTAATAATTTTTCGGCGAAAAGCGTGCAACGGCGTGCGTCGTGGCGTGCCCAACGAAAAAATTTGCAAAAAAGTGAAAAAATTTTTAACTTTGATGCAACATTTTGGCACTCTCGATCGTCTATATTAAAAAGGAGTGTAAACTAAACTTTAATTCGCAGGGTTATGAAACGATTTATCTATTGGTTGCTGACGATGTTGGGATTCTCATCATTGATGGGTTGCGATGGCGACATCAAGCAACACGCCGATATGTATGGCACTCCCACGGCTGACTACGAGGTGAAGGGTAAAGTGCTTGACGCTGACGGCGATCCGATTAAGGGAATCAAAATCACAATGAAAAGAGATGACAACAACCCAATCCCATTCGATATGGCACAGGGATTTAGCCTTGATAATGGAGAATATAAGTTACAGACTAAAACCTTTCCATTAGAAGAATTTATCCTTACGGCTGAGGACATCGACGGCGCAGAGAATGGTGGTGAGTTTGAGGAGAAGACCGTCGAGCTCGATTTCAGCAAAATCGAATATACGGGCGACAAGGGCGCGTGGTATAAGGGCAAAAAATCACTCGAACAAGACGTTGTGCTCGAAGAGAAGTAGCAGCAAAACATACTGAGTAATATGAAAAAGATTATTGTCAAATCGTTATCGATCCTCGGTTTCACACTCCCCGTAGCGAGTTGTGCCGTAATGTATGGTTCGCCTTTGGCTGATTACGAAGTGAAGGGCAAAGTACTTGACGCTGACGGCGATCCGATTAAGGACATCAAAGTCAGGTTGCAAGATGATAGGCACTATGCATATACTTCACAAGACAACGAGTGCCAAAGTCTTGATAATGGCGATTATGCAGTGCGATTAAATTCCTTACCGACAGATAAGCTATACCTCGTTGTGCAAGACATTGACGGTGCGGAGAATGGTGGTGAATTTGAGGAGAAGACTGTTGAACTCGATTTCAGCAATATCAAATATACAGGTGACGATGATGCTTGGTATTGGGGCAAAAAATCACTCGAACAGAACATCGTGCTCGAAGAGAAAGTGAGCGACGAGGAGTAATTTCTCGCGTGCGAAATGCTCGACTTTCGCACGAAAATATGTACCTTTGTATTGAAGTGGTCGGAACATTGCGACCACTAACACCACAACGCTATGAAATACAAAGTTTTAGCTACAATGATGGCCGTACTCGGCTTCGGAGCATCGTGCTCATCGACACGCCAGCACAAGGGTGCCGAGCAGCCCGAAGAACAGCCTGCCGCACAGCAAGATACGGTCGAAATGCCGCAGATCCGCTTGATGTATGGTGTGCCGCCCGTTGTTTTCCGCGAGGAGGCTCTCAAAACCACTCCCGAACAACCCGAGCAAGCACAACCCGAGCAGACCGAAAATCCGCTCAAAGTAATTGATAATCAATAATCAACACACCAATGGCTAACGACCTGAACGGACGTCGACTCGGCCTGCGAAAAAGGCTCGGTTTGGAGCTCTTTGCACAACTCTACAAACACACCGTCGAGGAG
The DNA here is from genome assembly GCA_017379895.1 of Rikenellaceae bacterium. Taxonomy (GTDB): domain Bacteria; phylum Bacteroidota; class Bacteroidia; order Bacteroidales; family Rikenellaceae; genus Alistipes. The sequence continues at coordinate 6,749 of JAFNVH010000044.1, read as the reverse complement.
CACCCCCTGCGCACGCTCTTCTGGGAATGTACATTGCGCTGTAACCTCAATTGTCGCCACTGCGGTAGTGATTGTCGTGCTGAGGCAACCGTGCCCGATATGCCGTTGGAGGACTTACTGCGCGTGGTCGATGAGCAGATCACACCGCACGTCAATCCGCACAAAGTGATGGTCGTAATCTCGGGTGGCGAGGTGCTCGTGCGCAAGGATTTGGAGCGTGCAGGTTTGGAGCTTTACCGACGTGGCTATCCGTGGGGAATTGTCACTAATGCGCTGGCACTCACGCCCGAACGATTCGAGAGCCTGCTGCGAGCAGGTCTACACTCGATCTCGGTCAGCTTCGATGGATTCGAGGAGCAACACAACTACATTCGTCGCAATCCGCACAGCTATCAGCGTGCACTCGACGCCCTGCGAATGATCGCAGCCGACGGCACGGTGGCCTACGACGCCGTTACCTGCGTCACGGGAGCGCTCGTGCCACGACTCAACGAGATGAAGGAGTTACTGATCGCAAACGGCATTAAGCATTGGCGAATTTTCACGATTTTCCCCGTTGGTCGCGCGGCCGACGACCCCACATTACGTCTGACCGATGAGCAATTCCGCGAGGTAATGGAGTTTATCCGTCGCACCCGCCGCGAGGGCCGAATCGACCTCACATATGCCTGCGAGGGCTTCCTGGGCGGCTACGAAACCGAGGTGCGTGACTCTTTCTACTACTGCTCTGCAGGCGTCACGACCGCCTCGATACGTGTCGATGGTGCAATCTCGGGTTGCACCTCGATCCGCTCGAATTTCGATCAGGGCAACATCTACCGCGACAACTTCTGGGAGGTGTGGAGTTCGCGTTACGAACCGTTCCGCGACCGCTCGTGGGCACGACGGGACGAGTGCGCCGACTGCCGTATGTTCCGCTACTGCCAGGGCGGCGGAATGCACCTGCGCGACGAGGAGGGCAGGTTGTTGATGTGTCACTACAAAAGACTGTAAATCAAAATGAAAAAAGTACGTACCGCTCCCAAGAGCGACCTGATATTCACCGTTGGCGAAGAGTGTCAACTGCATCAATTCTTGGCAGAGAAATTCGACGGCAAAAGTCGCTCGGCGCTCAAATCTCTGTTGGCACATCGTCGTGTGAGTGTCAATGGCACGGTCACAACCGCTTACGACAACGTCCTGCGCAAGGGCGACAAGGTGTCGATCAATCGCGGTCGCGCGGCGGCCGAGTTGCACCACCCGATGCTGCGCATTGTCTTTGAGGATAAGCATATTATCGTTGTCGACAAGCGCAACGGACTACTCTCGATGGGTACCGACAAGCAACGCGACAAAACCGCATACTCGATCCTCAGCCACCACGTCAAGTTGGAGGATCCCGCGAATCGCATCTTCATCGTCCACCGCCTCGACCGCGAGACATCAGGACTGATGATCTTCGCCAAGAGCGAAGAGATCAAACATCGCCTGCAAGCCGATTGGCATCGTATCGTGATCGACCGTAAGTATATCGCAGTGGCTGACGGTGTTATGCCCGCCACTGAGGGTACGATCGACGCCCCGCTGGCCGAAAATCGCAACCGCAAGATGTTCGTCAGCCGTACGCCCGAGGAGGACAATGCCGTCGATGCCGTAACGCACTATCGCGTTCTGCGCTCGCGCGGAGGTCGTTCGCTGGTCGAGCTATCACTCGAAACGGGTCGCAAGAATCAGATCCGCGCTCATTTGGAGCATGTTGGCTGTCCCGTCGCGGGCGATAAGAAGTACTCATCGCGCTCGACAGACGCCGGTCGTGTATGTTTGCACGCTTATAAATTAGCTCTGTATCACCCCGTTACGGGCGAGGAGTTATTTTTTTCGACATCAATACCAAAATTATTTGATAATTTAATATAATTTTTCGTATCTTTGCAGTCGCAATTTCGGGGTGTAGCGCAGTCCGGTTAGCGCGCCAGCTTCGGGAGTTGGAGGTCGCTGGTTCGAATCCAGTCTCCCCGACAAATTGATTGACAGCAGAACTCACAAGGTTCTGCTGTTTTTTTGTGCGCAACCCCAGCACTCACTTCCTATTTTTTTCATACCTTTGCAAATATGAAAATCACAATCGATAGCGCTATTCCGTTCATTACGGGGGTCTTCGAACCGTATGCCGAGGTACAATACCTTGCGGGCGAGCGGTTCGATGCCGCGTCTGTACGCGATAGCGACGCCCTGATTATCCGCACCCGAACAAAGTGTAATGCCGCCCTGCTCGATGGTTCGAAAGTTCGTATGATCGCCACTGCCACAATCGGTTACGACCATATTGACATCGAATATTGTCGTACGCACAACATCGCGGTCGCAACTGCCGCAGGGTGCAATTCGCGCGGTGTATTGCAGTGGGTTGCGGCGGCGTTAAAGAGCGTGTGCGAACGCGACGGCAGTCAACCGAGTGACCACTGTCTGGGTATTGTCGGTGTGGGCAACATTGGCCGACTCGTGGAGGTGTATGGACGTCGCTGGGGGTTCGAAATGGTCTGCTGCGACCCACCGCGTCAGCGTGCCGAGGGTGGCGATTTCCGAACGATTGATGAAGTGGCTCAGCGTTGCGACATCATCACTTTTCACGTGCCTTTGATCCGCGAGGGCGAGGATCGTACGCTACATCTGGCGGGCGAGCAATTCTTCTCACAACTGCAACACAACGCTATGATTCTCAATGCTTCGCGTGGCGAGGTGGTCGATAATTCGCTACTCAGCCGAGCGATTAGCGAGGGACGTTGTTCGGCATACTTAGACGTTTGGGAGAATGAACCTCAAATCGACCGCGAGTTGCTCTCACAGGTGGTTGCTGCGACGCCCCACGTTGCGGGTTACTCGGCGCAGGGCAAAGCCAACGCCACGGCAATGTCGGTGCAAGCTGTGGCTCGCAAGTTCGGGTTGCCGCTGGAGGACTATTTCCCCGCGGAGGTTGAGCGAGTTACGTCCCGACCGATCACGTGGGAAGAGATGTGCGCAACAATCGACAGCTATTGTGATTTGGAGGCAGAGAGCCGCCCCCTGCGCGAGCGTCCCGACCATTTCGAGCAACTGCGAAACGAGTACCGCTATCGCGAAGAGTATTTTTAATCTTTTAGATCGTAAAATTTGCGAATAAGAAATTAAATTCGTAACTTGCAAGAAATTATTTACTAATATTAAACCCGAATAGCTATGAAACGATTACTTACTCTGCTAATGCTGTTGAGTATGACAGCTTGCGAAAAATATGATTGGGCGCCACAGCTCGAATCGGGAGAAATTGACCTAACTCGTTCAACTATTGAGGGATATTGGAAATGTAGCGTTAAGAACATTATCGAATATTATGATGCAAGTGGCGAGTTTATCGATTACGAGCGTCTTATTGGAGGAGCGCAGGGCGATGTTAACAAAATATACAATGTCTATCGCATTACAAGCGATGAAATATGGCATCTATATTATGCGAGATGTTATATACCCGTGAACCCCAAAGATCCCAAAGATCCTGCTAATTATTATTACGAAAAATTTTTCCGAAAATATCCAATGCAAATTCTTAGCGACGGTGAGGTTGTTACAGCCGAAGATTTTTCATTCCTCGCAGGTTGGTGCTCAGTAAAAGAGTATAACGAGGCGAGAATCACCAAAATGAACGGTCAGCAAATTATTATGTATATCAAAATTGACTACAAAGAGGAGCAAACCGACCAACCAAAAGGAACTAAATATGCTTACCGCAAATTTGTATTCGACAGAGTATATCCCGACGAGGGTTTCTTCGAGATATTTGCCGACGAGTTGAAATAGACAACCGCACATAACGCACCTGCGCCACCGCCAAAAGGTAGTGGCGCAGTTGTTTTTACGAAACCAAGCACAATAATTGTCGGGCGTACATTGTGTTTTTTGAATTAAAATTTCTACCTTTGTGCTATATTAGTGAAACAAACCCTGCTATGTATAAACAGATTATTCGTCCGATACTCTTCTGCTTCTCGGCCGAAAATGTTCATAAACTGACTGTTGGCGCACTTCGCATTGTTGGTTTTATCCCCGGCACGAAGTGGTTGATGAATAAATTATTTGCAGTTAAGCACCCCGCTCTCGAACGCGAAGTATTCGGTGTGAAGTTCGCAAACCCGATCGGTATCGCTGCCGGTTTCGACAAGAATGCCGAGGTTTACAACGAGCTCTCGGCTCTCGGTTACGGCTTCGTCGAGGTGGGAACCGTGACCCCAAAAGGTCAGCCTGGCAACCCGCGTCCGCGTCTGTTTCGTCTGCCCAAAGATAAGGCTATCATCAACCGAATGGGATTCAACAACCACGGTATGCAGAACGCGATCGAGAACCTTCACAAGCGTTGCAAAGGCACCGTCGTGGGCGCAAATATCGGCAAAAACTCGCTGACCCCAATCGAGGAGGCACCGTCGGATTATCTGAAATTGTTCCGCAATCTGTATCAATATGTTGATTACTTCGTGGTGAATGTCAGCTGCCCTAACGTGGCGAAAGTCACCTCGTTACAGAACAAGCAGAGCGTTACCGAGATTCTTGAGCCGTTGTTTGAATTCCGTCGCGGACAGAGCCAATATCGCCCAATTCTGTTGAAGATTTCGCCCGATCTGGACGACGCCTCGGTGGACGATATGACCGACGTGATGATCGAGACACCGCTCGACGGTATCGTTGCGACCAACACCACCACCTCGCGTGCAGGTCTCGTTACCGACCAAAAGACGATTGACTTGATCGGCAATGGCGGTCTGAGTGGAGCTCCGCTCACCAAACGCGCTGTCGAGGTTGTGCGTCGTGTTCACGAGCGCTGTCAGGGCCGCTACCCGATTATCGGTGTGGGTGGCGTGATGACGGTCGAGGACGCAAAAGCGATGCTCGATGCAGGCGCAAGTTTGGTGCAGGTCTACTCGGGTATGATCTACAATGGTCCGGCTTTTGTGCGCCAGATCTGCAAGCAGCTGATCGCCGATCACGAGGCCGCGAAAGCTGCCGCTCCCGCCGAGCAAAAGGCTGAATAACAATCATATATGCAAGCTCAAATCATCACTATCGGCGATGAGATCCTGATCGGACAGATCGTGGATACCAACGCCGCTTATATCTCGCGTGCCCTGAACTCGGCAGGCGTGGTCGTGACCGAACGTCTGTCGATCGGCGACGACCGCCAGCGAATCATTGACGCCCTAGACACTTCGCTCGCACAATGCGATCTGGTTATTATGACGGGCGGTCTGGGCCCCACAAAAGATGACATCACAAAACGTACGCTGGCCGACTACTTCGGAATGAAGTTGGTGCGCAATAAGGTTGTCTATGAACACGTTCGCCGTATGCTCGCCGCACGCGGAATCGAGTTCAACGAGTTGAATCAGAGTCAGGCCGAAGTTCCCGATCGTTGCACAGTGTTGCACAATGCGCACGGCACCGCACCCGCAATGTGGTTCGAGCGTGAGGGGAAAGTTGTGGTTTCGTTGCCCGGCGTGCCCTTCGAGATGGAGCATCTGATGCAGGACGAGGTATTGCCCCGCCTGCGTGCGCAATTCGCTCTGAAACAGGTTGTTCACCGCACAATGATCACCACAGGTTTGGCCGAGTCGATGCTCGCTAAGCGTATCGAAGAGTGGGAAGATGCACTGCCCCAATACATCAAATTGGCATATCTGCCCTCGCCTTCGCAGGTGCGTCTACGTCTGTCGGCATACGAGGTTGATGGTCGCGAGGTGGGTGACGAAATCGACCGACTTTTCACCGAATTGGAAACGATAATTCCACAATATGTGGTTGGCTACGAGAATGAGTCGATCTTTACATTCGTTCACAATCTACTAATAAACAAAGGATTAACACTCGCAACAGCAGAGAGTTGCACGGGCGGCACGATCGCCTCTCGCTTTACGGCTCAGGCTGGTGCGTCGAGCTACTTTCTTTGTGGCGTAGTGTCGTACAGCAACGAGGCTAAGGCGCAAGTGCTGGGCGTCAATATGGCTGACATCGAGCGTTATGGCGCAGTGAGCCAGACGGTTGCCGAGCAGATGGCCGAGGGCGCGCGTCGCATTAGCGGTGCCGACTATGCCGTTGCCACAACAGGCATTGCAGGTCCGACGGGCGGCGCGGACGAGAAACCCGTTGGTACGGTTTGGTTTGCCATTGCCACTCCCGAAGGGGTGCGCTCGGAGCGTCGCGTGCTCGGAACTGTACGCTCGCAGGTGATCGAACGCGCCTCAGGTGTCGCCGCAACCCTACTCCGTGACGCCATTATCGAGCAAAAAGGCCAATAAACTGCGATAAAGACTCTCTTTCAGTCAAAAAGAGAGGAAGAAAAGTTTGCAGTAAAGGAAAAAGTTCGTATATTTGCACGCCCAAAATATATGGGTACAAATTAAACAAATAATTAAACGATGAAAGTCTGCGAAATTACTGGTAAGGTTGCGATGGTGGGTAACAATGTTTCTCACTCGAACCGCAAGACCAAGCGCAAGTTCAGCCCCAATCTGAGAACTAAGCGTTTCTGGTCGGAAGAAGAGAACCGCTGGATCACACTCAAAGTGTCGGCAGCTGGTATGAAAACTATTAACAAAAAGGGTCTTGCAAACGCTCTGAAGGAGGCTGTTGCAGCTCGTAAGGTTTACTAATTTAAACGAGGTAACAACAAATGGCAAAGAAAGGTAACAGAGTTCAGGTGATCCTCGAGTGCACTGAGCAGAAGGCAAGTGGCGTTCCGGGTATGT
>JAFNVH010000043.1 GCA_017379895.1 Rikenellaceae bacterium | reverse complement strand
GGCGAGGAGATGATGTGGTGGAACAAGTGGAAGGAGACCCGTATGGCTTGGCACCGCGCACTCGGCTTCGGCAACGACAACTACCGTTTCCACGACCACGATAAGCTGGCTCACTACGCTAACGCTGCTACCGACGTTGAGTATAACTTCCCGTTCGGTTTCAAGGAGGTGGAGGGTATCCACTCGCGTACCGACTTCGACCTGGGCAACCACCAGAAGTTCTCGGGTCGCAAGATACAGTACTTCGATCCCGAGACTGGCGAGAGCTACGTTCCTTACGTAGTTGAGACCTCGATCGGTGTCGATCGTATGATTTTGCAGGTTCTGTCAGCTGCTTACACTGAGGAGAAGCTCGAGGGTGGCGATTCGCGCGTAGTGTTGCGTTTCCCTGCTGCGCTGGCTCCCGTGAAGGTTGCAGTTCTGCCGCTGGTGAAGAAGGACGGTATGCCTGAGATCGCTCAGAAGATCGTTGACGAGTTGAAGTACGACTTCAATGTAGTTTACGACGAGAAGGATTCGGTTGGTAAGCGCTACCGCCGTCAGGACGCAATCGGTACTCCGTTCTGCGTTACGGTCGATGGTCAGACTTTGGAGGACGGCACCGTTACCGTTCGCCACCGCGACACGATGACTCAGGAGCGCGTAGCAATCGACAAGTTGCACGCAATGGTCGATGAGGAGTGCTCGTTCCGCAAGCTCTTCAAGAAGTTGCAGGAGGCATAGTAGGCTAACAGTTGATCGAAATATTCGAAATGGAGAAAACCAAACGCATTTTGGGTATTGCCATACGAATCGCAGGTTTCATTGCCGCCGCCTATGCCGTAGGTTATCTTGTCGGATTGGCAGCGAGGGCTTTGGCTTAGGACTATGGGGCGCATACTCGCAATTGACTACGGATTGAAGCGCACGGGATTGGCCGTGAGCGACCCTCTGCGAATCATCGCGGGGGCGTTGGATACGGTTGCGACCCACACGTTGATGGACTATCTGAAGCAATATTTGTCGAAGAACGACGTTTCGACCATTGTGGTCGGTCAACCCAAGCAGTCGAATGGCGCAATGAGCGAGTCGTGGCGCGCGATCGAGCCTTTTGTGGGACGATTGCGCAAGGAGTTCCCGCAGGTTGAGGTGGTGCTCTACGACGAGCGTTTCACCTCGGTACTGGCTCACCGCACGATGCTCGAAAGCGGTATCGGTCGTATGGCTCGTCGCGACAAGGCGTTGGTTGATCGCATCTCTGCAACGATCATTTTGCAGGATTATATGCAGAGTTTGGAGTTGCGAGGGCTGTAATTAAGAAATTGTTTAAGAACTGAAAATTATGATCTATCCTATCGTAATATATGGTGCACAAGTGCTGCGCGAGCAGTGCAAAGAGGTGCCTGCGGACTACCCCGAGCTAAAAAAGCTGATCGAGGATATGTTCGCAACGATGTACGAGGCTGAGGGTGTAGGTTTGGCTGCGCCGCAGATCGGTAAGGCGTTGAAGCTCTTTGTGGTGGATTGCTCACCGTGGGCCGAGGACGACCCGCGCTTGGAGGGTTTTCGCAAGGCGTTCATCAACCCCGATATCTACGAACGTGCAGAGGAGGAGGAGCTCTTCAATGAGGGCTGCCTGAGCCTGCCCGGTCTGCACGAGGATGTTTCGCGCCCCGTGGCGATTCGTATGCGCTGGCTCGACGAGAATTTCGAGGAGCACGACGAGGCGTTCGATGGCTATGCCGCGCGCGTGATCCAGCACGAGTACGACCACTTGGAGGGTAAGGTCTTTACCGACCGTCTGGCACCGTTGCGTCGCAATCTGTTGCGCAGTAAGTTGCTCGGTTTCGGCAAGGGTAAGTTCCGCGCCCACTACCGCACTCGCCAGAAGTAAACCTGTCGATAACGAAGAAATGCCCTGACTCTCACGCTGAGTTGGGGCATTTTTTTGCTACGGATAGTGGTGGTAGCGTCGAAACAATTTGCTATATTTGTGGGGTTAAACATCTAGATAGCTATGAATATTACAACTGACATTAAATATATCGGTGTTGATGACACCGATCTGGATCTGTTCGAGAGCCAATACATCATTCCCAACGGCATCTCGTACAACTCCTATATGATTCTCGATGAGAAAGTTGCGGTGATGGATACGGTCGATGCGCGCAAGTACGACGAGTGGCACGCGAAACTGCTCACAGTACTCGGCGGTCGTACGCCCGACTACCTCGTTGTTCACCACTTGGAGCCCGACCACGCAGGTGGCGTTGTGGCTCTTTTGGATGAGTTCCCGCAGATGAAGATCGTCGCATCGGCACGCGCGGTGCAAATGATGCCGCAGTTCTTCGAAGGGGTCGATTTCACGCAAAGCACGATAGCGGTCAAGGAGGGTGATACGCTCTCGCTTGGCGCTCATACTCTGCGTTTTATGATGGCACCGATGGTGCATTGGCCCGAGGTAATGGTGTCGTATGACGAGCTGTCGAAGGTGGTCTTCTCGGCCGACGCATTCGGTAAGTTTGGCGCGCTGGCTCACGATGAGGAGTGGGCGTGCGAGGCGCGTCGCTACTACTTCAATATCTGCGGAAAATATGGTGTGCCCGTGCAGACTCTGCTCAAAAAGTTGGCGGTGCTTGACGTTGCACAAATCTGCCCGTTGCACGGTCCGATTCTGAGTGAGAATCTCGGCTATTACATCGGTCTGTACGACACGTGGAGCAAGTACGAACCAGAAACCGAGGGTGTCTTCATCGCCTATGCGTCGATTCACGGCGGTACGGCAGCAGCGGCCGAAAAATTGGCCGAGATCCTGCGCGCAAAGGGTGCACCAAAGGTGTCGGTTGCCGACCTGAGTCGTTGCGATATGGCTGAGGCTGTGGAAGATGCATTCCGTATGAGCAAGTTGGTTGTGGCGGCTGCGTCGTATGATTCGGGTGTCTTCCCGCCGATGTACGACTTCTTGCACCACCTCCAAATCAAGAGCTACCAAAAGCGTCGCGTGGCGATCATCGAGAATGGCTCGTGGGCTCCGTCGGCAGGTCGCGTGATGCGCGGTATGTTGGAGCAGATGAAGGAGTTGGAGATTGTCGAGCCGATGGTTACGATCCTCTCGCGAATGAAGCGCGAGGATCAGCCTGCACTCGAAGCTCTGGCCGATGCTCTAATGGCATAAATAGCTTATAACCACCACTAAACCCGCACGCGAATGAAGTTGATGTTTCTTGCAATGGCAGCCGCCTACTTGGGTGGCAACATCTATATCTTTGTGCGCGCACTGCAACAGATGAGCGGTGCGCCGGTGTGGGCACGAGTGCTCGTCGGGGTGCTCTATTGGGTGGCTGCACTGGCGTTTTTTGTGGCGATGGGGTTGCGACACTCGACCCTCCCCGCCGCTGTGAGCCACACGCTGTTCAGTGTCGGATCGGTGTGGCTGCTCTTTACGCTCTATATGGTTATTGCACTCGTTTTGAGCGACTTGACACATTGGGCTATCTCCTCGTTCAGAGGTGGCTTTTGGGTTGCGCTTGTGGCGGTCGGGGCGGTGCTGGCGTATGGATATTGGAACTACCGACATCCGCGCGTGGTCGAGTTGGAATTGCCGATTGATCGCCCGATCGAGGGTGGCGAGATGCGGATTGTGGCCGTGAGCGACGTCCATCTGGGCGAAGGGACGGGGCGCAAGGCGTTGCGTCGTTATGTCGAGATGATCAATGCTCAACGACCTGATGTAGTGCTCGTTGCGGGTGATTTGATCGACAATTCGGTGGTGCCCGTCATGCGCGATTCGATGTGCGAGGAACTGAACAGAATCGACGCTCCGATCTATATGGTTGCGGGTAATCACGAGTATATTAGCGGTTTGGCGCAGGTGGAGCAGTTGCTCGCAACCACACCGATAAATCTGTTGCGCGACTCGGTGGCGGTGCTCCCTAACGGTGTGCAGTTGATCGGGCGCGATGATCATTCGAACCGTCGTCGTGAGCCTCTCGCAGCGTTAATTGCAAAGGCCGATACGCTGCGTCCGATTGTTGTTCTCGACCACCAACCCTACCATTTGGCTGAGGCTGATTCGCTTGGTATCGACCTGCAAATCAGTGGACATACACATCGCGGTCAGGTGTGGCCACTCAATCTGCTGACTGACCGCCTCTACGAACAGAGCTATGGTTATCGCCGTTGGTCGCGCGCCCACATCTATGTTTCGAGTGGTCTGTCGCTGTGGGGGCCACCATTTAGGATCGGTACCCAAAGCGAGATTGCTGCAATACGACTTAAAAACGAATAAAGATATGGCAGACAATTACTTAGGTAAGAAAATGGAGGAGTATATGGCTCGTCGTGATGCAGGTTTGACGCCTCGCCGTGCGCCGTCGCTGGCGCGTCTGTTGGCAAAGAATCGCAGTCACCGCGCTTATGACCCATCGTTCATCGTGCGCGAGGATCAGTTGCGTCGCATTATCGAGGTCAATACACGCATCCCGTCGGCTCGTAATCAACAAGTGTTGCGCTTCCGTGCAGTGCTCTCTGACGAGGCCGCGAAGGTGCTGCCCCACATACGTATGGGAGGTGCACTGCCCGAACTCCACCTGCCCATCGCGGGTACCGAACCCAATGCTTATATTGTCATCTGTGCGACTGTTCCCGAGACACGCGAAGTGAGCATCGACCTGGGAATCTCGGTGCAATCTATGTTGTTGCAAGCCACTGAGATAGGATTGAATGGATTGTGCATTGCCGCCTTCGACCGCGAGGGTGTAAAAGAGGCATTGGCACTCCCATACGAGCCGCTGTTGGTAGTGGCGATTGGTCGCGGAATGGATCATATCGAGTTGACCGAAATCTCGGCCGACGAGAGCCACAAATACTACCGCCGCGAGGGCACTCACTACGTTCCGAAGGTACGCCTCGATGAGCTGATGATCGAGTAATCGGTGCCACGCAACGATACAAAAGCCACCCTGGGAGGTGGCTTTTACCTTATATATAATGGAGATTTGAAAACAATTTTGTATCTTTGCAAAAATCTATTGACTGAAAACTATGGGATTATTCGATTTTTTTAAGAAGAAAAAGGCCGAAGAGCAGGCTGCTGCACCCGAGGTGGTAGCTGCCGAGCGCGAGGAGTTGAATGCCGGTTTGGAGAAGACCAAGCAGGGTCTGTTCAGCAAGTTGGCGCGCGCCGTGGCGGGTCGCTCGAAGGTCGATGACGATATGCTCGACGAGCTGGAGGAGATTCTGATCACCTCAGACGTGGGTGTCGAAACGACGGTCAAGATCATTCGCCGTATCGAGGAGCGTGTGGCTCGCGATAAGTATATGAATACAGCTGAGCTTCAGATGCTTCTGCGCGATGAGATTGCCCTGTTGTTCGAGGAGAATCACTGCAACGACAACTCTTTCGGCCTCGATGCAAAGGAGGGTGAGCCATATGTTGTGATGGTTGTGGGCGTCAATGGCGCGGGTAAAACCACCACCATCGGCAAACTCGCAGCACAGCTCCGTAAGGCCGGCAAGAAGGTCTATATCGGTGCGGCGGATACCTTCCGTGCGGCGGCGATCGATCAGTTGGGCGTGTGGGCCGAGCGTGCAGGTGCGACGATGATCCGCCAGGAGATGGGCTCGGATCCCGCTTCGGTGGCCTTCGATACGCTCAAATCGGCTAAGGCTAATGGCGCCGACGTGGTGCTGATCGATACCGCAGGTCGTCTGCATAACAAGATCGGCCTGATGAACGAGCTGACCAAAATTCGCAACGTGATGGCTAAGGTGATTCCCGACGCTCCGCACGAAGTGATGCTCGTACTGGACGGCTCGACGGGACAAAATGCCTTTGAGCAGGCGCGTCAATTCACTCAGGCTACGCAGGTTACTTCGTTAGCTATCACTAAGTTGGATGGTACGGCTAAGGGCGGCGTGGTGATCGGTATCAGCGATCAGTTCCGTGTTCCGGTGCGCTATATCGGCATTGGCGAGGGTATTGACCAGCTGAAAATCTTCGACCGCCACGAGTTCGTAAACGCTCTGTTTGGAGATAAATAAATCGGCAAGCGATGAAAAAAATTAACGTAGTAACGCTCGGTTGTTCGAAAAATACGGTCGATTCGGAGCACCTAGCGGCGCAGCTGGCCGAGGCGGGTTACGAGATAGCGTTCGACAGCAACCGCACCGACGCCAAGGTGGTCGTGATCAACACCTGCGGTTTCATCTGTGACGCCAAGCAGGAGTCGATCGACACGATTCTGCGTTTTGCTGCCGCAAAGGAGCAGGGACGTATCGAGCGTCTGTTCGTAATCGGTTGTCTCAGCGAACGTTATGCCGACGAGTTGCGTGCTGAGATTCCCGAAGTTGATGACTATTTCGGTGCGCGCGATATGCAGGGCATTGCTCGCGCGTTGGGTGCTGCGGGCGATCCCGACACCTCGACCGCGCGCGTGACTTCGACTCCCAAGCACTACGCATATCTGAAAATTGCTGAGGGTTGCAATTGGCATTGCGGCTACTGCGCCATTCCGCTGATTCGCGGTCCGCACCGTTCGGTGCCGATGGAGCGCTGCGTCGAGGAGGCGGAGCGTCTGGCGGCGCAAGGTGTGCGCGAGTTGATCGTAATCGCCCAAGATACAACATATTATGGTCGCGATCTGTATGGTCGTCGCGCATTAGCCGAACTGCTCGAACGTCTGTGCAAGGTCGAGGGCATCGAGTGGATTCGTCTGCACTACGCCTATCCAACCGACTTCCCGCAGGACGTTATCGAGGTGATGGCACGCGAGAAGAAGATCTGCCCATATCTTGACATTCCGTTCCAGCACATCTCGGATCATCAGCTCACGTTGATGAAACGCCGCCACACTAAGGCCGAAGCTTACGCGCTGATCGAGCGTTTGCGTGCAGCGGTGCCTGATCTGGCTCTGCGCACGACGTTGTTGGTGGGTTACCCCGACGAAACAGAGGAGGATTTCGCTGAGCTGATGGAGTTTGTCGAGAAGGTTCGATTCGAACGTCTGGGCGTATTCCCCTACTCGGAGGAGGAGGGTACATTCTCGGCTCGCGAGCTGGAAGATAATGTACCTGAGGAGGTTAAGCAGGAGCGCGTGGATCGAGTGATGGCGCTCCAAAATCGCATTTCGCTCGAAAAGAACTTGGCTCGTGTGGGTCAACGCGAGCAGGTGATCATCGACTCGCGTCAAGGCGATTGGTACGTTGCGCGAGGTCGCTACGACTCGCCCGAGGTCGATCAGGAGATTTTGATCCCCGCTTCGGAGCGCCAGCTTAGACGAGGCAAAATCTACACGGTCGAAATTACGGGCGCCGAGGAGTATGACCTATACGCAAGTGTGGTCGCAAAATAAGCGAGTGCGAAATTTGTAAGTTTCACCTTTTTTTCATACCTTTGAAGTTGAAAAGATAAAAATATACCCGAAAAATGGCAAACAAAAGCATTATCGAAGGCATCGAAAGTAAGGTTGCGCGACTCATCGAGCAGCACGATCGCCTCAAAAAGCAGGCCGCAGAGTTGCAGGCCGAGCGCGATAAGCTCGTAGCTAAAAATAGGGAACTTACAAACAAATTGGCTGAGGCCGAACGCCGCATTACAACGCTCGAACTGAGCGAAGGTCTGGCGGGCAATACAGCCGACAAGAAACAGGCAAAGGCACGTGTCAATCGTCTTATGCGGGAGATCGACCGTTGCATCGCCCTACTGAACAAATAGAGATAAACGAAGATGTCGAAACAATCGATAACGCTGAAAATCGCTGGTAAGCAGTACCCCCTGAGCGTCGACTCGCGTCAGGAGGAGTTGTATCGCTTGGCCGAGCGCGAAATCAACGACCGTTTTAGCCGTATTGAGAAGGCTAAGTTCAAGGATTTCAAGCGCGAAGACTGCTTGGCTCTGGCCGCATTGCAGATCAGTTTCGACTTTATTGAAATGCGCCTCAGCCGCTCGCTCGGCGACGAGCAGGTGGAGCAGTTGGCCGATCTCGACTCGAAGTTGGATCAATATTTGAATCAACTCGACTAACCGAGATTCGGTAGTGTCAAATGTACGGCTTTCGAGTGCGTATGTTTGAAAATGCAGACGAGGTAATATATCAATGGGTTTAATGTGTTGAGAGTGATACTAATAACCCAACGCGTTCTTTGAATATACACTGAAATTGGAATATCCCGCATAGATTCCTTATAAGCTTTGCGAAACTGAACACTTTTTATATTGAGGATAACTCGACCTCTCAAAAACAGGCCTTAACCGCGCCCCGCGCGCGGTGTATCCGAGGATACCGTTGGACGTTTGCGATTGGATTTTGTCGGAGCCCTCACACCTGACTTATCTTTGCAGATTCGTCAAACAA
This sequence comes from Rikenellaceae bacterium, assembly GCA_017379895.1. Lineage (GTDB taxonomy): Bacteria > Bacteroidota > Bacteroidia > Bacteroidales > Rikenellaceae > Alistipes. Next base: position 22,933 of record JAFNVH010000043.1, on the reverse strand, counting down.
GATTTGGAATCTCTATGCGGGTTTTTTATTTTGTAACAAACTTTAAAACAAATACTTAAACCAAAAACACAAAAAATAACAATGAGCACAGGTATAGTAATACTGATCGCCGCTCTGTCTGCCGTAGCCGCAGTGGGTTGTTATATCTTGATTACCAACTTGGTTACCAAGAACACAATCCGTGCACGCCGCGAAGCAGCTGTCAAAGAGGCTGAGGCTGAGGGCGAAATGATAAAGAAAGAGAAGATCCTCCAAGCAAAGGAGAAGTTCATTCAGCTCAAAAGCGACTATGATCGTCAGGTTAATGAGCGCAACGCTAAACTCAAAGAGCGTGAGCAGGTTATCCGCCAGAATGAGAATTCGATCAAGGACCAGCAGAAGGATCTCGAGCGTAAGCACAACGAGTCGAATCGCTTGAAGGAGCAGCTTGAAAGTCAGTTAGTTGCGCTTGATCGCAAGAAGGAGGATGTCGAGCGTATGATTCGTGAGCAGAACGCACGCTTGGAGCAGATCAGCGGTATGAGTAGCGAGGAGGCTAAGAATACTCTGATCGAGAATATGAAGGCTGAGGCTAAGGCTGACGCGATGACCTACATCAATGAGACCATCGAGGAGGCTAAGATGAGCGCCAATAAGGAGGCTAAACGCATTGTCGTTCAGACGATTCAGCGCGTGGCAACCGAGACGGCAATCGAGAACTCGGTGACTGTTTTCAATATCGATAGTGACGAGGTTAAGGGTCGCATCATCGGTCGTGAGGGTCGTAATATCCGCGCTTTGGAGGCTGCAACGGGCATCGAAATCATCGTTGATGATACGCCCGAGGCAATCATCTTGTCGGGTTTCGATCCCGTACGCCGCGAGATCGCTCGATTGGCTCTGCATCAGTTGGTTACCGACGGCCGTATCCACCCCGCACGTATCGAGGAGGTTGTAGCGAAGGTGCAGAAGCAGATCGAGGAGGAGATCATCGAGGTGGGTAAGCGCACCACGATCGATTTGGGTATTCACGGTCTGCACCCCGAACTGATCCGTTTGATCGGTAAGATGAAGTACCGTTCGTCGTATGGTCAGAATCTGTTGCAGCACTCGCGCGAAACTGCAAATATGGCTGGTATTATGGCTGCTGAGCTGGGTCTGAATCCCAAGTTGGCACGCCGCGCTGGTCTGTTGCACGATATCGGTAAGGTGCCCGATGATGAGCCCGAACTGCCGCACGCAATTATCGGTATGAAGTTGGCCGAGAAATATAAGGAGAAACCCGACGTTTGTAACGCTATCGGCGCTCACCACGATGAGGCTGAGATGACTTCGCTCTATGCTCCGATCGTACAGGTTTGCGACGCGATTTCGGGTGCACGTCCCGGCGCTCGCCGCGAGGTTGTGGAGTCGTACATCAAGCGCTTGAAGGAGATGGAGGATATCGCTCTGTCGTACCCTGGCGTGATGAAAACCTACGCAATTCAGGCAGGTCGCGAGCTGCGCGTGATTGTTGGTGCGGACAAACTGTCGGATCAGGAGTCGGATCAGCTCTCGCACGATATCGCAAAGAAGATTCAGGACGAGATGACCTATCCTGGTCAGGTGAAGATCACTGTGATCCGCGAAACTCGTTCGGTCAGCTACGCGAAATAGCATCCTCGATAGATAATCGATTATCGAAAAAAGTCTTCCCGATTCACTCCGAGTCGGGAAGACTTTTTTATATAATATGGCTCATAGTGCGATTAAAATTGCTATCTTTGAGAGCGATAATTCGCTTAATCGCTAATGCAATCAAAAAAACGACAATAAAATCTACACTAATGAAACGCTTTTTCCTGCTCGCCACCTTCGTGTGCGCGACCCTTTTCACATCGTGTGAGGGGTACGACGATTCGGAACTTGTGAATCGCCTGAACGATTTCGAAACCCGACTGAAACAGTTGGAGGAGATCTGCAAACAGCTGAATACCAACATTTCATCGTTGCAGACAATCGTCAATGCCATTCAAAAGAATGATCAAATCACCACTATTGCGCCTATTAGCAAAGACGGCAAGGATTTGGGTTATGTCATCACTTTCACCAGCGGTAAGACCATCACTATTTATCACGGTGCTGATGGTGAGGACGGCACAAACGGCACAAACGGCACAAATGGCACAAACGGCTCGAATGGCCAGGACGGTGCCGATGGTCACACTCCCGTGATTGGCGTTAAGATGGACACTGATGGTATTTATTATTGGACTATCGACGGCGAGTGGCTGACCGATGAGAACGGCAATAAGATCCAGGCAAGTCCGTCGGAGGCTGACAATGGCTCGGACGGAGAAGATGGTGAGGATGGTGCTGACGGCAAGGACGGTGTTACCCCTCAGTTGAAGATCGAGAACGAGTACTGGTACGTATCGTATGATAATGGTCAAACTTGGATCAAGCTCGGCAAGGCAACGGGCGAGCAGGGCGAGCAAGGCCCTCAGGGTCCGCAGGGCTCGAATGGAGATTCAATCTTCCAAAGCGTGACGCAGGACAGCAACAACGTCTACTTTAAGCTGGCAGACGGCACGACGATCACGATTCCGAAGGCGAGTGGTGCACAGAGTATCGCCCTGACCTATATCCCGCGATATTCGGACGGCAAGGCGACGGTTTTCTACTCGTCGAAGAGCGATAGCTATGTTGAGTTCGATTTCGAGGTGTCGCCCGCAAGCGCTGCAGCAAATTGGCGTGATGCAGCAACGGTCAAGGCGGTCTACACCGAAACCCGTGCGGGTGTTCAGATGGTCGATATGGCAATTTTGTCGTGGACGGTTGATAGTGACGCTGGTACGATTACGGTCAAGGCGTCGGGCGCGAATCTGAGCGATGCGTTCTTCGCGGGTACCCAGGAGGCGAGTGCGCGCCTGGCAATCGACGACGACAATCTCAATCTGCTGTCGGACTATATCCCGATGGTTGCGAAAAAGGCAAATACACAGCCTGATCCCGATCCCGAACCATTAGAATCTATCACTTTGTCTACTCCTATTGAATTTGACTATACTCTGTCGTGTGCTGATTTCAAAGGGATTATTACTTGGGAGAGAATGGTTAATGATATCTTAGCTAAGTTTAATAACAATCACGGACTGAGCTACACTGATTTTGTAGAGAATTACTATGGAGTATCTAATTCTAATTTAGGTAATGTAGTTTTTAATAATGATTCAAATCCTGATGGATCATCTACCTGTATTACTTGGACTGTTACTACGGCTCAGTTAGGTAAAGTTATGGATTCTAATGGAAATCAAACTGTAACCCAGAAGACTATTTCGGTCAAGTTCCAATCGAAAGACGAGTACACTTATCCTTCGTACTACGTAACCTTCAAGATGAACATCAATTTGCCTACTATGCCGAAGATTTACGGTTACCGTTCGGCTCTGTGGAGCGTTGACGGCGTATTGGCTAAGGTATATCCCGTACAGTACAAGCTTGAGTTTGCACAGACTCCCCAGACTGAAACTTGCTCGTATAACTACGACTTCGACCAGCTCTTTTTTAACGGCCAGATCGTTAAGAACTTGTTGCCTTGCGGCAAGTGGAATCTTCAGTGGACTAATAGCGCTGTTGTAGCAAATGCCGTTGAATTGATAAATTTTGATATGAATCAATGGTATGGTGTTCAGACACCCACTACTAATGGGGCAACAAATATTTCAGTTGCATTAAACGATATCTATGTTTACATTTACAATAATGATGCAGGTAAAGCGATACTCGGTAAGGATGCAGGTATTGATGTGTGGGCTCAGATTAATCCATATAATCTTTATAAAGTATCCTCTTTTGATCTCCACTTCGTAGAGCCTTTGAAGATTAACACAACTTTAGTAGAGGACCACTTCGTTGACATGGTGATCGATGGTTCAAAGGTTGATTGCTCTGATACATTTAGTATTACGGATTTTTTTGACTATCTTGTAGCAGAAGAAATTCCAGCAAATGCAGGTGAGAAGGAAAAATATGCTACTGACTTGTGGAAATATTATGATGTAACTAATATTTATTGGGATTTGGCGAATGCTGTTATTAACATAAAGAAGGACGCTTACGGCAATTGGGTTGTTGATGACACCCTGACTGCTGAGACTGCTAAGATGAAGGCTGCAGATTACTTCGGTATGGACTGCTTGACTAAGAACGGTAGCGAGCTGATCTTCATTAACGTTAACGGTGTTAACATAGACGAAATTTGCAAGGTATATATTCCAGTAACGGTATCGCACAAGTGGGGTACTATTAGTGATTATGTTGCTATAGAGATTCACCCTGCTTTTTAATTGATTGTCGTCTTTAACAGCACGCCCCGATCCATTGCGGATCGGGGCGCATTTGTTTGTGATATGTGATGCTCGATTACTCAGCTACACAACGGACATTCTGTCCGTAGGTCTTACTGCTCGAAATCTTACTGCCACTACCGGCGAAGCTGGATGTGTTATTCTTCGAATATTGGAAATAGGTGCCGTTGAGTGTCTTAGATGATTGGCTAATATAGTTCGAATTGGTCCAGAGATAGCCACCCGATGAGCCGCTCAATGTGCCTGAAGCAGTAAGACGATCAGTGAATGGATAATAGGCCTTGGTGCCATTATCGAATGTAATGGTGTAGCAGGTGGTGGTTGTCTTGTCGAGCAACTTGCCAATCGTACGGTACAACGTTGGCGGAGCAACGCGCCAGCCCGCAGGACACGGATCGTTAGCGGTTTTAGTGCCCTGAGCGCTGCTATATGATGAGCTGTCGTCAGACGGGTTGCCCCAGCTGTCGTTGGGGACATTCAGCGATGCCCACTCGGTGTAGAAGAGAGCGGGGTTGTTTGTTGCGCTCGCCAGGTCGTCCGTTTCGGTCGTTTGCGGCGTTGCAGTGAATGGAGTGGGGCGGCCCCACTGATAGTACAAACCTGCGCCGTCGGGCGACAACGCGCCAAGATTGCGGTCGAGAACCACGGTGCCGTCGTCGTATGTTTGCGATTGAGGTGCGTCGGTTGCCCAAATGTGCCAACTGCCGATGATAGTGTTCGATGCATTGCGCACAGCAAGCAGAGCATTGCCCTCGTTACTGCCCGCCGTAAAGCAGACGTAACCATCACTTGTCAGCTCAACATTTGAGATCAGACCGTCGCTATCTTGCCAAACGATCTCGGCCGTCGCGCCATCAGGTAGGTTGCTGTCGAAGCAATAGTTGCCTGATGCCGAAACGATATAGCAGTTTGCTCTGCCATTGAGGCTCAGGTCGGTTCGCTGGCTCTCGAAATTGAGGTCCGGGAGCTTGTAAATCGAGCCGCGCTCGAGAGAGCGACCGCCATCACGTCCCACGCTGCGGAACATAGTCTGACCGTCGGTTGTGGTAACGCGGATCGAATAGCCCGATGTGTACTCGATTGCGGGAACAACCAGGTAGAACACCGTCGGAGTGGCCGTTAATGTAACATCGGTCAACAGACTGGTGTGGCGTGAGCCATTCTCGTTGAATGTGATGTCGTATTCAGGGCTGGTCAGATCAATCGTGAATGCGCCCGAGGTGATCTCATTCTTGCCTCCCGCAAAGCTAATTTGAGCCAACTGCTCGCCGTTGCCAGTGAGCGGCAGGCGTAGTATCGCGAACAGATTCTCGAAGGTAAATGAAAGCTTATCGATCGATGCATTGTTCGACTTCGCGATCATAAAACCACAGGTGGCTCCATCAACGCCCGAGGCAACGTTCTGCTGCTCGGTGGGTAGTGTGAGTGTCAGCTGGCCGTTGCTGAGCGTCGCCGAACTAAGAGCAGGGTAGAACGCAAAATAGTTCTCAACCTCGGGATTGTTGATTGTGATGTCGCCCTCAAACGAGGCCGAGCTATTTCCTGCGCCAGCAGTCAATTCGAGAGTTGATATCGTGCTGCTTGTTGTGGCTGCAACGCCGATTTGGTCAGCTGCGTCCCAAAGCACCTTCGCACTTCTGGCTTCAACATCGTCAATAATCGTAGTACGAACAACCTCTCCTAAGTGGGCTTTCGCTTGTACGTGGTAAGTAGTCGTTTCCGAATCTTTGTAGTCAGAGCAAGCCGAGCAGATGGCAAAGCTGACAATAGCTATCAATCTATACAAGTGTCTCATACTTAATCCCAGGTTTCATCTTTATAATCGTACTCAGGGGCAGAGCCACCAATGCCATTATTGGCATCAAAACCGTTGCCTGATCCGGCAAAACCCTTCTCGGTTTCAACGGTTATCACATTCAATGTCGGTCTAATATATTCCATTGTCCCTTTTCGCATTTTATGAAAAATTAAGGCACAAATATACAACAAAAAAAGGAACTATCTGTGCAGATAGCTCCTTTTTTTTGAATTTGTTATTCGATTGTCGGTTAGCGAAGTATCGTCTCGGTCGAGCCGATCTTGATGCCGTCCATATAGACCTCAATCGAGTATTTACCTGCCGTAATGCCGTCGCCATTGTAGTACAAACCTACATCAAGGTCGTCGTTCTGGTAGTCAACCTCACGCGATGCGGTGTAGATCGTAGGCGAGCCCTCGAAATCGAAGGTTGCAGCGTCGGTGGTGAGCAGGTAGCCGTCGGGCGAAGTGATGCGGATATATACAGTACGCTCACCAGGGTTAGCCAATTCATTTGCCGACAGTACGAAATCGACCTTCAAACGAGCGGCACGAGCGGCGCGGGTAACCACCTTGCCATTTTCGTTGAGTGTTGAGAGCACGATGTCGCGAGCGCGAACAACGGCACCCTGACGTACCTTGGTATCCAGCTCGGCTGCCTTTTCCTCGGCCATATCGGCACGCAAGGTCTGGCTTGCCACCTGCTTGCGGTAGTCAACATTCTCGTTGATCAGCTTCTTGTTGAGCGTATTGAGCGAGTCGATCTGCTTCAAGTAACCCTCCATAATACCACGCAACATTGTTACCTGCTTCTCATACTGCTTGATCTTACGCAGCGAGAGGTTACGCTCCTTCTGCAACTGCTGCATCAGCGAGTCGGCACGCATACGCTCCGAAGCCAGGTTCTGCGAAATGGTATCGTTGGTGATTTGCAGGTTGTCGAAATCCTCCATCAGCACACCCAGGTTGCTCTGGATCGAGTCGCGCTCGATTTCGAGGAACTGATAGTCGCGTTTCTGATCCTGATGAATCTTGAAGTAGAGGCCCGAGATAGCCACTAAGACCGCTGCCAAAATGCAGATTACCATACGGTAACCCTTGATCGACTTATCAACTGCGGGCTGCTGTTCGTCGTCGTATTCGTAATTGCGATTGTTTTCTTCCATAGTTTTGGTAGTTGTTTTACTGTTTTATAGGTGCAAATATAGCAATTTTTATGTTTCAACACTGTTTTAGGGACGATTTTCGTCAATCTTCCAAACTTTCGACGGGGAAACGCAGCCCCTCGAACTTGCTGATATAGGCTCGAACGCTACCCACGCGAATGGGCGACTCGAAAAAGACAGGAATCTTATTGCGGTCATCCGAGATCCAGATGAAAAATTCGGAGCCGTCCTCGAAACTCTCGCCCGTTGAGGTTGCCAGCTGGCACGAGAATTTGAGCGTGCGGAACGTACCCACGTTGCGGACCTTCTTGCGCTCGCGACCCAGATAGCGATAGTTGATGTAGCGCACTGTGTCGTTGAGCAACAGGGCGATCGTGCGATCTTCGTCCTCGACTAAGGTCGTGGGGTCGATCGTACGCAGGTCGTAGAAGAGCGAAACGCCATCGTAGCTCTCACCCTCGATCGGGATTCGGTGCTCGGTCGGGGGATCATGCCTGCGCTGTTTAGTATTGGCACTCACGCCGTTATCCCAATCATATTCGAAACGTGTCCACGCGCGGTAACCATTCTCGCGGATCTGCGAGGTGGAGAGCACGGGACGGAACGTGGTGGTGTCAACATAGCTGCGATAGGTGTCGTTGAGATTATAGAACCAACGCCACGAGGGCATTGTGCGGGCATTGGCGTAGATGCAGTAGTATGGACGGTCGTTAATTGTGGTATCGGCCACGCTCATCACGACGGTTGCCACTTCGGTATTGGGGATCAGCTTGGCGCGATAACTCACTTTGAGCGTAAGCACCTCGCCGTTACGAAAGGCTGGTTGCACACCACTCTGCTGAGCCGACGCAATAGTCGTCGACAATATCAACAGCAGTAGATATGTGATGAGATTTTTCATAATTCTACCAATTATAACGCACATCTCGTGCGTTTTATTATGAGATCATACTGAAATCGCGCTCCTCGCGTGAGGCATAACGAGCCTTCAATTCGCGCAGAGGTTGATTCTCGGCACGCACCAGATTGGGATCCGACGCCAACAGATCGGCTGCAACCTGCTTTGTTAGCTCGACAATCTGCACGTCGCGTGTCGGATTGGCTATCTTCAAATCAAAGGCCAAACCGCTCTGTTGGGTGCCTCCGATATCGCCCGCGCCGCGTAATTTCAGATCCAACTCGGCAAGTTGGAATCCGTCGGTAGTTTCGCACATCGCGTCGAGGCGCGCGCGAGCCTCCTTCGAGAGCTTTTCACCACTCATCAGTATGCAATAGGACTGCTCGCCACCGCGACCCACACGACCGCGCAACTGATGTAGCTGCGACAGACCGAATCGCTCGGCACTCTCGATGACCATCACCGTGGCATTGGGAACATCGACACCCACCTCGATGACCGACGTGGCGACCATAATCTGCGCCTCGCCCGCAAGGAATTGGCGCATACCCTCGCGTTTGTCGTCGGGGCGCATCTTGCCGTGAACGATCGAGGTGATATATTCGGGCGGCGGAAAGGCTTGTGTAATTGACAGATAGCCGTCGGTCAGATCCTTATAGTCCATCTTCTCGCTCTCGGCAATCAGCGGATAGACCACATAGATCTGGCGACCGAGTGCAATCTGCTGGCGCATAAAACCAAACAGCTTCAAGCGCGCCGAATCGAAGTAGTGGTAGGTCTGTATCGGGCGACGGTTGGGTGGCAATTCGTCGATTACTGACACGTCCAAATCGCCATAGAGCGTCATCGCAAGGGTGCGCGGAATTGGTGTCGCGGTCATCACGAGGATGTGTGGCGGCTGTGCATTTTTAGTCCACATCTTGGCGCGCTGCTCGACACCAAAGCGATGTTGCTCATCGATCACGCACAGACCGAGGTTGTCAAACTGCACCGTATCTTCGATGAGCGAGTGCGTGCCGATCAGAATATGTGCGCGACCCGATGCGGCGGCTTCGAGCGAGGCGCGACGTTCGGCACTCTTCGAGGCTCCGGTGAGGATATGCACCTCGATGCCAAGACCTTCGACCATACGGCTGATCGAGGCGAAGTGCTGTCGCGCGAGGATCTCGGTCGGTGCCATCATACACGATTGGAAACCGTTGTCGGCGGCGATGAGCATCGACACCAGCGCCACCATCGTCTTGCCACTACCCACGTCGCCCTGCAATAGGCGATTCATCTGGCAGCCCGTAATGGTGTCCTGACGAATCTCGCGGATCACGCGTTTCTGCGCGCCCGTCAGTTCGAAGGGGAGCTTTTCGTTGTAAAAGCGGTTGAAGTAGTCGCCCACGCGCGGGAACATAAACCCATTGTAGCGGTTTTTGCGCACCGTGCGACGTGATTGTATGTTGAGTTGAATACCAAGCAACTCGTCAAATTTGAGTCGATACTCAGCGCGACGCAGCAGCTCGGGCGACTGCGGGAAGTGGATGTTGTACAGCGCATCGCGCAGGGATATCAACCCGTGTGCCGCACGGAGTTGTTCGGGCATCGGATCCTCGATACGGCTCTCGACGAGTGGCCAGAGGTTGCAGATGATGTTATACAAACCCTTGCTGCCGAGCTGCGCATTAGTCAGTTTTTCGGTAGTGCTATACACACCTTGCAGACCCTCGGGGCGCTTGCGGGCACTCATAACCTCCTCTACCTCAGGGTGTACCATCTGTAACTGTCCGCGGAAGAATGACGGACGACCAAAGATGATGTACTCGACGCCCACCTGCAAACGCTTCTCGATCCAGCGCACATTCTTGAACCACGTCAGTTCGGCCGAGCCCGTCGCGTCCGACACGAAGGCTTTGAAACGGCGGTTGCGACCCTCGCCACTCGGTGCAAATCCCGTCACGCGGGCGCGGAACTGCACCAGCGTCGAGCTCTCGTTCTCGGAGATCTCGCCAATGCGGTAGAAACGGGTTCGGTCGACATATCGAAACGGGAAGTAATAGAGCATATCGCCCATTGAGCGAATGCCCAATTCCGACGCAAGCAGCTTGGCACGTTGCTCGCCCACGCCGCTCACGAATTTGATATCGTTGTCGAATACTTTGCCCATAATGCAAAAGTAACGAAAAGATTTTGAATCTTGCGCATCTTTTTTCGTATCTTTGCACTATTCGGTAAATAGTTTTTAGGACTAACAGATGAAAAAGTATTGTAATTCACTCGGTCGATACGAGCGACGCGGCAGTTGTCGCGTGCGTATCGGTGGTGTCGAGATCGGTGGCGGAGCACCCATTGCCGTTCAGTCGATGACCAACACCGACACCAATGATACAGTCGCAAGTGTGGCACAGATCGAGCGTATCGACCGCGCGGGAGGACACATCGTCCGCTTGACGGCTCAGGGTCCGCGCGAGGGCGAGAACCTGCGAAATATCGTGGCTCAACTGCGTTCGGAGGGTTTCTCGACAGCGATTGTGGCCGATATTCACTTTGTCCCAGAGGTGGCGGAGATCGCTGCTGAATCGGTCGATAAGGTGCGCATCAACCCCGGTAACTATCGCACGACCGATCGCCGCTTGGAACGACTTATCGAGAAGTGTCGCGATCGCGGTGTGGCTCTGCGTATCGGCGTGAACCACGGTTCGCTTGCCAAGCGTGTCTTCGACGAGTGGGGCGATACGCCCGAGGGTATGGTCGTTTCGGCGATGGAGTTCCTGCGCGTGTGTCGTGCCGAGGGGTTTGATCAAGTGGTCGTGTCGATGAAGTCGAGCAATACGCGCGTGATGGTCTATGCCTATCGACTGCTGGTGGCGGCGATGCGCGAGGAGGGTATGGTTTTCCCGATCCACTTGGGCGTGACCGAGGCGGGTGACGGCATCGAGGGTCGCGTGAAGAGCGCCGTAGGTATCGGTGCGCTGCTGGCTGACGGTGTGGGTGATACGATCCGCGTGTCGCTGACCGAGGATCCCGAGAATGAGATCCCTGTGGCGCAAATGCTGGCGGACTATTTCACCTCGCGTGATGGCGAATTTGAGGTTGCCGAGGAGCGATTCTCACCCTACGAATATCGCCGTCGTGCTACGCGCCGTATAGGTTGCGTCGGCGGCGATCAGGTGCCCGTAACGCACTCGGAATTAGGTGATAACGAGCTTGATATATTAGTTGCTGACGCTGTGTCGGCGAATCCCGTTGCGGAGTGGCGCTCGGCGATTCTGTCGATCGAGGACGATACGCCCGTAGTTATCCACCGCAAGTATGATGACGAGGATTACGAAGCGTTGGCAGTGAAGGCGGCGGCCGATATGGGTGTGATGTTGCTCGACGGCTTGGCTGACGGCATTTGGATCGACGCTCCGCAGCACTCGGCCGAGCAGATCAAGGATTTGGAGCTGATGATTATGCAGGCTGCGCGAGTGCGTTTCTCGCGTACCGAGTATATTGCTTGTCCGTCGTGCGGTCGCACGCTCTACGACCTGCAATCGACGCTGGCGCAGATCAAGGCGGCAACGTCGCACTTGAAAGATTTGAAGATTGGCGTGATGGGTTGCATCGTGAACGGACCGGGCGAGATGGCCGATGCCGATTATGGATATGTGGGTGCGGCACCCGAACGCATTACGCTCTATCGCGGTCGCGAGATTGTCGAGCGCAACATACCGCAAGCCGAGGCTTTGGAGCGCTTGATTGCGCTGATCAAGGCCGACGGTCGCTGGGTTGAACCTTCACAAAATTAAGTAAAACAAGATGAGTGCCCGAATGATACTTCCGCTTACATATTTAGGCAATGTTCAGTGGTTTGCGCATCTGCTCGCAGACGACTGTGTGATCGATATTGATGAGTACTACCTCAAACAGAGTTACCGCAACCGCACGGTGATTGCGGCGGCAAACGGATTGATGCCCCTCACGGTGCAGGTGGCCAATGCCAACCGCCCGCGAATGAAGATGCGCGACGTGCGTATCGACTACTCGAAGCGCTGGCAGCACCAACATTGGGTGTCGATTCTGTCGGCCTACAAATCATCGCCCTACTTCGATTTCTATGGCGAGGAGTTCGTCCCGTTCTTCGAGCGACAGTACGATTTTCTGGTGGATTGGAATGCCGACCTCTGTCGCACAGCAATGCGTGCGCTGGGCATTGGCAAGGAGTTGAATATCAGCGAGCGATGGATCAATGCCGAGGCGACTAAGACGTTCGATTACGACCTGCGAGGAGCATTCTCGCCCAAGCCGCGTCTGGCTATGGCCGACGAGCGCTTTGAACCTCAACCCTATTGTCAGGTTTTTGCCGATCGCGCACCTTTTGCTCCCAACATCTCGATCCTCGATCTGCTCTTCTGCGAGGGCCCTGCGGCAACAACTATCTTGCGTTCTTGCCTACGATAATCGTCGAGTGATCCGAGTAGGGACTATCGGGGCTGACAGCCTCGATAGTGTTTGAACCTGCATTGAGGGCAACCTTTTCCCAAATGAAGATACCGTCGGTGGACTCTATTGTTCCGCACGATCGACCGTTTACGACCAACTCAACCTGAGATTGGTTGGAGTAGATACGAATGGTCTGCTCGGGATTTTCGCGTACCGACAATCGCTTCTCGGCAATATGAACAAAGGGTTGGGTGCGATTCCAAGCCGCCTTGTAGATATAGAATGCGTCCTTCTTGACCGAGCGGTCGTAGCTGACCAAACCGTGGTCGTTCACCTCGCTACCGTCGATATGAGTCTGGCGCACCGACCCGAAATCGAACATATTACCCGCTACAATACCCCAAAACAGCGAGTCGTTACCCGCAGTGCGCATATAGTTCTCATGGAATATGGTTTGCCAACGCTCGGGGTGCCAATTGCGATCCAAGCGTGGGCGCACTGTCAGCATGTCCTGATGTTGAGTCGAGCCGCCAGCCGAGTAGGTCAAACCCGAACGAAGGTTGCTCCAACCCTCGCGCAGTTGCTCCTTCCAAATCTGAACATCTTGAACATCACCCGATTGCCAACCGAGCGTCTGACTCCAAACGATCATATCGGTGATGAAATTGATGTCGCCGTCTTGGTTGCTTACGGCAACGGTCGGGCGCGATGCATCGAGTTTGTGCGCCAACGAGTTGAGGTCGCGGATATAGGGTCGCGGGTCGTCACCCGGAACGATCAATTTTGAGAAAATACCCCACATCATCACTGACGGACGGTTGTAGTTCTGAGCGATGATTTCGCGCAACTGCTCGCGTCCATTTTCGGCAAGAGCGGGCGAAGTAGTATAGGGTACATCGGCCAGGAAGGGCGAATTGACCAACGGAATGTCGCACCAAACACCAATGCCGCGACGGTCACACTCGTCGAGATAGGCCGTAGCGGCGGGATAGGTCACCATACGCACCAGGTTGGCACCCATCTCCTCGATAAGCGCCATATCCTCAGCTGCCTGATAGGGCAATATTGCCGAGCCGACACCCGCACGATCGCCATAGAGCGCCACGCCACGAATACGGCGCGGGTGGCTGTTGATGTGAAGCAGGTGGTCATCGCCGATAACGATCGAACGGAAACCCGTCTTCACCGCCACCGAGTCGGTAGTCACGCCTGTTGCGATCTTAGTCACAACTGTATATAAAGGCTGCTCGCCTGCATCTGTACCCCACAATTCGGGTTTGTCAATCGAGAACGGAACGTCAATAGTCGTATGGTTGTTTTTGCCGTCGATCTTCGTGCGCAGATTATCGATGAAAACCGTATCGAGTGAGGGCGAGAGGATCGCCATTTGGACAGTTGCGGGACGATCACGGCGGTCGGTTGCGATGTGTACCGTAACCTTACCCGCAACGCTCTCTTCGCTCACTTTGTTGGGCGTAATGAACACTCCGTCGGTCGAATAGTATAACGGCGAAACAGCCACGCGGTCGGTCACGATCAGCTCCACGTTGCGATGCAGACCGCCGTAGCGATTCTCCTCTAGAGCCAACGGAAGCAGATCGCTGCGCTGAGCGTTATCAACCTGCACTCGAATCGAGTTGGGCATACCGTAGCGAACATAGTCGGAAATCTCGAAGGTGAAGGCGGTTCCCGCACCGCGATGTGTACCCACGTAGCGACTGTTGACCGAGAGGTCGGCCACCGACGCTGCGCCATAAAAACGGATAAAGATACGGCGGCCCTGCCAATCCGAGGGGATGTCGAGCGAGCGCATGTAGTTACCTAACGTGTGTCGCTGCTCGCCGTTTGCGTTCCAAACGTGAGGCAGTGTCACTTGTCGAGCCAGGTCGCTACTTACGGCATTGCCATAGAAGAAGCGCCAGCCGGCATTTAGGTTATAAACTTCACGTGCCGAGATTTCGACAGAGAGAATAAGTGTCAGTATTACAAGTATATAGCGTTTCATATGAATTCTTTTGCACAACAAATATACGAATAAACGAAAAAAAATGCTAAATTCGTGCTCAAAACAACAATTAGTAAACCATTTTTGACGATGAATATCATAGATATTATTCTGCTGGTCATTGCCGCGTGGGCTGTTTATGAGGGTATTCGTGACGGTCTGCTGGTGCAGATTGGCGGTATTGCGGGATTGGTGATCGGTGCGTGGTTGGCATTCCGTCAGGCCGAGCGAGTTGGCATTTGGTTTGGTATGCACGGCGCCGAGGCTGCGGTGGCAGGCTTCATTACGGTGCTTGCCGTGACGATCATTGTGATAGCTGTGGGCAGTCGTCTGTTGCGCGGTGTGTTCCGTATGACGGGCTTGGGAATCTTCGATGCGCTACTGGGCGCGGGAGTGTCGCTGCTCAAATCGGCTATTGTGGCAAGCCTGATCATTGCGGCTATCGACTCGGTGAATGTCAACAATGCGCTGATCAGCAAGGAGCGAATCGAATCGTCACGAGCATATACGCCTTTGCGCAACTTCTCGACCAATATTTTCCCGCTGTTCGACCACGTGCGCGAGCAGGTGAAGGCGATGAAGGCTGCCGCAATGGAAAAGATTGAGGAGCAAACCATTAATAACGAAGGCGATGAGTAGAGTCGAGGGAGTAGTGATTCGTGCTACGGGCAGTTGGTACGATGTTTTGAGCGACGGAGGCGAGCAGTTGCGCTGTCGCGTTCGCGGTCGTTTGCGTCTGAAAGGCGTGCGCTCGACCTCGCCCGTTGTTGTGGGTGACCGCGTGGAGTGCGAGTGTGATCAGACGGGTGGCTGGCTGATCGAGGAGATCGCACAGCGCCGCAACTATATCATTCGCCGCGCGTCGAATCTATCGAAGGAGTCACACATCATTGCTGCGAATATCGACCAGGCTATGTTGGTGGCGACGCTCTTTTCGCCCACGACCAACGTGGAGTTTATCGACCGCTTTCTGGTTACGTGCGAGGCCTACCGCGTGCCTGCAACTATTGTGCTGAATAAGATCGACTTGGCACGCACCGAGCCTGAGATGCTCGCGGCGTTCAAGCAGATATATACGCTGGCGGGCTACCGCATTATCGAGTGCTCGGCAACCTCGGGAGAGGGTGTTGATGAGGTGCGCGAGCTGCTGGCGAGTCGCACGACGCTCGTTTCGGGCAATTCGGGTGTGGGTAAATCGACGCTTGTCGGTGCTGTCGAGCCTTCGATCGATATCCGCACGGGCGCAATCTCGGAGGCGCACCAGAAGGGTAAGCACACCACCACCTTCTCGCAGATGTATCCTCTGCCGTCGGGTGGCGCAGTGATCGACACACCGGGTATCAAGGGCTTCGGTCTGATCGATATCGCCGACGAGGAGCTGTGGCACTACTTCCCCGAGATGATGCGCGAGGCCGAGGGCTGCCAATTCTATAACTGCACTCATACTCACGAGCCACGATGTGCTGTGGTTGAGGCGGTTAAAGAGGGTCGCATTGCGGTCGAACGCTACGAAAGTTATCTGAAAATTTTGGACGAAGATGAAAAATATCGAAAGTAAGTGGCTGCTCGATTCGGCAGGTCGCTCGGACGAATGGTATGCCGAGCGTATTGCCTACCTGCGCGACTTCATCACCGAAGAGCGCGACGAGGTGCTTAATCGCACGCTCGACAGCCGCACCCGCTATATGACTATATGTATGGAGAATACCTATCACGCGCAGAATGCCAGCGCTCTGGTGCGCCACTGCGAGGCATTCGGTGTGCAGGATATCCATACGATCGAGGATCGTTGCAAGTTCAATCCCAATCTGAATATTGTGCGCGGTACGGATAAGTGGATCGATCTGCATCGTCACCACTCGACCACCGAGGCAATTGAGGCGCTGCGTGCCGACGGTTATCGCATCGTGGCTACGACGCCCCATCGTGGTGATTCGTCGCCCGAGACGTTCGATGTTGCGAATGGTAAGTTCGCGTTGGTGTTCGGTACGGAGGATACAGGCATTAGCGACGAAGTGATCGAGGCAGCAGACGAATTCGTACGTATCCCGATGTGTGGAATGGTTGAGAGCCTCAATGTGTCGGCCTCGGCTGCCATATTAATATATATATTGTCGCAACGTATGCGTGCGGCGGTTGGCAATTGGCAACTTTCGGAGCGCGAACGTGCTGAACTCTATTTCCGATGGTTGATGTCGTCGGCGCGCGATCCGTTCGGGGTGCTCAATCGCAAATTCCCTGATACGCCTATTTTCAAAACTCCCCAACCCGCAAAATAACAACTAACCAATGATACTGCGTAAACAATTCTTGCAACACGTGGCTCAGACCTCGCCGTCGCCTATGCTGGTCGAGGTGGAGCGCGCCGAGGGCTCGTGCTTCTATACGCCTGAGGGCAAACGCTACTACGATTTGGTGGCGGGTGTGTCGGTCAGCAATGTGGGCCATTGCAACCCCGTGGTGGTCGAGGCTGTGCAACAACAGGCCGCACGCTATATGCACGTGATGGTCTATGGCGAGCTGGTTGAGGCTCCGCAGGTAGAGTATGCCAAGCGCATTGCCGAGCTGCTGCCTGATCCGTTGGAGAGCGTCTATTTTCTCAATTCGGGCGCCGAGGCTGTCGAGGGTGCGTTGAAATTGGCTAAACGATATACGGGACGCACCGAGCTGATCTCGTTCCGTAGAGCCTACCATGGCTCGACTCATGGCGCGATGAGTATGATGGGCACACCTGAGGGAGAGGAGTGGAAGGCCGCTTTCCGTCCGCTGCTGCCCGATGTGCAGTCGTTGGAGTTCAACGATTTCGAGCAACTAAGCCGCATCACAACTCGCACGGCGGCCGTTCTAGTCGAGCCGTTGCAGGGCGAGGCAGGCGTGCGCCAGCCCGCAAAGGGATTCCTTAAGGCACTGCGCAAGCGTTGCGACGAGGTGGGTGCATTGCTTATTTTCGATGAGATACAGACTGGTTTCGGTCGTACGGGCGAGATCTTCGCCTGTGTGAAATATGGAGTTACGCCCGATGTTATCTGCTTGGCGAAAGCGCTCGGTGGCGGTATGCCACTCGGAGCATTCGTTTCGAGTTCGGAGATTATGTCCTCACTGAGCCACTCGCCCGTGCTGGGTCATATTACCACCTTTGGTGGCCACCCCGTCTGCTGTGCGGCAGGTCTGGCGGCACTGAACTACATTGTGGAGAAAGATCTGCACCACAAAGCCGAGGCTAAGGGAGCGATGTTCGAGTGTCTGCTGGCCGATCATCCGCAGGTGCGCGAGATCCGTCGTGGCGGTCTGCTGTTGGCGGTGGAGCTGGGCGTCCCCGAGAAGCTCTACAGACTAATGGAACTCTTCAAGGAGGCTGGCGTGATGAGTGATTGGTTCCTGTATTGCGATACGGCGTTCCGCATTTCGCCACCGCTAACCATCTCCGAAATGGAGATCGAAGAGTGCTGCGAGATCATTCGCGAGTGCTTGGATCGCTTAGACTGACAAATTCAAAAAATGTGTGCCAAACGTTAAAGTTTGGCATATATTTTGTTCGAAAAGTCGCATCGAATGGCAAGAAGTGGTAAAATTTTCGGTCGTAATTTGCAAGAACCGATTAAGTTTGCTATCTTGCACTCGAAAACAAACAATTATTAACTCTTTAAATCTGATTGCCTATCGAAAAATTCTACTCTAAACCAATAAATTAGGAAGGGTATGAATGTACAGTTATTAAGTGACCAGCAATTGCTTAATAGTTATCTTTCGGGTGATCAGAGTGCAATCTCGCAACTCATCGAAAAACATCGTCGCCGCGTGACGGATTATATCCGTATGCTGGTGAAGGACCGTGATGTTGCCGATGATATCTTCCAGGATACATTTATTAAGGTCATTCGCACGATTGATAGCGGCCGTTACGTCGAGAACGGCAAGTTTCTGTCGTGGGTGCTGCGCATTGCGCACAATCAAGTGATTGACCATTTCCGTCAGCTCAAACAGTCGGGCAAGGTGAACGAGGCCGATGCGGGTTTCGATATGTTGAATACGATGCGCTTCTCGGAGCGCACCGTCGAAGACGATATTGTCGATGGTCAGGTCAGTGATCAGATCCGCGCGATGGTAGCCGAGCTACCCGATGAGCAGCGCGAGGTGGTGATGATGCGTTACTATTCGGGGCTGAGTTTTAAGGAGATAGCCGAAACAACGGGCGTTGGTATCAACACCGCTCTGGGTCGTATGCGCTATGCGCTGATCAACCTCCGCAAGATGATGCGCGAAAAAAATATCATTTTGAGCTAAACTTGCACAATAAATGGCACACATCCTCCGTTTGGTAAGTACCAAACCTTAGATTGATTATGATGTGTGCCTATGGACGAATTTGACAAACTGAAAGAAAAACTACACGATGATGATAGTCTGCTGCTCGACGAGGTGATATGTGGCGATCACGAGTTACTATATATTGACACGTTGTTGAGCGAGATTTTCGGAGCAAAGTAGAGGGTTAATTTTGATGAGGGCGGAGGGCTTTTTTTGAAAGGCTCTCCGTTTTTTTGTGCGCAGGGGTGAGGGTTTGACCGAAAATCGCTATATTTGTAATCACAAATTGAAGAGAATGTTATGGGCGTAGATCGCAATATGAGAAATATCGAGAGCGATTTGGAGTTCGAGAACCGTATCCGACCGCAGGAGTTGTCCAACTTCGCAGGTCAGGAGAAGATTGTCGAGAACCTCCACATCTTCATTCGCGCGGCGCTGATGCGTGGCGAGTCGCTCGATCACGTGCTGTTACACGGTCCTCCGGGTTTGGGCAAGACCACGCTGGCGGGTATCATCGCCAACGAGATGGGCTCGCAACTAAAAATGACCTCGGGCCCCGTGCTCGACAAACCGGGCGATCTGGCGGGTCTGCTGACCAATCTCAACGAGGGTGATGTGCTCTTTATCGATGAAATTCATCGTCTTAGCCCGATTGTTGAGGAGTATCTTTACTCGGCGATGGAGGACTTCAAGATCGACATCGTGCTGGATAAAGGACCTTCGGCACGCTCGATTCAGATCGAGTTGGCTCCATTTACGCTGATCGGAGCAACGACTCGTAGCGGTCTGCTCACCTCGCCCCTGCGTGCCCGTTTCGGTATCAACTGCCACTTGGAGTACTATGATACACGTGTGTTGGCGGGTATCGTGCGTCGCTCGGCAAGGATCCTCGATGTGCCCATTGATGACGATGCGTCGATTGAGATCGCTATGCGCAGTCGCGGTACGCCGCGAATTGCCAATGCGCTGCTGCGCCGCGTGAGGGACTTCGCGATGGTCAAGGGTGGTGGTCGTATCAATCTGGAAATTACTCGCATTGCGCTGTCGGCACTCAATATCGACTCGCGCGGTCTGGACCATATGGACAACAAGATTTTAGCGACCATTATCCAAAAGTTCGGAGGTGGACCCGTTGGTCTGAATACCATCGCTACGGCTGTTGGCGAGGAGGCTGGCACGATCGAGGAGGTCTATGAGCCCTTCCTGATCAAGGAGGGTTTCCTCAAACGCACACCGCGAGGTCGTGAGGCCACCGAGCAGGCCTATCGCCACATCGGAGCGATGCCGCCCTCGGCACAAGAGAGCCTCTTTTAAAATAAAGAGCCTGCCCCAATCACGGAGCAGGCTCTTCTTTTGTCGGGCGTGGCGGCTTAGAGCGTGAACTTCGCACCGACAAAGAATGTTCGCGGAGCCGCAGGGCCGTAGATGTAGCCCGAATCCTTCAATGCTCCGAAATCAACATCGTTCTGGAAGGCGTCGAAGGCGTTCTTCACGCCACAATTCAACTGCAACGTAATACTGCGCGTGAGTCGAATATCGTACGACAGTTTGATAGCCAAATCGAAGAACGAGGGCGTGCGTTTGAGCACGTCGTCAGCCGAGTCGGGCATATAGTGCGGCACGAGCATCGGACCCGTGAAGGTACCATAGACCGAAATGTCGAAGTTGCGCACGGGGCGGGCATTCAGACCAACATAACCATAGTGGTCGGGCGAGCGCAGCATACTCTTCTCGGCGGGGATAGCCTCATTTTCGCTCCACGCTACGGGGGTGCGGTAGCTGCTGCGCTGGAAGGTGTAACCAGCCGAGAGTGAATTGTTTGCGTCGAGAGCGGCCTTTGCCTCGATGTTCACGCCGCGCACCTCGGCGCGGTCGGCGTTGGTGCGCATCAGCACCTGATTACCCGCCGCATCGGCAGGCTTCTCGACCAGCGTAAATACGTCGTTGAGCGAGGTGTAGAAACCCTCGACGAGCAGGTTGAGCTGCACCTTGCCCGCCGTAGCATATATATCGGCCGAGGCGGTAACGCTGTGCGAATATTCGGGACGCAGGTCGGGGTCGAGTACGATGAGCGATGCCTCGCCACCAACAGCCATAACGTGCAGATCCTCGTCGTAGGCCTGCGGAGCGCGGTAGCCACTCGTGTAACCCGCACGCAGGATCAGATTCTTGACGGGGGTGTAACGGACGTTGGCGCGGGGGCTGACAATCACGCGGTCGATCATATTGTTCTTGTCCAGACGTGCGCCGATGACAAAATTCACCTCCTCGCTCTGCCACTCGTTCTGCACATAGCCGCCAATGGTCTGCGAGAGCTGCTTGATGTGGCGGTCGTAACCCGTCATATGGTCGATCAGGTTGGTGTTGTTCAGCTCGACACCCGCAGTCAGCTGCGAGGGTAGGAACAACAGCTTGCGGAACGAATATGAGTACTGTGCACCCGCCACGAAGGTGTTGTCGATGGTACGGCCGTAGGCATTTGGATCTTTGCCCGCGCCATAGTAGCTGCTGCGACGAATACCCTGGAACGAGGTGTAGAGATTCAACTTGTGGCGATAGTTCTTCGAGAAGAGGTCGAATCGCAGACCACCGCCGTTGATTCCGTGGCGCGTCTTTTCGGCGATCTCGGCTTCGTGGGGCGGAATGTCGAGGTTGTCGCCACCACGACGATACTCGCGAATATGGTGGTACTCGGCTGTCAGTTTCGAGTATGCCGAGGTCTTGTAATAGGTGCGGAAGCCGATCGTCTCGGAGTTGATCGTGGGGATCTCCGAGAAACCGTCGTCGTTGCGGTCGTAGGCATCGCGGTCGCGGATCATACCGAATACGTATGCGCCCGCGCGATAGTCGTCCGAAACGTATGCAGCGTTGAGCGAGGTCGAGATGTCGGTCAGGCCGCCCTCCATTACGCCCGTGGTGTTCGACAGCGAGAGCAGGTTGCGCTGCGGCTCTTTGGTGATGATGTTCACCACGCCCGCAATGGCATTCGAACCAAAGAGTGCCGAGCCTCCACCGCGCACCACCTCGACGCGCTCGATCATTCCTGCGGGCAGCTGCTCCAAGCCGTAAACGCCTGCCAACGACGAGAAGATCGGGCGGCTATCCAGCAGGATCTGAGTGTATTGACCCTCCAAACCGTTGATTCTCAACTGCGGGAAACCGCAATTCGAACAGCTGTACTCGACGCGCATACCGGGCTGATAGTTGAGTGCCTCGGCGATGTTTGCCGACGAGGTGCGGTCGAACAACTCCGACGCAACGATGCCGACGATGGTCGGTGCCTCCTTGCGGTTTGACTCCTGGCGATTGGCCGAAACGACCACCTGCTCCATCTCTACCGACGACTCGCGCAGTTCGAAATTGAGCTCTAAGGTCTTGCCTGCAACCAACTTAACGACCTTCTCAACGGGGTCGTATCCTACCGATGAGGCCACGATTGTCAGCTCTGTGTCCGACGGAACGTCGATCAGCATATAGTGTCCACCCTCGTTGGTTGCCATACCGAGCGTCGTGCCGCGTACGGCGATGGTTGCATAGGCGATATGTTCGCGGGTACGGGCGTCGATAACGTGACCGACGAGGTTAGTATCGGTTGCTTTGTCGCGACGCTGGGCCACAGCGTCAATGGTGGTAGCGACACATAGCAGTACCGCTACCACAAGAAGTATGAATTTCTTCATTGTGATTTCGTAAAATGATGATTTGTAGATGTTTGTTGCTGTGCGCTCCGCTTGTAGGCAGGCGCAAGACGAGAGTGCGGCTCTTAGTCCGCCAAAACCACAACGGGAGGGGCACGTAGCGACGCGCAACGGTGCGCAGAGGTACTCTTGCGCGTGAGTATGGGCGTGATGATTGTGCCCAAAAGCTTGCGGTCGACCTCGCGGAGTGCGATTGTTGCCGCTACGATCATCGCGAACGATGAGAGCGTTGCGATCAGTTGAATTTCGGCTTTCGAGTGGGTGTGCGACGTGCCGTCACCGCCAAACGAGAAGTGCGAATGGACTATCTGCTCGCCGTC
>JAFNVH010000042.1 GCA_017379895.1 Rikenellaceae bacterium | reverse complement strand
GGCCTACCCATCTTAGAGGCTAAAGGCGAATAAGAAATCGTCTAACAAAGCTCTTTTGGCGTCTGGCTTGCCCGCGAAATCCTCACATACACCTCAGTATGCTGCGGTTTCTCGGTCGGCGACCAGCCTCAAAATAGCTCTTGTTATACAATTTCTATATAGAGTGAAGGGTGTCTAACTTTTGGTTAGGCACCCTTTTTATTTACTCTTCGGAGAAACTCTTCAGCATTGCAATCTCCTCGGCCCAGCGGCTCTCGTCGGGCGTCTCGAGGATGAGCGGAATATCGTCGAAACGCGAATCGCGAGCAATATACCTAAAGGGTGTTATGCCCAAATGTCCCTCGCCCATCGGTGTGTGGCGATCGACGCGGCTGCCGAGAGGTTTCATCGCATCGTTGAGGTGCATACCGCGCAGATACTCAAATCCAACCTCGCGCTCGAACTCGGCAAAGACCTCGTCGCAACCCTCCTCGGTCGAGAGATCGTAGCCCGCAGCGAACGAATGGCAGGTGTCGAGACATACACCCACACGCGATTTATCCTCCACACGGTCAATGATATAGGCCAAGTGCCAGAAGGCGTAGCCGAGGTTTGAGCCTTGACCGGCGGTATTCTCAATCACGGCCGTAACGCCACGAGTCTTATCCAGCGCGATATTGATCGATTCGGCCACGAGTTTCAGACTCTCCTCCTCCGAAATCTTCTTTAGGTGACTGCCAGGATGAAAATTCAGGCGGTCGAGTCCCAAACGCTCGCAACGCTCCATCTCGTGGATGAACGAGGCGCGCGACTTCTCCAGCCCCTCCGGTTCGGGATGGCCAAGGTTTATAAGGTAGCTGTCGTGAGGCAGAATCTGATGTGGCGCAAAGCCATATTTGTCGCAAGCCTCGCGGAAGGCAGCTATCTGCTCGTCGCTGAGTGCGGGGGCTGCCCATTGACGTTGATTCTTGGTAAAGAGGGCGAAAGCCGTCGCCCCTATCTCGAAAGCGTTGCGCGGGGCGTTATCAACACCGCCCGATGCGCTGACGTGAGCTCCAAAATATTTCATATCGTAGAATAGTTGATTAATTATGTACTTACAAATATAAGTATATTCACTGAAAAATTGTAACTTTGCATTGAGAAAAACAAAATATAAAAACAGCCGATTATGAATAGACTTTTGACACTGCTGATCGTAGTGACTACGATGCTGGCGCTGCCTGCCCGCGCGCAGTTCACCGTCGAGGATCAGACCAAAAACCGCACCGCCGGCAATGTGAATCATCAGACTCAGATACAGAATGCCAATATCAATGAGCTCTCATCGTTCAGCGAAGCACGCGACCGTCTGGAGCGTCAGCGCATACGCAAGGAGCGCAACTATCTGGAGGTGACGCTCAAGTTGCAGGGTACGATGACCTCGTACAATGAGGCGTGGGCCGACACGAAGGGTGGTGATAACGCTATCTCGGTGCTCGGATCGTTCAATCTGGTGCATACCTATAAGAAGAACCTCTTCTCGAACAATACGCAGGTGAGTGCCAAGTACGGCTACAACCGTCTGCGTGTGGATACCGAGGAGGGCGATCGCAAGGGTGTGTGGTTCAAGAATATCGATGAGTTCTGGTTGCAGGTGCAGCCTAAGCTGGCGATGAACAAGACGTGGTCTTACACAATGATGTTTAAGTTCAAGAGCCAATTCTCGAACTCGTATCTCTCGCGCACACAGCAGACCGACAACGATGTGATCACGGGTTTCCTTGCGCCGGGTAATATGGACTTCTCGCTCGGTATGGACTTCGCCAGCCCCAATGCCAAGTTCCCGATCAAGATTTCGCTCTTCCCCCTCTCTGGTAATGGCGTGGTGGCGAACAACTCGCTCGTCGAGCGTTACTACCGCAACAAGGAGGCAAAGAGCTGGTTTGGTGTTGATATCGACAAGAATTTCCTTTTCACGGGTGGTTCGTCAGTGAAGCTGGAGTTCAAGCGTAGCTGGGGTAAGGAGAATTGGTTTACTTACGACACCAACATCTTCTGCTACTACGGTTGGATCACCAACGTGAGCACTCTGTCGAAAATCCGTGAGTATGACGACTATCTGACGGCGCTCGACAACTGGAAACAGAATGGTAGCCCCGAGGGACTAGAGCCGAAGGCTGTGCCTCGTCACGAGATGTTGCACCCGACCGTCGATTGGCGAAACTCGTTCAGAATCAAGGCGTCGAAGTATTTCGAGACCGAGATCACGATCAATATGCTCTACGACAAGGCGCAGAATAGCGCAATTATGCTCAAGTCGTACATCTCGCTCGGTTTGACCTATACGTTTAAGAATAAATAATCCCGTCACGGGCAGATAGTGCGGCCCAAAGCGACGGCCCCGCAAAGAATGGTATGCCGATTGTTGGCATATAGGGGATAGATAAGTGATATATGTACAAAAACTCTAAACACACGATACTCTTTCCGCTGATTTTGGCAGTAGGAGTTGTTCTTGGAATATTGCTGGGAAGTTCGTCGGGCGCAATCGTGCCGAGTCGCAGATTCGCTCGCTCATACGTCGCAGCAGT
>JAFNVH010000003.1 GCA_017379895.1 Rikenellaceae bacterium | reverse complement strand
ATTTATTATTATCTATTGTAACATTAGCGACATTATTTGTTTGTAGTTGCGAAAAAGGTGAAGATCCTACTCCTACTACACCATCTGAGATTCCTACCATTGAATTAAAGAGTAATCTACAATTCTGTTATCTTGAGTCTGGAGCAACAACGGCGAAACTAACTTTTAAGGTCGATGATAAATGGGAGATTAGATTTACAACCTACGAAGGAGAAAAGGTAGATTGGATTAAAGCTAACCCTGTATCGGGTAGTGCTGGTGTGCAAAATGTTGAAATTACTTTAGAACCAAATCGTGAAGTTGACTCAAGGCTTGTACGTGCTGATATTCTACTAAAAGGAAACGAAGTCGTTCGTTCAGAGATTGACGACATATTAAATACATATCAAGCTGTAACTTTATCGGCATCAATACTTCAATTTGGGTACTATAATTTAAAATATGGAGATCCTGTAAAATTTAAAGTGACAAGTACGACTCGACTACAAGCCCTCGTAGATGAGTATATTGAGAAAAAAGGTAAAAAATATAGCGATCTCATCTACCTTGATCTTGATGGTCCACTCAATGAGGTGGACTTTGAATTTATGCATGAAAATCTCAATAGACTGAAGGTCCTTGATATGTTTCATGCCGATATTACGGAGATCCCCAATAGAGCATTTTATGGACACAGTTCGTTGCACTATGTATTACTTCCTTTATCTCTTAAGAGAATAGGTAGCTATGCTTTCTGTCAAACAGAACTAAAAAATTGTAATCTGTTTATTCCGCCCCTTTTGGAGTATGTTGGATCCAATGCATTTGCTGATACCTATATTGGTGGTTCAATTGTGTTTCCTGGAACACGATCGACAATTGAGCTTTCAGTTGGAGCCTTTTATAGCGAATATATTGCTACTGCAGTTTTTAGTGACGGAATTAGGGTTATGAAGGGAGATATTGTATCACCATTTTATAGACTTAGTGCTATGCGTCTGCCAGCATCGCTTCAATCAATTTCATGTGGTTATATTGGAGATATAGATATAATATATTGTTATCCTACAATACCCCCTACAACTAGTGATAGATATGGATTACGAGAAGGTACTATAAAAGCGTTATTTATCCCTCATACTACAAATTTGTTAAAAGACAATCTATACGTTCATAAAGATGAAGAGGATCTTACAAAGGATTCCCATTGGTTGGGTTTTTATAGTGAGAATCCTGAGTTTAACAAAATGCACGACGTGCTTTAGTTTTTTTTGCATCGTGCTACATAACTTTTCGTGTGTTGGGGCGTCTTAATTAATAGGAATTATATGGATACATTTTTGGCGATTTTGGCCCTGCTGCTTGCTGTGGTGGGTGTTGCAGGCTGTATTTTGCCGGTGCTGCCCGGCACACCGATCTGCTATGTCGGTATGCTCTTGATGGCTTGCACCGAATATTCGACTCTTTCGAACCCGATCTTGATCACCTTCTTGATCGTGACGATTCTGGTTTCGGTGGCCGATTATCTGCTACCGGCGTGGCTGTCGCGTCGTTTTGGTGGCTCAAAGAGTGGTGCTACGGGTGCAACGATCGGTATGATTGTGGGTCTGTTTTTTGGCCCGATGGGATTGATTCTCGGCCCATTCGTCGGCGCTGTGGTGGGCGAGATGACGGTCAATCGTGACGACTCGGCCAAAGCAATTCGAGTGGGCATTGGTGCCTTTTTGTCGTTCATCGTTGGCACGGGTATCAAACTGATTGCCTCGATCGCAATGCTGGTCTACATCATTGGCGATATGGGTGGTGTGTTCATCGGCTGGGGTGAAACGGTTAGCGGCTGGTGGAATGCCATCGCAGGGTAATTTGAGTGAGTAACTAACAAATTAAAACGATATGAAGAGAATTTTAACATTGATGACTGTCGTAGTGGCTATGATGCTCACGGCTTGCGGATCGAAGTACGCTTATGAGAGCGTCAAGGGCGATCCGACTCAGACCCGTATCTATACGCTGGATAACGGACTGAAAGTATATATGTCGGTCAGCGACGAGGAACCCCGAATCCAGACCTACATCGCTGTTCGCGTGGGTGGTAAGAACGACCCCGCCGAGACAACCGGTTTGGCTCACTACTTCGAGCACCTGATGTTCAAGGGTTCGGAGAAGTTCGGTACGCAGAACTACGAGGCTGAGAAACCTCTGCTCGACGAGATTGAGCAGTTGTTCGAGGTCTATCGCAAGACCGAGGACGAGGCTGAGCGCAAGGCTCTCTACAAGCGTATTGACTCGATCAGCTACGAGGCGTCGAAGTTGGCTATTCCCAACGAGTATGACAAGTTGATGGCATCGATCGGCGCGCAGGGTACCAACGCTTATACGGGTTACGATATGACCGTTTATGTCGAGAACATACCCTCGAACCAGGTTGAGAATTGGCTCAAAATCGAGTCGGATCGTTTCAAGAATGTTGTGATTCGCGGTTTCCACACCGAGCTCGAAACCATCTACGAGGAGAAGAATATGTCGCTCACGCAGGACAACCGCAAGGTCTATGAGGCGATGAATGCAGCGCTCTTTCCCAACCACCCCTACGGCAAGCAGACCGTGCTGGGTACTCAGGAGCACTTGAAGAACCCCTCGATCACCAACGTGAAGAACTACCACGATCAGTACTACGTGCCCAACAATATGGCAATCTGTCTGTCGGGTGATTTCGATCCCGAGCAGATGATCGCGCTTGTTGATCAGTACTTTGGCGATATGCAGCCCAACCCCGAGATCCCCGTGTTGGAGTTTGAGCCCGAGCAGCCCATCACCGAGCCTATCGTTAAGGAGGTTCTGGGTCTTGACGCTGCAAACGTGGCTATCGGCTGGCGTTTGGGCGGTGCTACCTCGGCTGACGCAGATTTGGCTAACATCGTGGGTAGTATTCTCTACAATGGTCAGGCAGGTCTGATCGACCTCAATCTTAATCAGCAGCAGAAGACGCTGAGCGCTTACGGCTATCCTTCGATCTCGGCCGACTATGGCTATATGCAGTTGGCAGGTCGCCCCAAGCAGGGTCAGACGCTCGAAGAGGTGCGCGACCTGTTGCTCGGTGAGGTTGCCAAGTTGCGTGCAGGCGAGTTCGACGAGAAGTTGATCGCCGCAGCGGTCAATAACTACAAGTTGGAGATGATGCAGTACCTCGATTCGAACGATGGTCGTGCTGACGCTTACGTTCAGTCGTTCATCAATGGTGTCGAGTGGAAGGACGAGGTTGCGATGTTCGACCGTCTGTCGAAGATTACCAAGGAGGACATCGTTCGTTTCGCTAACGAGAAGTTGGGCGAGCAGAACTACGCAATCATCTACAAGCGTCAGGGCAAGGATCCCAACGAGCAGAAGATCGCTAAGCCCGAGATCACCCCGATCGTAACCAACCGTGACGCTCAGAGCGACTTCCTGAAAGAGATTGTAGCCTCGGAGGTTAAGCCCATCGAGCCGCGCTTTGTCGATTTCGAGAAGGATATGGATCGTTTCGAGGCGCAGTCGGGTATCGAGGTGCTCTACAAGCAGAACGAGACCACCGACTACTTCTCGTTGGAGTATATGTTCGATCTGGGTACGTTGAACGACCCCGCATTGGGTCTGGCATTCAACTATGCTGAGTATTTGGGTACGCTGGCTAAGACAGCCGAGCAGATACAATCGGAGCTCTATGGTTTGGCTTGCGGCTTCAACCTGCGTGCAAGTTCGTCGCGTTGCTATATTTCGATCTCGGGTCTGGGCGAGAATATGGCTCAGGCGATGGATATCGTTGAGGACCTGGTGGCTAATGCCGTTGCCGACGAGACGATCTTGGCAAACGTAAAGCAGAACGAACTCAAATCGCGTGCTAACGCTAAGCTCAACCAGTCGCGTAACTTCTCGGCTTTGCAGTCGTATGTGGTCTATGGCGAGGAGGGTATGAAGGCGCGTTTGTCGAACGAGGAGTTGATGGCACTCACCTCGGAGGAGTTGCTCGCGAAGGTGCGTGAGATGTTCAGCAAGCAGCACACCGTTACTTACTACGGTCCCGCAACCAAGGAGGAGCTGCTCGCATCGTTGAACGAGCACCACAATGTTCCCGAGGAGTTGCAGCCGCTCGAAATCAAGCGTCTGGCTAATGTTACGACGCCCGAGAACAAGGTCTTTATCGCTGAGTACGACGCTAATCAGATCTACTACATTCAGTACTCGAATCGTGGCGAGAAGTTCGACGTTGCCAACGACGCCGACCTCGATCTCTATAACGAGTATTTCGGTGGCGGTATGAGCAGTATCGTATTCCAGGAGATGCGCGAGGCTCGCGGTTTGGCTTACTCGGCTCGTGCCTATATGAGCACGCCTACCTATGCCGATGGCGACTACGCCTTCACTGCTTACATTGCTACGCAGAACGACAAGATGAAGCAGGCAATCGAGGCATTCGACGAGATCATCAACACAATGCCCGAGAGCGAGGCTGCATTCAACGTGGCTAAGGAGTCGTATATCAACCAGATACGTACCCTGCGCTACACCAAGTCGAGCGTACTCACTGCCTTTATCCGTACTCGCGATATGGGTCTTGATTACGACCGTGCTCGCGACGTGTTCGAGAAGGTGCAGACTATGACCCTCGACGATGTGAAGGCAGTTCAGCAGCAGTGGGTTAAGGATCGCAACTATTACTATCTGATTTTGGGCGATTCGAAGAACCTCGACCTGAACTATCTGCGCACGCTGGGCCCGATCACCTTCCTCTCGCAAGAGGAGATCTTTGGCTACTAATCGCGCCGATACATATAATTATATATAAAGCAAGTCCCGCCGGTGTATGCCGACGGGACTGTTTTTTGTGGGCGAGGGAGATTAATTCTCGGGAACAATATCAACTTCGATTGTCGAGCTGTTGCGCTCGATCGTTGCGCGCCACGGCTCGTTGCCGATCAGTCCGTCGTAGCGGTTGTCCGCCAATAAAACTACCAATCCGCAACAGCAACAAAAAAAAGAGAAGTCCTCATCGAACTTCTCTTTTGGTACCCTATGATATTCTATTTTCGAACAAGTACCTGCGTGACTTGGGGCGCATTTGGGAGTTGAGGGAGATTGTTCCCGACCCCAATAATATGCCGTGGATTGAAAAAATCGACAAATAATGGAAAAAAAAGTATTTACTATGTATTGCCACTATATTATTCAAATGATTTATATATCTTTGCACCGATAAATCGGAATTTTATGGTAACTTGTTTTGATGTATGTGAGATTCTTGAAATGCTGTCTGAAGCATCTGT
>JAFNVH010000041.1 GCA_017379895.1 Rikenellaceae bacterium | reverse complement strand
TTAAGGAGGCACGCGCTGCTGCTATCGCAGAGAAGAAGGCTGCTGCCGCTGCTGAGGCTGCTGCCGCTGCTGCCGAGGAGACCGCAGAAG
Organism: Rikenellaceae bacterium; assembly: GCA_017379895.1. GTDB lineage: Bacteria > Bacteroidota > Bacteroidia > Bacteroidales > Rikenellaceae > Alistipes. The sequence continues at coordinate 2,446 of JAFNVH010000041.1, read as the reverse complement.
AGGCTGCTGAGTAAGCTCAATGGGCAATTTGTTGCCGGTTGGAAAGGTGAACAAGCTCTTCGGTCGTAAGGGCGAGTTGGCAATTACGCTTTACAACACTTTTCCCGACAACTTCTCACAAGAGGAACCGTTATTGGTGGAGATCGATTCACTGACGGTTCCTCTTTTTTTCAGTAGCTTCGAACGTCGCGGTGTGAGCGGCGCAATCGTAGCGTTCGACGATCTGGATACTCCGGAACGTGCTACTGAATTGATCGGCAAGGAGCTCTCGATCGAAATCGAGGCCGACGAGGCGAACGACGACGAATTCTATATGGAGGATTTGATCGGATTCGCAGCCGAGGTAATCGACGAGCAGGGCGCACACGTGACCGAGGGCCACGTGGTGGACTACTACGACAGCGAGGCTAACCCTCTGTTCGGGTTGGAGCTGGGCGGTCGTGAGGTGTTGGTGCCTGCGGTTGAGGAGTTCATTGTGCAAATCGACTTCGAGGGCGAGCGAATCGTATTCCTGCTGCCCGAAGGATTGATGGAATTGTAAACTAAGTATCAGACTTTGCTACCAAACAAAAAACAAGAGATGGCTAAGCGCGTTGTTATAGGACTTTCGGGAGGTGTCGACTCGTCGGTTGCGGCCTATCTACTCAAAGAGCAGGGCTACGACGTAGTCGGACTCTTTATGGTCAATTGGCACGATACAACGGGTACGCTCGAAGGCGACTGCCCGTGGCACGACGACCGCGTTTTTGCCGAGTTGGTAGCCAAGCGATTGGATATTCCGCTGCACGTGGTCGATCTCTCGGAGCAGTATCGACAGCGCGTGGTGGACTATATGTTTGCGGAGTATGAGCGTGGTCGCACGCCCAATCCCGACGTGCTGTGCAACCGCGAGATCAAGTTCGATGTCTTTCTGAAAGAGGCACTTAAACTCGGTGCCGACTACGTTGCGACGGGTCACTACTGTCGTTGCGACGAAGTGGAGGGCGCGGACGGCGAAGTGCGTTACCGTCTGCTGGCCGGTAGCGATCCGAACAAGGATCAGAGCTACTTTCTCTGTCAGTTGTCGCAGGAGCAGCTCTCGCGTGCAATGTTCCCCGTTGGCGGGCTGCTCAAACCCGAGGTGCGGCGCATCGCCGAGGAGCAACATCTGGCAACGGCAAAGCGTAAGGACTCGCAGGGCATCTGTTTTGTGGGCAAGGTCGATCTGCCCGTATTCCTGCAACAGAAACTCGAAAAGCGCACGGGCAACATTCACGAGATTCTGCCCTCGTGGCGCGGTTACGAGCGCGTAGTGTCGGAGGATAATCTGGCGGCACTCGCCAAACCGTTCAGCTACACAGTGCGCGACGGCAAGAAGATCGGCAAGCACAATGGTGCCCACTTCTACACCATCGGTCAGCGCAAGGGCTTAGGCGTGGGCGGTCGTCCCGAACCTCTGTTCATCATCGCAACCGACGTGGAGCAGAATGTGATCTATATGGGACAGGGCGAGGATCACCCCGGTCTATATCGTCGAGCATTGCATATCACTGAGAATGAGATCCATTGGGTGCGTCCCGATCTGGCAATGCGCGAGGGCGAACGCCGCCACTATCAAGTGCGTATCCGCTATCGCCAGCCGTTGCAGGACGCCGAGTTGATCCGCACGCGCGACGGGCTATACATTCGTTTCGACGAGCCTCAACGAGGTATCACGGCAGGTCAGTTTGCGGCGTGGTACGATGGCGAGGAATTGGTAGGTTCGGGCGTGATCGAGCAGTAGAATCGGCGAACATTCGTTCGGAATTTCGAGAACAAAAATAGAGGCTACACCCTACGGGTGTGGCTTTTTTTGTTGCACTTTGCGGTCAGCGATGCAGCCCCAGAAACCAATTTTGAATCAAAAAGGTGGGCAAACATCGTTTTTTCGTAAAAATTAGGCTATGATCTTTGGGCATTTGCAGAAAAATTGCTAATTTCGCAAACTTGAAGTGTAAAAATGACAATCAACTAATTTCATTCAAATAATCGTTAGAAAAAATGTCAAACGTAAAAAGAGTTTACACCTTCGGTAACAAAGAGGCCGAAGGCAATGGCAAAATGAGAGAACTGCTGGGTGGCAAGGGTGCTAACTTGGCAGAGATGAACTTGATCGGTATTCCCGTACCTCCGGGCTTTACCATCACTACCGACGTTTGCTCGGAGTACTACCAGTACGGCAAGGAGAAGATCGTTGAGATGCTCCGCCCCGAGGTAGAGAAGGCTATGAAGTCGATCGAGGAGCTGACCGGCCGTCAGTTCGGTGACCCCGTTACTCCTCTGCTCGTATCGGTTCGTTCGGGTGCTCGCGCATCGATGCCCGGTATGATGGACACTATCCTGAACCTCGGTTTGAACGACGACGCAGTTGAGGCTATCTCGAAGCTGTCGGGTAACCCCCGTTTCGCTTGGGACTCGTACCGTCGTT
>JAFNVH010000040.1 GCA_017379895.1 Rikenellaceae bacterium | reverse complement strand
GAAAGGTCCCGGTATCGCATTCATCATTACCGGTCTGATGGGTATCGCATTTATGATATTCTCGGGTATTCAGTTCTAACCTTTTAAAGAGAGAAGTAACAAGATGACTACAACAATTATAGTTGCAATCGTTGCCTTTCTAGTAGTAACGCTGCTTTTGGTGGCTTTGCTGCTCGTAGCCAAGGCAAAACTGACATCGTCAGGCGATGTCACGATTGATATCAACGACGGCGAGAAGGTTCTGACCACCGCAAGTGGTTCAACCCTGCTAGCAACGCTCGCCAACAACAACATCTTCCTGCCGTCGGCATGCGGTGGTGGTGGTTCGTGCGGTATGTGTAAGTGTCAGGTTATCGACGGTGGCGGCGACATTCTGCCTACCGAGACCGGCTTCATCACCCGCAAGATGCAGAAGGACCATTGGCGTCTGGGCTGCCAGGTGAAGGTGAAGAACGATATGAAGATCAAGGTACCCGAATCGGTACTCGGCGTGAAGAAGTGGGATTGCGAGGTCGTTTCGAACCGCAACATCTCTACCTTCATCAAGGAGTTCGTCGTGAAGCTGCCTGAGGGAGAGAACTTGAAGTTCCGCAGCGGTGGTTATATCCAGATCGATATCCCGAAGTATGACGAGATCAAGTTCTCGGATATGGTTATCGACGAGCAGTTCCGTGGCGATTGGGATAAGTTCGATATGTGGAGCTTGGTAACCAAGAACCCCGAACCTACCTTCCGTGCATACTCGATGGCTAACCACCCTGCTGAGGGTAACATCATTATGTTGAACATTCGTATCGCTACCCCTCCCTTCGACCGAGTTAATGGTGGCTTTATGAAGGTTAATCCGGGTATCTGCTCGTCGTACGTATTCTCGCGTAAGGCTGGCGATAAGGTGACCATTTCGGGTCCCTACGGTGAGTTCTTCCTGCCCGACAACCTGCCCGATACTCAGGAGTTGATCTTCATCGGTGGTGGTGCTGGTATGGCTCCTATGCGTAGCCACATTATGCACTTGTTCAAGACCGAGAAGACCAATCGTCCCGTATCGTTCTGGTATGGTGCTCGCGCATTGAAGGAGGCTCCCTATATGGAGGACTTCCGAGGTATCGAGAAGGACTTCCCCAACTTCAAGTTCAACTTGGCATTGGACCGTCCCGATCCCGAAGCTGATGCAGCAGGCGAGAAGTACACCGCAGGTTTTGTACACAACGTATTGTTCGAGAACTACCTGAAGAATCACGAGGAGCCCGAAAGCTGCCTCTATCTAATGTGTGGTCCTCCGATGATGGTTGCGTCGGTTGAGAAGATGCTCGACAGCCTCGGCGTACCTAAGGAGAATATCCTCTATGATAACTTTGGTGCATAATTGCGAATAGCAAATAATAACAATTATACTCCAAATAAAAGTGAGATAAAGCCCTGTTTTTCGGGGCTTTATTTTTTATCCATACAACTACCCTATTTCGCTTACGCTATTGCACATTTGCCATATTTTATTGCTATTTTGTTTCTCGTTTGTTTCCCGCATTATATCTTATATTTTTTTCCTATATTTGTATCAAACTACTCTCTTTACTAGATACAATTGATATAATAATAGTATTGACAATGTTACTAATCAAAACATAGTTCACTATGACACAATTAACCAGCTTTCAGTTATTCTTAAAAACAAATAAATTAAAACAGAAACAAATAGCTGAATACTTAGGGACTTCTCCTCAATACATCAACCAAGTAGCAAGAGGTGTCTGCAATCTTTCTGACGAAAAATATGAATTATTATTACAGGGAGATTGGGATACATCTATGCTGAATATACCTTATTATATAAAGGATAAAAATAGAACAGACTGCATACCTATTCTGCCATTTAACACGATGAACACGGCTGAAATAAATATACAAAAGTTTATAAAGGAAAACGGCAACAAGCTAAAGCAAATATCTTTGAATAAACTTGTACAATATGCCAATTGTGCAGAACAAGTATGTACAACAGCAATGGTCCCAACATTTACACCTGGAGATATGATATTTATCCGATTTCTATCAGATAAAACATCAATAATCGATGGGGATATTTACTATTTCAACATGAAAACTCTTCCAAATATGATACGAAGAGTTAAAATTAATGGCGACCAACTTTTACTCATTGCCAACAATCCTGCATTTGAAGATATCTCGATTTCTTATGATGAGATATTCAATATTGCAGATATAGTTGGACTATTTCGTTCATCGTTTGATTATCAACATACCGATATCGAAGTTATACGCAAAGAATTTGACTCACGCATAGACAAGCTCATTGATGTGAATGGTAAAATTATTCAAAGTATGAGTGACCTAATTGATGTTATAAAAAATAATACAGCTCAATAATCCATTAACAAAATACCACTTGACACCTATCTTCGGCAAATATCTGCGTAGTCGCAATAGGTGCACGTATCGCTATCCTCACACTGCGTGAAAGGAGTATCGAAATCGAATAGTTCGCCCAGCGTTTCAGCAAGGTGGCGCTCGAACTCCTCAGCATAGGCGGCATAGCTCTCAACCGGACGACGAGTCTTGGTTCGACCTTCGGGCACGACCTCGACAAGTTGCGGCGAGTACTCCTCACGACCTAAATCACGCACATAATAGAGTGCAGGCATCACCGCACGATGTTCGCTATGCGAGATCATCATCGAATAGAGCAACGTCTGGATTGTATTCGATTGGCGCTGCTTGCCCTTGCCTTTGAATAGGTTCTCTACCCCATCAAATTCGAGATGCTGTGCTCCCGTCTTGTAATCGACCACGCGTACCATACCCGAATCCATCGTATCGATACGGTCGGCCGTACCCTTGAACACCACCTGCAACGAGCGATCGCCCGCCTCAAAACGGAATGGCGTTGCGACCTCGTGCTCAATATTCTCGACGCGGAAATCGGCGTGCGCAGCATCGTAGGTCAAAATTCCCGAACGTATATATCGACAAATTATATCGCGTACAAGCAGAATGTTTCCGCCATAATCCTCGGCCGTTGCCTTTTCGCGGTGCAGATAATTCTCGTTGATGGCTCGATCGACCGCCGCAGTAATCTGCTCGTCGGTAATTGCTTCAATAGCCTTTGAGGTCGATACAGCACTTTTCAGCGGCTCATAGAGCGTGCGCATTGCCTCGTGCAGAATCGTACCGAACATCGGAGCATCGATCTCCTCCGTAATCTCCTCCTCGCTGCGAATACGTGCCACCGACGCAAAATAGAATCGCATCGGGCAGGCAATATAGCGATAGAGAGCCGTCGGTGATAGCGACGCTGTCGGATCGGTCAGGAATCGTTCGAGTTTCTGGCGCACATCGCCCTGCTTGGCAATCGAAAACGAGCTGGTCGTGCTCAGGTTGATATCGACACCGAAATCAACCTTATGGATCGTCATTCCCGACTCATAGTCGAGCTGGCGGATATAGCGACTAGCCTCGCCACTACTCTTTTCGTCACTCTGCGAGCAATATACCATATATATATTACGCGCGCGTTGGATCAGACGATAGAAATAGTAGGCATAGACGCCTTCGTGATGTTCGGGCGTGGGCAGGCCGTATGCCGCTCGCAAACCGTAAGGAATAAACGACGAGGCCGAGGCACGATTACCTGGGAAATTATCGTCGTTCATCGATAGGATAATCACATTATCGAAATCGAGGTTACGCGTTTCGAGGATACCCATAATCTGCACACCGTACAGCGGTTCGCCCTCGAACGGAATACGCACTGTCTGCAAATGGCGACGCAGGAGCGAGGTATAGATCGGAAGCGTAATCTCGACAGCGCACTGATCGAGCGAATTGCGCAACTGCATAATATTCTCGGCTACCACCGATAGATATTGAGCCTCGCGACGCAGTGCATCATCGGCCATCGTAGCCGAGCGTGACGCCTCGGCAATCATCGCCAGCAGATAGTCCGACATCTGTTGCCACTCGGCAACGGGCGCGAAGAGTTGAGTCAGCAGAGGCGACTTTGCCAGCTCCTCGCGTGGGATATATACTCGTTGATTATCAACAATCTCGCGCGAAAGGCTCACAGCCTCCACACCTAACACATTGCTCAAATATGGGTGCGACAACAACCCCAGCACATCGCTATGGTAGAACCACACGCTCGAGCTACTCTCGCGGCGACGATTCTGCAACTCGATCAATCGCTCGACGAGTGAATAAGCCACCGTCTGTCGCACGGGGAAACCCATCGTTATGTTCAGCTTCACGCCCTCGGGCATCGAGTAGAGCAGCGGTTGCAACAGATTTTCGTCGGTGAGAACAATCGCCGTGCGCTTATCCATCGGCACACCATCGGCCATCATCTGGCGCAACAGACGATTGACATATTTACATTGCAGTACGTTCGAGGCTGTCGCCACCGACGTAAGTTGCTTATCGCGTGTCGAAAGATTGTCAATTTGCGACGTGAAAGTCGTACTTTGAGGGAAGCGCACCAGATTTTCGCGCAGGAATAATCCCGCCTCCTGACGCTCGTCGAGATAGTAGCGATCGTAATCCCAATAGAAGTCCGTCGTGCGGTTGACAGCGAGGTAATCGAACAAGCGTTTCTCGCACTTCGAGAGCGCATTGAAACCCGCAATGACATAGTTTGCGCCGCCGTCCTCCAACTCGAAACCTGCGGCCTCGATACGTGCGACGGCCTCGCGCTGGATCATACCGCCATAGCCGATTCCCAGCTCGCGGAGTCGCTCGCGAAAGCGATGATAGACAGGGCATAGCGTGCGCCAAACCTTCAAAAAGCGCTGTTTGTGCAACGACGGATCTTTGTCGTCATTGAGCACACTCCAAAAGCGCGTTATTACCTCCCACTGGCGGTCGGTGATATAGCTCAAATCCGACTCGATCTGCTTTAGGTCCGAAATATTGGCAAACAGCACATCGGCATCGATCAGATATTTGTCGATCGCATCGAAATCGTTAAGCAACATCTCGCCCCAGAAGTAGAATTTATCGAACTTCTCGTCGGGATGGAACTCGCGATAGACGTTATAGAGTTCAGTGATCAATCGCACACGCTCACCGTGTTCGATCCCCGCTATCGAGGTCATCAGGCGATCGATACTCTCGAACTGAGGTTGCCATATCGGCACATCGGTCAATCGGCTGAGCGCATCGGTAAAGAACAACTGAGCACGACGGCTGGGGAATAGAATCCTTAGCCGCGACACCTCGCGTCCATATCGGGAGTAGAGGTCCGACGCTACCTCCTCGACGAAAGCAACCATTTGAGATTCAGCCATTGTCACCAATTGATATTATTCGATACTATTGATCGAGCTACCAAGCAATTTCGAGTTTGCGCGCAGAATCGAGGGGTTGCCACGATAGAATACCGTAGCGCCCAGAGTAGCCGTAGCAGACAGACGTTCGGTGCAGTATACCGATACCTCACCGCGTTGCGTAGCCAGCACCTCTGCTGACATTGTTTCCAACTCACGCAGGTCGATCTTAGCCATAGTATCGTCAACTTTCAAGTAGCGAGCGCGACCGTCGATATCGATCGTCGATTGACCCGTTGCATTGATCATCAGATCCTGAGTATCAATCTCAGCCTTGAAAAAACCGCTATTCGACACCGTAACATCAAAAATCGGAGCCGCAATCAACCCCTTGACCTCTACATCACTACCCGCAACCTCGATAGCATCGACCGTTGCGAAGTGGATCTCGATCTCGGTACGTACAGTACGTTTACGGTTGGTCGATTCGCGCACCGACAGTTCGCCCTTATTGTTGATCGTATATTTCAGTTTGCTCAATTCACTATCCTCAGCTTTCACAATCATCATCGGCTGACCACCCTCCTCGATAGGTACAAGCGTTACCTTCATATCGCCATTAAGCGAAATCGACGAGAAGTTTCCGAGCCACTCGCGACGTGTTTCTTTCTGTGCATTAGCAACAACGGCCATCATAAGTGCGGCCACCAAAAGCATCATCTTTTTCATAGTCGTATAAATTTTCGTTTCAAAACATCGGCAAGTTACAAACTTTTTTTGCGAAAATGCGTCACAACCCAAAGAAAATTGTTATCTTCGATCAATTTTTAAAGACAAATGGGAAAAGCTCGAATCTTAACTGCAAGTGCTGGTGCAGGTAAAACCTATCAATTAGCATACAAATATGTATCGGACGTCATCGAACGCCCGTGGTTCTACCGCCATATCCTTGCCGTCACGTTTACCAATAAAGCGACCGAGGAGATGAAATCACGTATCCTCGGCGAGATCAATGCATTGGCACGTGGCGAGCAGACTCCATATTTGAGTGACCTGTTGCGCGATTTTCCGCAATTAGATGCCCGCGATATACGCGATCGTGCCGCCGAGGCGCAATCGTTCATTCTGCACGATTACAGCCGTTTCACGGTGTTGACAATCGACAAATTCTTCCAGCGAATCATTCGCGCCTTTTTGAAAGAGCTCAATCTCGATCTGAACTACAATATCGAGATCGAAACCGATACGGTACTCGATCGCAGTATCGACCAACTCATCGAGAGTATTTCGTCGGACGAGGAGTTGCGCCGTTGGCTGATCGGATTTGCCCGCGAGCGCATCGACGAGAACGCCAAATGGGACGTGCGCGACAGCATCAGCCGCCTGGGAAATGAGTTATTCAAAGAGGCCGGCGAGGAGATGTCTGTTGCAGTCACCAAGGAGGAATTGGATCGACGAATGAAGGAGGCTACGGCTCGCAACCATGCCATCGAGCAACAGATGATCGCAACGGCACGTCGTGCGCAAGAGTTAATGGCTTCACGCGGATTGATAGCCTCGGACTTTAAGGGGCAGTCCAGCTCATTTGCAAACTATTTCAATGCAGCAGCTAACGGATTTATTGAGCCGACAGCTACGGCTCGCAAGGCCGCTGTCGATCCGACAATCTGGGCCACCAAAACCTCCAAACGCCGCAACGATATCGAGGATATAGTACCTGAGCTGCAACCACTGTTGGCTGAGCTTTGTGTAATATACGACAAAAACGTCCGACGCTACAACTCCACCCGCCTCTTCCGCGAAACATATCGCAGCTATGCACTGCTGACCGACCTCTATTCGAAGGTTGCGTCAAGTTGTGAGGAGGAGGGAATGGTGTTGCTCGCGCAGACCAAGAACATACTCTCGGAGTTTATCGAGTCAAACGATGCACCGTTTATCTACGAAAAGGTCGGCAATCGTTACGAGCACTTTATGATCGATGAGTTCCAGGACACATCGCGCAAGGAGTGGCGCAATTTTCTACCCCTGCTCCAAAACTCGCTTGCTCAATCGGAGCGTACGCCCGTATTGATCGTGGGTGATGTCAAGCAGTCGATCTATCGTTGGCGCGGTGGCGATTGGCAGATTTTGGCTCGCCACGTTGCCGAGGATTTGGAGCACGGCAATATCGAGCAGCGCAGTTTGATCGAGAATCGTCGAAGCCTGCCACTCATCGTGCAGTTCAATAATGCGATGATGGGTCGCGTCGTGGAGCACGATAGCGACAACCTGAAAACGCTGCTGACCACTGGCGTAAGCAATGGCGCTCTCACAACAGCTGTGAGCGACGAACTCGGTGCACTTTTGCCCGATGCCTATCGTGGCCACAGCCAGAAACCGATGCGTTCGAGTCAAAACGAGGGCTACATCTCGATTACGCGCTACGGCGTGAATAACTCCAAAGGTGATGAGATTGAGCCTCCTATCATTGAGTGTATCGAGCGAGTGCTGTCGGCGGGATATCGCCCGAGCGACATTATGGTCCTCACGCGCGACAAAAAGGATGGCAAACGTATTGCCACACGCCTGCTCGACTATACGGGCAGTAGCGAGGCGCGTTTCCGTTTCGACGTCATCACGCAGGACGCACTGACAGTTAGTTACGATCCCGTCACGGGTTTCGTCATTGCTTGTATGCGTCTGGCGATTAATCCCAAAGACGACCTTGGTCGACTCACCATAAATAAATATTTGGCGGAGCGTGGCAACGATCGAGCCTTCGATGCTGAAATGAATGACGAGGAGCAGGAGTTCTTCGCGCGTATGCGTTCGAGTTCGCCCGAAGAAGCTTTTGAGCAGATCGTAATGCGCTACGGTTTGAACCAAATACCAGAAGCGGTGGCCTACATTCAGGCTCTACACGAGATGATTGTAGCCTTCTGCACCAATCGCATTGCCGACATCCCGCTGTTCCTGCGCTGGTGGGACGAGAAGGGACACAAAACAGCTCTTTCGGCACAAGAGAACAAGCAGGCGATCGAGATCTCGACCATTCACAAGTCGAAAGGTCTTGAACGCAAAGTGATAATACTACCCTATTGCAGTTGGAAGATGGATCCGATGTCAAATTCGCCAATTTGGGCCGACAGCGACAACTCCGACTTCGAGGGTTTAGGTCGTATTCCGTTGAAGTTCAAGGGCGATATTGCCAATTCGGACTTCTCAATCGACTACTATCGCGAGCGAGTGAGTTCACATATCGACAGTATCAATCTGCTATACGTTTCCCTAACACGCGCCGAGGAGCAGCTACACATAATGTATCCCGCATCGTGCGCCTCGACAACCGTCGGAGCGCTGATCAACTCGGTTATCGAGATTGATGGCGATAGGGCGCAACTCGCAGCCAAGAGCGACGAGGCAAGCGCCCCGCTCGTTGGTCGAGTGAGCGACATCGAAGACAGTCAGATTGTAGAGTTCGGAGAGTTTGCCTCGCCCGAGCCTTCGCGCAAGAAACACAACTCGACAACTACCGAACGCATTATTCTCGACGACTACCCCACGCGCGACACATCGTCGCAGCTGCGTCTGCGCCTGCCGATGCAGCGCTATTTCGAGCAGGACGGCGAGGTACACCTCACACCACGCAATTTCGGAGTAGCAATGCATAAGGTATTTGAGCAGGCTACGTCGGTCGAAGATATCCACGCAGCAATCGACAATATGCAGAACAATTCGATGATGTCTGACACCGAGTGCGACAATCTGCGCACGATGATTGCCGAAGCAATGAACAACCCGCAGATAGCTGAGTGGTTCGACGGTTCGTGGAGCGAAGTGCGCAACGAAAACAGCATTATCGTTCCCGATGGCGCGATGTATCGCCCTGACCGCGTGATGATCAGTAGCGAGCGCACGATTGTAGTCGACTATAAGTTTGGTATGGAGCAAAAAGCATCATACACCCGGCAGATTAGCCACTACTGCGAATTGCTCAGCCAGATGGGCTACACGAATATCGAGGGCTATATCTGGTATATCGCACTGGGCGAGGTCGTTGCGATCAATAATTAAACCAAGAATCAAAGGGTGCTTTGCGCACAAACTCGTAACTTTGTCGATTATGAAAAGGCTGATCAAGATCATACCCAATAAGTTTCGAGCCGCAACATGCGGTGTCGTTGCATCGGCATTGGTACGCGCTCTGCTCAATTTTGCAGGTCTGGCAGTGTTGCTCCCCATACTACTGATGGTGCTCGATGCACAGCAGATCCACTCGAATCCGATTCTCGCATCGCTTTACGAATGGGGCGGATTTTCGTCCGATCAGCAATTTATTATCGCAACGTGTGCGGCAGTAATTGCAATCATTGCACTGAAACAGGGATTTAATCTGTTGATGCAACGCGTACAGCGTCAATACATAGTACAGCTCTACAAACATTTCTCGGTCAAGATTTTCCGCAACTATCACGATCGAGGATTAGCTTTCATCAAACGACAAAATACGTCAACCTTGTCGCGCAACGTCAACTTCATCTGCTACAACCTGGTGATGGGTGTAATCTCTCCCACGATCTCGATAATCAGTGAGGTGCTATTGCTCGGTTTGTTGCTCGGCGCACTGATGTGGTACAACGCATTGATAGCGCTGCTGGCCGTAGTTGCATTCATTCCGCTATCGTGGGTATATATAGTATTGCTGCGTGGCAAGTTGCGCGATTATGGACAACTCGAAAACGAGGCTCGACGCCAACAAGCGCGCGCTGTGATCGAAACATTCCGAGGTTACACCGACATCGAGATTAGCAATGCATTTCCGATGATGCAGCACCGTTTCGAGCAGAGTCTCGACACAATCGCTGGGATCAAAACACGAACTGATGTTATCGGAGCAATGCCCTCGATTATCACTGAGATGAGTGTGGCGCTGGCTATGGTCGTACTGATTATGTTGAGTACAGCTACCTCGCAACCCGACACATCGCTTATTTTCGGAATATTTGCCGTTGCGGCAATTCGTATTTTGCCCACCGTGCGCGCGATTATGGCACAATGGTGGCAGATACGCTACAACTACTATTGCATTGAAATTGTACGCGAGGGATTGCAAGAGTGCGACTCGCTCGAAAGCGACAAGTCGATCGAACGCATCGAGTTTAACTCGGCAATTGAGGTTCGTGGGCTTGGTTTCCGTTTCGATGATGCCGATGCCGATCAGTGGACACTGTGCAACATCGACCTGACAATCCGCAAGGGCGAGAAGATCGGCATTAGAGGCACATCGGGTGCAGGCAAAACTACGCTTTTCAATCTGTTGCTCGGATTCCTCTCACCGACCGAGGGCGAGATCACGATCGACGGACAACGACTCGACCGCACGCTTGCTCGTCGCTGGCAGACAAGCATTGGATACGTGTCGCAGAGCGTATATATCGAGGATAGCACCATTGCGAGCAACATCGCTCTCGGCGTTGATACCGACAAGATTGACCACGAGCGTCTGACCGATGTGATTCGTCGCGCCCGTTTGGAGGAGTTTGTCGAGTCGCTGCCACAGGGTGTAGATACCCCCATTGGCGAGTGCGGTAGTCGTCTGTCGGGCGGTCAGCGTCAGCGAATCGGAATTGCCCGCGCACTCTACAAGCAAGCCGATGTACTCTTCTTTGACGAGGCAACTTCATCGCTCGACAGTCGCACCGAGCAGGAGATCAACCTCGCCATCGAGCAGCTCTCGCGCGAGCATAGTGCACTGACTATTGTTGTCATCGCACACCGCTCGACCTCGCTCGAATATTGCGACCGAATAATTGAGATTTAACACGATGAGAACACAATACGATTTTCAAATAGGCGAAATATCGCTGCGCGTGATTGGCGCCGCAGCCTCGCCCGTCGATGTCGGGTTGAAAGGTTTTCGGCCCTTTGCAACGCAGTTGGAGGGCACACCGAAACTGACTATCGACGCGGAGGTAGATCTTCCGACCGATTGGTGGAGCGCAGAAGGCATAGTTGGTCACACGCTAATCGATCGCTTCGATTTCGAGGAGCACGAGTGCGATTGCGTTTTGGCACGCGACGAGAAGGCACGTTGGTTCGGTATGTTCCCGCACGAGGAGGGTTGCCACCCGATTGTGCTGCGACACGCCTTCGGCTCGTCAATTATCGAGAGTAATGCAGGTCTTGGCGGAGTTCCCGATGCGTCGTTGTGGCGATTTGGATTGTGGGTAGCATTCGGTTTGATCGCCGTGCCCAATGGCGCAATCCCCGTCCATACCTCGACTATCGTTTGCAAGGATCGCGCTGTGCTCTTTCTGGGCGAATCGGGAACGGGCAAGAGTACCCACACGCGTCTGTGGCGCGAGAATATCGAAGGGGCACACCTGCTCAACGACGACAGCCCGATCATTCGTTCGTCGGCCGTAGCTTATGGCTCGCCGTGGAGTGGCAAGACGCCCTGCTATCGTAACCTGCAATACCCGATTGCCGCTATCGTGCGACTGTCACAGGCGCCACACAATCGTATGCGCCGTCTGTCGGCATTGGAGGCTCTTGGTGCACTATTGCCGTCGTGCCCGCCCTCGTTTGCCTATGACGAGGAGTTGCAAGACGCCATTTGCGAAACACTGTCGCAACTGATCTCGACTGTACCCGTCTATCACTTGGAGTGTCTGCCCAATGCCGAGGCGGCACAACTATCTTATTCGACAATATTCGGCAAGTAGAACTATGCAAACCATCGCCAATAACATACTTTTCGGAGCTGCGCACGAGGAACTGAACGAGAATCATTCGGTATTGATTCGCGTGCAAGGGCAGAGTATGCTACCCTTCTTCCGCAGCGGTGCGACGGTGCGTATCGAGCCACTGCGCGAGGAGGATATACGTCGTGGTAATGTGCTTTTCGCTCAGACAGATGATGGACATTACCTCATTCATCGCTTGATAGACTTCGAGGGCGAGGATCGCGTGACATTAATGGGCGACGGCAACTACGTAGGCACTGAATCAATCGACCGCAACCGCCTGCTTGGGTGCGTGCATATATCGACTCTTCATCGCTGGTTGGCACTCGGTTGGGTTGCCCTGCGCCCCATTCGCAAAATCCCGCTTATCTTGCTGCATAAGGTTTGCAGAAAATAAAAAAGGTCGCCTCCGAGGGGCGACCTTTTTTAATACGTTTACTCTTTCGGCTCGGGTTGATCGGGGCGGAATTCGAGAATATCGCCCGTCTGGCAATCGAGCGCGCGGCAAATAGCATCGAGCGTCGAAAAGCGTATCGCACGCACCTTACCCGTTTTGAGTTTCGAGAGATTGACAACCGAAATATCAATTCGCTCCGACAGCTCCTGCAACGACATCTTGCGTCGCGCAAGCATCACATCTAAATTGGTAATGATCATAGCTACTCCCGTTTACAAAGTTGCACTCTCCTCCTCGTTCAATCGATGGGCAATACTCATCAGTTCGGCAACGATCAATATCACCAAAGGAATTAATATCGAATCGGATTGCAGCACATAGGCTCCACCCAGACCTTCGGGAAGCAACTCGCCACAAAGATCGCTTGCCACGTGTTCCTCCATAGCTACAAGGTTATTCCAGATAAGACTGCCCACGAAGAATACACCAGCCATCACACGCACCATCACGACCGAAGCACGAGTAAAGAACTCTCCCGTTCGGAAACCGCGAATAACCTGATAAATAACCAATATGACTAATACGGTCAAGATAAGCGAGGCTACCATCGAAATATACAACATCGTCTGACGGACATTACTGAGCGAAGTGTCAATATCGTAATCACCATCGGTGGCATAGATCAAATATTGCAGTGGCTCGGCCATCAACGCAGGCTCATCGGCAGTTGCAGCACGAAGTTCGATCGGAGTATAAAAATTCTGTTCGCCTTCACCCAACATATAGCTCGGACGCGAAACGTCCAACTTGCCAATCACCGTAACATTTTCGGTCGTACGCCAATCCTCATCTACTACGGTCTGCAATACCGTAACAACCGTCAGAGGCACAAACAAGATGCATACCAAAACAAACAGAGCGATCACGCGTCGCTGGGTAGATTTCGAGATTTTCATAGTTTTAATGTTTTTAGATTATTTTTAATAGTTTTTCATTAATTACTTATCGTTTTTCGATATGCAAAAGTAATGACTATTTTTAAATCTGCAAACATTTTCGTTAAAAATTTATCGTTTATCGTTAATTTTCCACAAAAAAGGTCGCCCCGTATGAGGCGACCTTAATTAATATAGATATGTGATAGTGGTTACTTCTCGGCGTTCAGACCCTTGATAAAGGTTTCCATTATGTTGCGGCTCATACCCATCGACGAGAATCCGCCATCGTGATACAGGTTCTGCATCGTAACCTTGCGAGTGAAGTCCGAGAACAGCGTCAGCACATAGTCGGCGCAATCGTTTGCTGAGGCATTGCCCAGCGGTGACATCTGCTCGCCATAGTCCAACAACGATTCAAGACCTGCAACACCCTTACCTGCCGTTGTGGGCGTGGGCGACTGCGAAACAGTATTGATACGAACGTGCTTCTCAACGCCATAGATATAGCCAAAGCTACGTGCGATCGACTCCAAAAGTGCCTTAGCATCAGCCATATCGTTATAGCTGCAACAAGTGCGCTGAGCAGCGATATAGGTCAGTGCCACGATCGAGCCCCACTCGTTCAGAGCGTCCTTCTTGTGCGCTACCTGAATCACCTTGTGGAACGACAGAGCCGAAATATCGAGAGTCTTAGCCAAGAAACCATAGTCGAGATCGTCATACGTGCGACCCTTGCGAACATTGGGCGACATACCGACCGAGTGCAGAATGAAGTCGAACGAACCGCCAAAGTGCTCCATTGCGCCATCAATCAGCTGCTCCAAATCCTCGACCGACGTAGCGTCAGCAGGGATCACAGGAGCATTGCACTTCTCAGCCAACTGGTTGATCGTACCCATACGGATCGAAATCGGCGTGTTGGTCAGCACGATCTGTGCTCCCTCCTCGACTGCGCGCTCGGCTACTTTCCAAGCGATCGAATCCTCATTCAGCGCACCAAAAATAATACCTTTCTTGCCTTTCAATAGATTACAAGCCATAGTGTTTATCTTTAATCTTTGAGTTAAACTTCGTCAATTTGTATAGGGCCTTGCACAATCAAATTTGCCGCCATTTCAGCCAAAAGTTCGGAAGAAATTACCAAATTGACGGCACAAAGTAACAAAAAACAATGCTAACTTCAAAATTTTTCGTACTCTAAAATCGATTTAGCCTCTCGTCGCGGTCGCTCGTTATGTGGCACTGCGACCGTCAATGCGCTTAGTTAAGCGGCATATCGTTCAGCTTCCACTTACGTTCCTCCTTCGGCTTTTCGACCTCGGGGCGTTTGAGGTAGACGCGGCTGAAATCGAAGAAATAACCACGATTACCGTCGGCATCTTTTACTCTCAGCTGGATATACTCGACCGAACGACTACGTACCTGACGGTTGTTGATCTCGCCACCACGCCACGCCGTAAAATCGGCCGCGTGCTGGAACGTCAGCACGTGCCACGGCGAATCCTCGCGGCGACCCGTACCCGATGCCTCGATCGTCTGCATCACCTTCGTGAAACGGTCGTAGCACACTCGCTCCATATGTCGATTACCCAACTTGCCATAAGCGAAGGTCAGGATATTAAGATTCTGGGGCGAAAACGGATCACTGTGCATCAATCGCTCAGCCGACTCCACCACACGCAACAATTGCGTCGAGTCGGGTGTCTCGGTCGCTACAAAGACCTCCAACACATCGATTCGTGCGGGATCGTTCTCCAACGGACGGTAATTGTCCGCAAAAGCAAAGCCATAATAGAGATAGTGGTACTCGTCAAGCGTCAGCGTCGTATCGCCGTGGATATATCGCTCCATCAGGCGTGGATAGTAATACGGCGTCGATCGGTCGATCGTGCGCGCCAAAATCGCCTCATTATCGGGCACTCGCTGCGCCATCGTAGCAATGGGCAGCAATACCAACAGCAGAATCAAAATTCGTTTCATCTCTTTTTCCTAAATTATATATATGTGTAACGTGCCACCACAACGAAAATTGTGCGCTCGCTACTCTATTCTCCTAAAACAGCTCACCTTGAATGGGCATTGCCGATTGCGTGTGTGCAGGCTCAGGTGTTGGTTGTGCCGCTTGCTCCGCTTTCGCAGGTGCGGGTGCCGAAGCGATCAACGCCTCAAACTCCTCCTCCGTGAGCATCTTAATGCCGAGCTTAGTCGCTTTCTGCAACTTCGCAGGACCCATATTCTCGCCTGCAACCAGATAATCGACATTGGCCGACACAGCCGCCAGATTCTTACCGCCGTGCAGCTCAATCAACTCCTTCAACTCGTCGCGACTATGACGGAGGAATTTACCCGAAATAACTACATTTTTACCAGCCAGCAGATCGGAATGTAACTCTCGCGCCTCAGCCTCAAATTGCACTCCTGCCACTCGTAGGCGCTCGATAATGGTTCGGTTGGCATCATCGGCAAAGAACTCTGCGATACTTCGTGCGATCTTATCGCCCACCTCCTCGGCCTCGATCAGTTGCTCAACCGTAGCGTTCATTATCGCGTCAAGCGTCCCAAAGTGCGCCGCAAGATATTTAGCCGTTGTTTCGCCCACGAAGCGAATACCCAACGCAAACAATACGCGCGCGAAAGGCACCGACTTCGACCGCTTGATACTCTTGATGATATTCTCGGCCGATTTCTCGCCCAAACGCGGCAGAACAGCGAGCTGCGGCGCACGCAGATCATACAGGTCGGCAACATCACGCACCAAACCGTTCTCATACAACAATTCGACTGTCTCGTCGCCCAGACCATCGATGTCCATCGCCTTGCGACGTATGAAGTGGATTATGCGACCAACTATCTGCGGCGGGCAATGGCTCTGGTTGGGGCAATAGTGCTTCGCCTCGCCCTCGTAGCGCGTCAATTCGGTGCCACATTCAGGACAATGAGTGATATATTGGAACGGCTCGCTATCGGACTTTCGCTCCGACAGTTCGATGCCCGTAATCTTCGGAATAATCTCGCCACCCTTCTCGACATAGACCATATCGCCAAGCCGGATATCGAGTTGAGCTATCTGCTCGGCATTGTGCAACGTAGCGCGCTTGACCGTTGTACCAGCCAACAGTACGGGCGAGAGATTTGCCACCGGCGTGATTGCACCAGTACGGCCCACCTGAAACGCAACACTCTCCAGTCGCGTCAGCGCCTGTTCTGCCTTAAATTTATATGCCACAGCCCAGCGAGGCACCTTCGATGTGAAACCCAACTGCTGTTGCGCCTGATAGTCGTTCACCTTGATCACCACACCGTCGGTTGGGAAAGGCAACTTATGGCGCGCCTCATCCCAGTAGGCTATGAACTCATCGACCTCTGCTGCCGAGTGACATACACAAGCCTCGCGCGAGATCTTGAAACCCCACGCTCGCGCCATCTCCAACGACTCCCAATGCGAATGTGCCGTGACGCCCTCGCCCACCATCTGGTAGAGCGTACAATCCAGTCCACGATGAGCTACCACAGCCGAATTCTGCTGTTTGAGTGTTCCTGCTGCTGCATTGCGCGGATTGGCAAATAGTTGGTCGCCCGCCTGCTCGCGCTCAGCATTGAGACGATCGAATGAGGCGTAGGGCATAAAGATCTCTCCACGAATCTCAAACAACGGAGCAACATTTTCGCCCGTCAGTTCCAGCGGTATAGTGCGAATCGTACGCACGTTTGTCGTCACGTCATCTCCCGAACGTCCATCACCGCGTGTTACGGCTCGTGTCAGGCGGCCATTATGGTACGTCAGCGAGATTGCCGTACCATCGAATTTCAATTCGCATACATACTCAACCTTGCCCACCTCGCGCTCGACACGATCGAAAAATTCGTGAAGCTCCTCAATCGAATAGGTATTACCCAACGACAGCATCGGATAGCGGTGCTCAACCGTACGGAATTCGGTCGTAAGATCACTACCCACACGGCGCGACGGTGAATTGGGATCGTCATATTCGGGGTGCTCGGCTTCGAGGCGTTGCAACTCGTGCATACGCTGATCGAACTCATAATCGCTCACCTCGGGCGCATTGTCGATATAATATTTTCGGTTGTGATAGTTGAGCCAACGGCGCAACTCTTCGATCTTTTGCTTCATCGGACAGTGGATAATTAGATAACAAAGTTACGATTTTTGTCGCAAATAAGCCATAGACCGCCCACATTTCGTACCCAAAATCACAAAAAAAGAGCACCAAGTAAATATTTTCAAATAAAAAAATATTCTGACCGTTTGTGGTATTCATTTTTTGCGTATAATTGTGGAAAATTTCGTGAATTAAGCGTGAATTAATTATATGGCAAAAGTTATTCAAACCAAAAAACGTATTGTAACAAGCTTCCACAACCTCTCAATCGAATTGCAGGAAGAACTGAAAAAGAAATATCCTCTCGGTTTTACCGACGTAATGATGCGCATAGACAAGCCCCAGGGCGACTTTTTCTACGCTGTGCCTTTTGAAACAGAAGAGATCAGTTATTTGGTAAAAATCGACGTTAAGATCGACGAGAATGTAGATGACGATAACGACAGCGACTACTACGACGAGGACGAGATTAAGGGCGCTGAAGATATCGCTGACAGCGATTCGGATGACGATGAATAACCCTTTTGATCGTACTTACAACAAATAAAAAAATAACGGCCACCCTCATTCGAGAGTGGCCGTTGTCATATCTGATCGGCAATCGGATTACCAGTTCAGAATCTTGCGGAAGTCGTACTCCTCGGGGTTAGCTACGTACTGCTTAGCAGCCTCGTAATCCTCCTCGGTCACGTAGTTCAACAGATAGTCAACAACCTGCTTGAACTTGTCCGACTCGATGTTAACCAGACGGGGAGGAATCTTACCGGTGGTGGGATCCTGCAGATCCTTCAAGTAGAGAGGCGAAACCATACCATCGGTGCTTACATATACCATACAGCCAGTCTTACCCTCGCTGAACAGCTTGTAAACACCCATACCCAACTGCGAGCAATATACCAAGTCGTATGCGATAGGAGTCTGGCAACGAACCTCGTAACCGATCTCAACCGGACGCGACTTAACCTTCAAACCGAGCTCCTTAACCTTCTTCTCGAGCATCTCGTTGAAGATGTGAGCCTT
>JAFNVH010000039.1 GCA_017379895.1 Rikenellaceae bacterium | reverse complement strand
TTTCCGCAAATTTTTCGGCAACTTTTTTGTGCAACTCCCCGATTTTATGCAGAATATACCGATTTTATCACTTTTTCAAGCTGGCAATTAGCTCCTCCCAACTGCGGCCAACGTGCTCGAGATCGTAACGCTTGACCGCCTCGCGGCAGTTGACGGCGATCTGTTTGCGCAGTTCGTCTTCGCTCATCAATCGTGCGAGTGCCGCAGCGTAGGCATCGATATCGAACGGTTCGATCAACACACCATTCTCCCACGATGGCGACAAAATCTCGGCCACGCCCTCCGAGCAGGCAAACGCTATCGGCACCACGCCCGCCTGCTGCGACTCGGTCAGCACCAAGCCCCAACCCTCGAAGGTCGAGGTCAGACACAGAATCGATGCGGTGTTGTAATATTCGTAAGGTGAGGCTGTTGCGCCACAGAACTCAACTCGTTTCAACTTCAAGCGTGAGGCTTGAGCCTCGAGATTTGCACGTTCGCGACCCTCGCCCACAATGCGCAGACGCCAATCGGGGAAACGACGCTCGACGCGATGCCAGATATCGAGTAGGCGATCGACACGTTTGTCCTCGTACGACAATCGTCCAACGTAGATCACCTCGCGGCGCTTCTCGGTAGTGTAGTCGATTGGTGCGGGCGGCTGAGCGTTGTACATCGTCACGAGGTGGTTATCGTCGGAAACTTCCAAGACTTTAGCCATTGCGTGAGTATAGGCATCGCACAGTTGTGTCATCACGTCGCAATTCTTGTAGATCATCTTGTAGATATTGATCGTGCGATAGCGGAAAAAGTCGCTCGCGCGGTAGCTCAACCAGCCGATCGCGTGTCCTAGAATGGGTAATTTGGCAGTGCGCGAACGCACCAGACCGCACAGGCGTATCTTTTTGATTGCCTGCCATAAAGGCACTCCGTGATTGCAGTAGATGATCGGTGCCGATTGCTGTTCGCGAATGATGTCGATACGGCGCAACCACAATCCCTGAATCGCAATAGCGTCGAATCGGTGCAGGTGGCTTAACTCGACGATGAATCGGGCGAGCTGTTTGTGCGACAGACTGTTGTAAGGGATAATCGAAATACGATCGCTATTTTTGATCCACTCGGGCAGGCGCTCGTCGATGGTCTTGACGATGACGTAGATGCGCCAACCGCGCTCGATAAGCCACGATGCGAGGTCGATGGTTACCTTTTCGGCGCCGCCATTGGGGAATGGACTGCGGTGTATGAATGCGATGCTTTTCATTTCGACGAAGAAGATGTCTGGCAAAGGTAATGTGAAAATTCTGCATAACCAAAAAACGGACCGCACGACGCGATGAGTTCAGAAATTTTCGTTATTTTTGCAGAAATATAAATACCGAAGATTATGGATATAGCACAGAGTCGCCGTCGCGACAATATCGCCGAATATATTCTCTATTTGTGGCAGCTCGAGGATCTGCTCCGCGCACTTCAATTCAGCCCCGAGGCTATCTGGTCAACGCTGGTTGCCAAGCGCGAGGTCGCGCCCGAACAACAGCAGGCTATCTTTCTGTGGTATATGGAGTTGTGCAATCTGCTGCGCGAGGAGGGCAAGGAGGAGCAGGGTCATCTGAACCATACGCTGCACCTGATTGCTGACTTGCAGAATATGCACCTGCAACTGATGCAGCTGCCCATTGGTGAGGAGTATCGCCGCCGCTATGCGATGCTTGCACCCGAGCTGCCGCGCCTGCGTGCGCTCTTTTCGAAACACGAGGCGAGCGACGTGGAGCTCTGTTTCCGTGCGCTTTATGCGGTGATGCTCTATCGAATCAAGGGTCAGGGCGAGAATCGCGCGATTGCCGATGTTGTGGAGTTGGTGTCGCCCGTTGTTGCCGAGCTTGCTCGCGTGTTCCGCGCCGCCGAACGTGGCGAGATCGACCTCTTTAAGGAGGAGTAGGAGCCTGATTCGCCAAAAAGTTCCGCTAAGCATACCGCACCCCGTCCGCAATGGCGGGGTGTTGTGCTTTCGGGGATAAAGGCTCTTTGGGGGTGTTGGTTTGTGCTGAAAGGCTTGATTTTTTGGCAGTTCGGAAATTTTTTCATACCTTTGGTTTGGGTAATGGCGCGCGGAGGCAATATGGTGCGACCCGAAGTGGGGTTGCGTATGTTGCTCGGTGTGGCCAAACAAATGTTTAACCGACTGAACTAAACCAAGTTATGAAGACCGACTTTACTTTTCGATTCGATCGCTACGCCTCGGTATCCGAGATGCCCGAGGACGAGCAGCGACTTGTCGAGCAGGCCGAATTGGCTTGTACGACGGCTCACGCACCCTATTCGAATTTCCACGTTGGTGCGGCGGCTCTGCTCGAAAGCGGCCGCGTGGTGATAGGTAGCAATCAGGAGAGTGAGGTCTATCCTGCGGGTATCTGTGCCGAGCGCAACCTGCTCTTCCACCATCAGGCGATGTCGCCCGACGATCGTATCTTGAAGTTGGCGATCGCGTCGGATCCGTCGGAGCGCGAGTGCTATCCGTGCGGTATTTGTCGTCAGGTGCTGGTCGATGTCGAGAAGCGTCAGGGACGTCCGATCCGCGTCATAATGAGTGGTGCAGGGTCGGCTACGGCGGTCGATTCGACCAAGGATTTGTTGCCCTTTACATTTGAATTATAACGAGTTATGTTTGCAGTAGAAGACATTATTTACGAGGATAACCACCTGCTGGTGGTCAATAAACATTGTGGAGATTTGGTGCAGCCCGACCCGTCGGGCGAGAGCGCGTTGGAGGATCAGATCAAGGCCTTCATCAAGCAGCGCGACCGTAAACCGGGTGACGTTTTTCTGGGCGTGGTGCATCGCATCGACCGCCCCGTGAGTGGCGCGGTGCTCTTTGCCAAGACGAGCAAGGCGTTGGTGCGCCTGAACGAGATGATCCGCCGCGGCGAGGTGCGCAAGACCTATTGGGCGATCACCGAGAAGATGCCCGTTCCAGAGGAGGGCGAGTTGGTGCACTACATCAGCCGCGATGGCAAGAACAACCGTTCGCATGCCTACAATTCGCCGCGTGGCGACGCCAAGCTGGCACGATTGAAGTATCGTGCGCTGGCAGGCAGTACTAATTATCATCTTATTGAGGTTGACCTGCTTACGGGTCGTCATCACCAGATCCGCACGCAGCTCTCTAAGATTGGTTGCCCGATCCGTGGCGATTTGAAGTATGGTGCTCCGCGCTCGAATCGCGATGGCGGCATCTCGCTACATTCGCGCGTGATCGAGCTGATCCACCCCGTGCGTAAGGAGCCTCTGCGCGTTGTTGCGGCTGTGCCCTACAACGATAATCTGTGGAGCTTCTTCGAGCAGGAGTGTGGCGTGAAGTAGGATTCACGATTCACAATTCACGATTCACGATTCACAATTCACGATTCACGATTCACAATTTCCCTAATAAATTAGGATATGTTGAGGGCGTTGTTGATTTCGGTAGTGGCGGCGTTTGCGACGTTGTGTAGTTCGGCGGTGCAGTCGCCCGAAGGTGTTTGTCTATATTCAGCTGATAATAAATATATTAGCATTGGAGATCGAGCCGATAGCGCGAGCGTTGCGGAGCTGTTTGGCGAGCCACAACGAGTGGTGCGATTTACCGACGACGAGGCTCTGTGCGGAGAGGTGGAGTTGGTCGAATATGATTCAATGTCGTTCACGCTTTTGGACGGGCGCGTGTGGGATTTTGGTACGTGGCGTTCGGGTGCGGTGATGTCGATCGGTGGTTTGCCGATCGAGGTTGGAATGGCGCACGCGGAGATTGAGGTTGGCGCGAAATTCGAACATCGTTATTTTGAGGAGCGCGGGTGTGGATATATCTTTATGCGCCAAGAAGATGGCAGTTTGTGGGACGATTGTCTAATTTATACTATTGAAAACGAACGTGTTGCGAGCCTAACGTGGCACGTGCCGATTTGATAGGCGATTCGATATGAGCCGCGTCCATCGGGCGCGGTTTTTTATTTTCAATATAAAGGAAAGCGCACTCGGTAGCACAATAAAAAATCAAAACCCGCCCATATGGCGGGTGAATCTTGAATTAAAGAATCTTACCTCTTCGGATATTCGATAAAGATCGTCGCGCCGCCCCATTGGTTTACGGCGTGAGTGTTGACGTAGACCTCGCGACCGTCGGTGGTGATTGTGACCTGCACCTCGAAGGGCGGACACTGACTGATGATGCGCGAGGCGGGCAGGGTGTTTGCTACAATATATATATATAGGTCAAAGGCGTCACAGACCGGCGTGTCGAGTTGCAGATGTCGGCGTGCGGCGGGCGAGGGTGTGAATGTGTTGCCGTTTGTGGTGCCGCGCGAGATGAGGTGAATGAAGCCGCTGTCGCTACCGTCGTCGGAGCGACACGAGCCCATCATAAAGAGATTGTATCGCTCCCACTCGTCGAAATTGGTGGTGAGAGTAATCGAATATGTTGCTGTTCCGGCCATAGACAAAATTGGTTTAGCGCTACAAATTTACAAACTAAATGTCAAAAATTTTGCTATTTACGTGTAAATGTGTACCTTTGTAGCCTATTTGCAGTCAAAATGGAGATTTTGAAGCGATATATTGTGCCCTTCAAGGGCCTGAAAATTGGCGTCCATCAGTTCGATTTCGAGGTCGATGACGCTCTGTTCCAGGCATTTGAGAGTACGGAGGTGAAGCACGGTGCAGCCAAGGTTTCGATCGAAGTAACCAAGGCAGCGTCTATGCTGACTCTTGATGTTCAGATCCGAGGTGAAGTGACCGTTGAGTGCGATCGCTGCCTCGATGACTGCATTTTGCCGATCGAATTTGAAGATCAAGTCCTCGTGAAGTTCTCGGAGGATGAGATCGAATTCGATGGCGAGGTTCTCTGGCTTAATCCGAGCGAGGGCGAAGTGGAGCTCGGTCGTTACATCTACGACAGCATCGTGCTCAGCCTGCCTTACAGCCGTGTTCACGCCGAGGGCGACTGCAACCCCGAGATGTTGGCACGTTTCACGACGGTCAGCGAGGAGGAGTTCGAGCAGATGGCCGAGGAGGCAGAGCGCGACGAGGAGCTCGATGAGGCTAACCGCGAACAGTGGGCCAAGTTGGCAGCGCTGAAAGCGGAGATGGAGAAAAACTAACGGGCAAGGGGGTTCGTGGAGGTCGGCTCTCGCGCGGAGTAGAAGCGAAGAGTTCAAACACGAACGATCTACCTTTTAGTAAGTAAGAGATGGAGAGAAAGTTAAACTTTATAAATTTATAGACAAATGGCACATCCTAAACACAAAGTATCGTCGACCAGACGAGACAAGAGAAGAACCCACTACAAGGCGGTTGCTCCTACTGTTGCTGTATGCTCGAACTGCGGCGCGGTTACTCTCTACCACCGCGTTTGCCCCGAGTGCGGTTTCTATCGCGGCAAGCTGGCCATCGAGAAGAAGGCTGAGGAATAGACCTCCACAATTTTCTTGCCTCACACCTTAACGGTGCGGGGCTTTTTTTGCTAACCGAAAAATCGATACATTATGTATAAAATAGGTATTGATGCAATGGGTGGCGACTTTGCTCCCGAGGCAGCTGTAATGGGCGCGATTGCGGCCGCAGCAGCCATCGGTGAGGATAGTCGTATCGTATTGTTTGGTGCGAAGGATCAGATTGAGGCGATTCTCGAACGCGAGAATTGTCCCCTTTCGACGTTCGATATCGTGCCTACCACTGAGGTCATCGAGATGTCGGATCATCCCGCTAAGGCTTTCACTCAAAAACCCAATTCGAGTATCACCGTAGGTTTTGGTTATCTCGCCAAAGGTCTTATTGACGGTTTCGCGAGTGCTGGCAGCACAGGTGCAATGATGGTTGGCTCGATGTATGCAGTGAAGCCGATCGAAGGCGTTATGCGTCCTACGATTTCGTCGTTGATTCCTACCGTTACGGGTCGTTCGGGCCTGATTCTGGACGTGGGTCTGAATGTCGACTGCAAGCCAGAGGTGCTCTACCAGTATGCTATTCTGGGTAGCGTCTATGCACAGCACGTGTTGGGCATCGAGAATCCCCGCGTTGCGTTGCTCAACATTGGCGAGGAGCGCGAGAAAGGAAATGCGCAGGCTAAGGCAACTCACGAGTTGATGGCAAACAATAATGGTGAATTCAATTTCGTTGGTAATATCGAAGGCACACAGCTCTTCACGAGCAAGATAGCTGATGTTATTGTCTGCGATGGATTTATGGGTAACGTAGTGTTGAAGCAGGCCGAGAGCTTGTACCACATAATGAAAAAAATGGGCGTCGAAAACCCCTTCCTCGACGGCATGAATTATGAGGTAGTCGGCGGCACCCCCGTTTTGGGTATCAACGCTCCTGTTGTGATCGGTCATGGTTGCTCTACTCCCCTGGCAATCAAGAATATGATCCTGCAAACTGAAAAAACAATCAAAGCTGACTTGACTGAAAAACTGAAAAAAGTCATAAACAAAAATTAATGAACAAAAAGATTACAGCCGCAATTACCGGTGTAGGTGCTTATCTCCCCGACTACATTCTTGATAATGACGAGCTGAGTCAAATGGTCGATACTACGGATGAGTGGATTATGACCCGTATCGGAATCAAAACCCGCCACATCTTGAAGGATCCGACCAAAGCGTCGTCGTATATGGGCTCGATGGCGGTCAACGAACTCTTGGAGAAGACCGGTACCAACCCCAAAGATATCGACTTGGTAATTTGCGCAACAGTAACTCCCGATATGATCTTCCCCTCGACGGGCAATATGATTGCATATCAGGCTGGTTGTTCGAATGCGTTTGCATTTGATATGTCGGCTGCTTGTAGCGGATTCTTGTTCGCTCTGGCAACGGGAAGTAAATATATCGAAACAGGTGCGTGTAAAAAAGTAGTGGTCGTCGGCGCCGAAAAAATGTCGTCGATTGTCGACTATAACGACCGTGCAACGTGTCCCATCTTCGGTGATGGCGCGGGTGCGGTACTTTTGGAACCTAACGAGGAGGGCTTGGGTGTGATCGATCACCTGCTCCACTCGGACGGTTCGGGCGAGAAGCACCTTCATATGAAAGCGGGTGGATCGTTGAATCCCGCTTCATACGAAACCGTAGCAAACAATTGGCATACAATCACTCAGGAGGGGCAGGCCGTATTCAAAGCCGCAGTGGCACATATGGCTGACGTGTCCGTTTCGATGATGGAACGCCACAACCTCTCGGCTGATGACATTCGCTATCTTGTGCCCCATCAGGCCAACCTGCGCATCATCGATGCAACGGCAAAGCGTATGGGCTTGGAGCGCGACAAGTGTATGATCAATATCGAAAAATATGGTAACACCACCTCGGCCACACTGCCTTTGTGCTTGTGGGACTACGAGAGTCGCTTGAAGAAGGGCGATAACCTGATTCTTGCAGCGTTCGGTGGTGGTTTCACTTGGGGTTCGGTTTACCTCAAATGGGCCTACGACGGAGGCAACTTCTTGAAGTAGCAGCCGTACGAGCGATAGATTTCGACAGACGGGAGTAGTGTTTTTCGAATACGAAAGGCGTGCTTGCGTCTGTCGTTTTTTTGATGGCCCTATAGTTCAAGGGATAGAACGAGGGTTTCCTAAACCCTAAATTCGCGTTCGAGTCGCGGTGGGGCTACACAATGAGGTCCGCAGAATGTATTGAGGATCACATAATTATGTGGACAAAAGAGGAGGGCTGCCCCGAAAGGCAGCCCTCTTTGTGTTGGGGGAGGATGGTGCTATCGCGTTTCGATGCGCTCGCCCAGTGCGTGGAGATCCTCGATACCGCTGATCTCGGTCGAGCACTCGCCGATCCAACCATTCGCCTGATTGACGCCACTATAAATCTTAATGAAGTCTATGCCGCTGAGCGACACCGTTTTACCTTCGCTGTTGACCGCCCAATCGATGTCGATCGAGCTCTCGACGTTGCTGTTCACGTCGTTGTCGGCATAGCCGTAAGCAAAGCGATAGAGCACGAAATTGTTGCCCGAGCCGCTCTTGTCGATACCGTTCTGGGGCAGGCGCGTACCGCTGAAAGTGAGCGTCTCGGAGTCGATCCACTGCGGGAAGTAGGATTGCAGATGGGTGCTGTTTTTGGCGCAGTAACCCTCTGCCTGCTTGTTGTCCGTCCAGCGGACATATTGCGCGGTCGCCTCAGTGGGCTCGGCACTCGGGCGGTAGTAAGTAATCTGATAATCAGTGTAGAACGCAACGTCGAGGCCTGCCTGTTTGGCAATGGTGTAGAACGGCTCGGCGGTGACGTCGCGGTGGGCGCTGCCTGCAATTTCGTACCACTCGTCGTCGGGCTGGCCGTTTCCGTTCACGTCGCGCGACACCATAATGATACCCGGCTCGCAGCTACCACCCGCAGGAGTGCCTGGGTTGCAGAAGGCGTTGCCGAGCACGCGGAAGTCGCGTAAACCGCTGACATTCGGAATGGTATGGTCGAAACCGACAATCACATAGCCACCATAACCACCGAGCGAAATCAGACTGCGGGCGTTGTTGCCGATGGCGCGGAGCACCTTTGCGTTCATCTTGGCTTGGGTGTCGCCTGACTCGTATTTGGGCAGCTGATTGACGAACTGACCAACCGCGGGACGATAGTCGAAAACGCTGGTAATGTAGGGGTTGGTGTCGTATTGGTCGGGGCCGACAATGGTCGCGGGTTTCAGGCGGCGGTGCGTGAAGGCAATGTGCGCGGGAATATCGCCCGTAGTTACAGACCACTTACGCACGCCCTTTGCGTCGTAGCAGTGGAGCTTGCCTGGGGTGACATAATCGCCCGCATCGGTAACCAAGATCTCGCGCGTTTCGGGATTGACAGCCACGCCGTAGGGCACGACGATCTGCGACTCGGTGCCATCTTTAATGAAGTGACGATCAACGATTTCGCGCGTTGCGGTATTGACAATCGCGTAGCTGATATTGTGCTTTTGTGCCTGCTTGTCGAAGGCGTTGCTGTAAACGTAAAGCGAGTCGCCTGCGCGCGTCATATTGCCTACGGGCAGTTCGAGTTTGAGTGCTACCTCGTCGGTGCGGGTGTCGATGGCGTAGAGCGCCGATTGCTTGCCGTTGTAGTCGCCGCGTGAGCTAACCCAGAGCAGACCATAGCGATCGAGTTCGAGGCGGTGAAGATTGATTGCTACCTCGATGCGTTTGATCTCGGTGAACGAGTCGAGATCGATGACCGAAACCGTTGTGTCATAGTTCGGTACGCGGTAGCCGCCCGAGTTTGCGACATAGAGCCGATTACCTACAACAGCCATCTCCTCTGGCTGATAGCCGACCACACATTCGCCCACGATCGAGAGGGTTGCGGTGTCGATTTTGACCACCTTGCCGGGGCGCGCATTGGGATCGATCTGCACGGGACCCGCATACGAACTGACGTAGGCATAACCCTTGTCGAAGGTGATGTAGCGGCAGTTTGCGATCGAGATCGCGCCGATATGTTCGGCGGTCGAGAGGTCCATCACCTCGACCAGATTCGAGCAGTTGATGACGGCATACAGACGCTCGCCATAGACTTGCAGGTCGTTGCCCACGTCGCCCAACTCCTTGACAACGTGTGGATTGCGCTGCGGGAAAATGTTGCACGAATACTCGCCCGACTCGTAATCGAAGTAGTCGAGCGTGGCCTTGTTGCTACCCATATTTCCCTCGTTCAGCAGGAAAAATCCCTTCACATCGCCCACCATCGGATCGGGGTAGGTCACGACCGTGTTGTCGGGCAGCAGGATCGGCTCGATATTCTCGCGACAACCCGCTAACGACAGCGCCACGAGGCTGATTACTAACAACTTGTCAATGGTTTTCATAGCGTCCAATTGAGTTTGATTTTGAAGTTCGTGCCAGGCATCGGGTAGCACTGCACCACTTCGTATTGTTGGTTGAAAATGTTGTTCACCTCGACGGTCACGCGCAGGGTCGAGTTGCGGAAACGAATGTTGCGCGAGAGTGACAAATCGTTTGTGTACCAGGGCTGTGCATAGTTTGCGGGGGTGTTCGCGCGCGACTCGTAGCGTTCGCCCGTGTAGATAAAACTGTAATTGAGATCCCAATCGCGCCACACGCCGCCCACAACGACCGAGCCGCTATGCCACGGAATGTAGGGGATCTGCCCGCCATACCACTCGCTCGCGGGGTCGGTGCGATCCTGCGCCTCTTGATAGGTGTAGCTCAGGCGCGAATTGACCGCCACGGGTCCGAACTGCCACTGCAACTGCGCCGCCGCATCGACACCCACGATCTCGACATAGCCCAGATTGAGCATTGTCCATTGGAATTGGTTCGACGAGGGCATTGCTATAATCTTGTCCTTCACTTGGTTAAAGTAACCATCAACCTGCACCTCGACGCGACGCACAATGCCGCGGCGGAAGTTGCGACCGTAAATTGCACCTATATTATACTGCGTGGTGTATTCGGGATCGAGATATTTGTTGCCGATGAAGGTGTAGTAGAGGTCGTTGAGCGTGGGCATACGGAAGATGCGCTTGTAGAATGCGCGGAAGCTAAGCTCCTCATTACGAAGCGGTTTATACTGCGCAATGACGGTCGGAGTCCACTCGTCGCGGTCGCCCGCTGCCGCACCGACGTAGCGCGTGTGGTCGTGAACGAAGGTGTAGAGCAGGCTCGCCTGCATCTTGAAACGCTCTAAATCGATCGCTGTCGCCGCCGCACCGAGCAACGTGAGACGCGTGGGATAGGCGAAATCGGTCAGGTCGGCCGTAAGCGTATTGAATTGAGCATCAGCCGATAAGCTCGCGCGCCACCAATCCGCAATGCGGAACTCGTTGGCTGCCGAGAGGTAGGCCTCCTGCTGGTGGTAGCGATTATCGACATACATCGTCGAGACGTCCTCGCGTGGATCGGAGAGGTAGTGCAGGAAATCGTAGGCATATTTGGCATTGACCATCAGGCTGTAACGCTTGCCGACATTCTTGCGTAACGATCCCTGCGCGAACAAGTTACGATCCCACTGACGATCCTCGTGACGGAATTTACCCGGCTCCTCGCGCACTGCCGCACCAGGGTAGCCGCGCTCCGAATCGTAGTAGTAGACCTTCGCGCGCCAGCCGCCATTGTTAATGCGCCCGAACAGACCTGCCTCGGCACGAATAGCACTCACATCGCCATTGCGGCGCACCTCGGTGGTGTCGTAGCCGTTCAACTTGCGGTACGAAAATTTGTAACGTCCTGTGGTATAGAGGTATTCGGCACTCACCTGTGCGTCGAGCTTGTCGTTGAAGCGGTGCTCCCACAACGCCGCGGGGTTGGCTGTGCCGAACGAACCCGTCTTGAACGACAGACGCAGATTGTCGCGCTTCGAGTCCTCGAATCGTGGGCGTCGCGTGGTCATATATACCGCACCTGCCGACGCGAAGTCCTTGGCTGACTGGAAGATATTGCTTTTTTGACCGTTGTAGACCGAGATGGCCTCCATATTATCCATCGAGAAACGACCGAGGTCAATCTGACCATTTTGCGCATTGCCCAGCTGCACGCCGTCGTAGAAAACACCCACGTGCTGCGTGCCCATACTGCGGATATTGACCGTTTTCAGGCCGCCTACGCCGCCGTAATCCTTGATCTGAATACCCGAAAAATAGCGAATTGCATCGGCCACCGAAACTACATTCAGGCGTTTAAGCTCCTGCCCTGCAAGCACTTGTGCGGGTACGGTTTCGGCTGCGCGACGTTGTGCTGTGGTAACCACCGCGTCGATCTTGTGAACGGTGTCGGCGATCGAGTACCCGCGCAGGCTGTCGCCCTCGACATACTGTGCACGTGTCGCACACGCGTATGTGAGCGCGAAAAATATAAATAGGATATGTAACGATCGTTTCATTCGCCGCGAATCAATAGTTAGTCAAGCGTTTTGCGCCGCGAGCGAACTTGATTCGAACTGCCGATCCTCGATTGTTTTGTGTGAGTCAGTGTCGGTAGATCTCCGCCCATTCGCCGTAGGCTGCAAAATCGCAAGTGATTGCGCAAAGGCAGGTCTTCTGACTCGCTCTATTCTTGGCGGCCTTCCCGAAACGTGTTGGTTTCAGTGGCTTAGGATCGCTCAGAAATGTGCGCCCCGAGGGGCGAGAGCTTACAGCAGCGGGAACTGTTGCCGACTTTCACGGCATTCCCTTTTAATCCCCATACGCGCGAGCGTATTTGTCGGGGAACCGTTGCGAGGGCAAAGTTACGAATAATTTTCGGAACTTGTTCGCAAATTGATTTAAAAATTTGTTATTCATTCATTTCGAGCGTCCCGACCGAGCGTCCCGAAGGGTAAGTTAAAAAGCCAAATAAGTCGCTATGTATTGATATATAGGCGTTTAGCGCAATTTCGCGAGTACGCTCAAACCCCTATTTGCGACGTATTGTAAGCGAGGTTTCGCCCTGCCACTATTTGGAGGGGTGACAGGCGGGTCGATTATGCGTTTTTAATCGTCTCAAATGTCCGATTTTTAGTAGCCGAAAGGTACGAAATTATAATTTCTAAGCAACGAATCGGCCCTAAAATGGGCCCGAAAAAGAGCCAGAACAGTCCGCAAATAGTCGAAAAAATGCACAAAACCCCATTTTCAGCCCAACTAAAACTAAAATTATACACGAAAAAATTGCTTATATCTATTTTTATATTTATTTTTGCCGTCTGACATTGGTGTGTCAAGGCGCATACCAAGGTCAGAAAATGGAAGAATTGTTCGCGGAAACAAATTCGAACATTATATTTTTTAACTAATTAATTAAATGCTTATGATTAGAAAGATTGTACTATCATTGGTTGCAATTCTGAGCTGCGGCGCAATGGCTTTGGCCCAGAATAAGCAGGTGACTGGTACCGTTACTGATCCCGAGGGAGCTGCTATGGCAGGTGTAACAGTACAGGTCGAGGGTACGATGAATGCTACGGCTACTAACGCAGCCGGTCAGTATTCGATTTCGGCACCGGCTGAGGCTAATCTGGTGTTCTCGTACATCGGTATGGCCAGCCAGACACAGCCCGTAGGTCAGCGCTCGGTAATTGACGTTACCTTGCAGTCTGATTCGCAGGTGATGGAGGATGTGGTTGTAACCGCATTCGGTGCTACAAAGCGTGAGGCTTTCACCGGTTCGGCAGCCGAGGTTAAGGCTGAGGACATCTCGAAGGTGCAGACCTCAAACGTAGCTCAGTCGCTCGCTGGTAAGGTAGCCGGCTTGCAGCTGGTTAATGCTTCGGGTAAGCCCGGTTCGGCTCCTTCGATCCGTATCCGTGGTTTCTCGTCGATCAACGCCGGCCAGGAGCCTCTGTACGTAGTGGACGGTATCCCCTACGACGGTGACCTGAACAACATCAACCCCGCCGACATCGAGTCGATGACCGTTCAGAAGGACGCTACCTCGACTTCGTTGTATGGTGCGCGTGGTGCTAATGGTGTTGTGATGATCACTACCAAGCGCTCGAAGAGCCGCGATGCTATCGTGAATGTTGATGCTAAGTGGGGTGTTACCAGCAAGGCATTGCAGAACTACGATTACATCACCAATCCCGCTGAGTACTACGAGGTTTACTACTCGGCACTGAACAACTACCTGATGAACTCGCAGGGTCTGGATCCTATCGCAGCAAATGCTAAGGCTAACCAGATGATCACCTCTACTTCGACTAACGGTGGTTTGGCTTACCAGATCTACAACGTTCCCAGCAATCAGTACTTCATCGGTTTGGACGGTAAGGTTAACCCCCGTGCAACTATGGGTAACGTGGTGAACTACAAAGGTGAGGATTACTTGCTGACCGCTGACGACTGGGACGAGGAAGGTTACTCGGCTGGTTTCCGTCAGGAGTACAACGCAAGCGTTGCAGGTTCGACTGACCGTATGTCGATGTACGCTTCGTTCGGTTACTTGAAGGACGAGGGTATCGTTAGCAACACCGATATGTATCGCTACACCGCACGTCTGCGCGCTGACTATCAGGCAAAGAAGTGGTTGTCGGTCGGTGGTAACGCATCGTTCTCGAACTACGAGTGGAACAACCTTTCGGACGAAGGTAAGTCGAACTCGACTGGTAACGTATTCGCATTTACCTCGAACATTGCTCCTATCTATCCCGTATATCTGCGTAACCCCGACGGCTCGAAGAAGATCGACTCGAACGGTCACGTAATGTATGACTACGGTGATGGTATGAACGCTGGTCTGTCGCGTCCTTATCTGTCGCAGGGTAACGCTCTGTCGCAGGTTCTGTTGGACAAGGCCTACACCGAGGGTAACGCATTCACCGGCACTGCTTATGCAGAGGCTACTATCATCAAGGGCTTGAAGGTTCGTTTCAACGTTGGTACCGGTCTGGATGAGTATCGTGGTACCGATATGTCGAACCCCTACTACGGTCAGTTCGCAACTCAGGGTGGTACCCTGTCGAAGTCGCACGGCCGCACTTTCTATCTGAATACTCAGGAACTGATCACCTATAACACTACGTTCTGCCAGGATCACTCGCTGGACGTAATGGTTGGTCACGAGTACTACTATAAGAAGAGCTACTCGTTGAGCGCTTACAAGACCAACTTGTTCGACGTTAACTACGACGAGTTGAATGGCGTTATCAAGGATCCGGGTTCGTCGGCTTCGGGTCGCGCGATGTACAACACCGAGGGTTACTTCGGTCGTATCCAGTACGATTACGATGGCCGTATCTTCGTTAACGGTTCGTATCGTCGCGATGCATCGTCGAACTTCCACCCCGACTACCGCTGGGGTAACTTCTGGTCGGCAGGTGCTGGTTGGTTGATCAACAAGGAGCGTTGGTTCGATGTACCTTGGATCAATATGTTGAAGTTGAAGGCTTCGATCGGTTCGCAGGGTAACGACGGTATCGGTAGCTTCCTCTACACTGACCGCTACTCGATCGTAAACGACGGTGCAGGTAACGTTTCGTTGAACTGGACCGGTTACGGTAACAAGGAGATCACTTGGGAGACCAATACCAACGTGAACGTGGGTGTTGACTTCGGTATGTTCAATGGCCGCTTGTCGGGTACCGTTGAGTACTTTACTCGTAAGACTACCGATATGCTCTACTCGTTCGGCGTTCCGGGTCACCTCGGTTTCTTGTCGTACTATGACAACGTAGGTGATATGAAGAACTCGGGTGTCGAGATCGACTTGCACGGTGTTCTGGTTAACACTAAGAACGTTCGTTGGAGCGTAAACGCTAACGCTACGCACGTAAAGAATAAGGTATTGAAGATTGCTGACGAGAACAAGTCGATCGGTGTTCAGGGCCACGCTGGTTTCGAGTCGGGCAACAAGTTCATCGGTGAGGGTCTGTCGCTCTACACCTTCTACCTGCCTATGTACGCTGGTACCGATAAGGAGACTGGTGAGCCTATGTGGTACAAGGATGAGTACGAGTACGACGAGAATGGTAACATCAAGCGTGATGCAACCAAGTCGCCCATCGTTAAGAACCGCACTGTAACCAAGACCTACTCGGAGGCTACTGACTACCTCTGCGGTGCAGCAGTTCCCGATCTGTATGGTGGTTTTGGTACTTCGATCGAGTTCTACGGCGTTGACTTCGGTGTTAACTTCACTTACCAGATCGGTGGTCTGACTTACGATAGCCAGTACGCATCGCAGATGTCGTCGCCCACTTCGGGTTCAACCGGTACTAACATCCACCGTGATATCTACAACGCTTGGAGCCAGGCAGGTGAGGAGAACAACGTTCCTCGTTGGCAGTACAACGACCAGTATTCGGCTTCGTCGTCGGATCGCTTCCTGACCAGCGCAAGCTACCTGAATATTCAGAACGCTCAGCTGGGTTACACTATTCCCGCTAAGTTGACCAAGAAGTTTGGTGTATCGATGTTGCGTATTTACGTAGCAGCTGATAACATCTGGTACTGGTCGAAGCGTCAGGGTCTGGATCCCCGTCAGTCGTTCTCGGGTGGTTCGAGCGCAGCTTACTACGCTCCCATTCGTACGATCTCGGGTGGTATTAACATTCAGTTCTAATCAGAGAAAGGAGAAATACAATTATGAAAAAGATAGCTAAATATATCCTCGTGGCATTGGCCCCCGCGCTGCTTCTCAGCAGCTGTATGCAGGAGGTCACTCCCCTGAACGGTTCTGCTACTGAAAGCCAGGTGATGAACTCGCCTCTGGCATTGCAGGCATTGACCGCAGCTATTCCTACTGCTATGTATCTTCCCGGTTCGTACAACAGCTCGCTGCACTGCGACTTCGGTTACCCCGCAATTCGTATGATCACCGACGCTATGTTGGAGGAGAAGATCATCGTAGGTGACAACACTGGTTACGACTGGTTCGGCGCTTGGGCTACTGGTCGTTCGCAGGGTGATGGTTACGCTTACGCACAGTACTTCTGGTACTTCTACTACAAGTGGATCAAGAACACCAACGACCTTATCCGTATGATCAATGATATGGAGGTTGCTAATGGTGGTCTGGACGCTGACCAGAAGTCATACCTCGGTATCGCTTACACTTACCGTGCACTCTACTATTTGGATCTTGTACGTCTGTACGAGTTCAAGCCCAATAACTACACTTCGAAGCCTGAGGTTGAGGGTCTGTCGTGCGTTTTGGCACTCGAGACTGAGACTATGGAGGGCGCTCGTGAGAACGGCCGCGCTAAGGTTGAGGACGTTTACGCACAGATCTTCGCTGACTTGGCTAAGGCTGAGGAGCTGTTGGCTGGCTACAAGCGTACTTCGATCGCTATGCCCGACCTGTCGGTAGTTTATGGTCTGTATGCAAAGGCTTACTTGGAGTTCGGCGAGAAGGATAACACTGCATTCGCTAAGGCTGCAGACTACGCTCGCAAGGCTGTTGCTCAGGGTAAGTACAGCGCTCTGACTCAGAAGCAGTGGGAGGATCCCATCAACGGTTTCAATACTCACTCGTCGAACAGCTCGTGGATGTGGGCTCTGACCACTTCGAGCGAGAACATCGGTAACCTGCACAACTTCTATGCACACGCTTCGCAGGAGGGTTCGTGGGGTTATACTCCGCTGTCGATGCCCGCAGTATTGAGCAGCTTCTTCGATCGTATTTCGGACGCAGACTTCCGTAAGCACTCGTGGATCGATCCCGATCGTGAGTATGCTTACCAGAGCTGCTACCCCAACGCTGAGGAGTACATCGCATCGTTGCGCGACCACGTTTCGATCAAGTTCCGCCCCTACCAGGGTGATACTGAGGACTACGCTGTTGGTAACGTAGGTGAGATAAATATGATGCGTATGGAGGAGATGTTGTTCATCGAGGCTGAGGCAGAGGGCCGTGCTAACTTGGAGAACGGTAAGGCACTGTTGAAAGCTATTATGGACAAGCGTATTCTCGACGGTTCGTATGTATGCGCTGCTACCGATTTCGCAACCTTCCAGGAGGAGTTGATCTTCCAGAAGCGCGTAGAGTTCTGGGGTGAGGGCGTTGTAATGTTCGATTGCAAGCGTGCAAACATTGGTATGACTCGTGGTTACGTAGGTACCAACGCACCTGCAACTTACTGCTTGAACACCGAGGGTCGTTCGCCTTTCTGGAACATCGTTATCACCCAGCAGGAGACCAACAACAACTTGCAGATTCCTACTACTATCAACAACCCCGATCCTACCGGTTCTGTTGATTTGTGGATTGCACCGGCTGAATAGTTATTAACGAGTAAAACAGATAACAAATATGAAAGCATTAAAATATTTTGCATCGGCACTTGCTCTGGTTGCGCTGTTCACTGCGTGCGAGGAGCCTAATAGCTACGTGCCGGCTGAGCTTCCCGGTACTCAGGAGGCTTACTTCCCCGCGACTACGATGACCGTATCGATGGAGGAGTTGCAGGCTGGTTTCGAGGTTGAGATTGCACGCGTAAACTATGACGAGGCTGCAACCGCTACTTTGGCTTGCCAGCGTCCTGAGGGCGTAAACGTACCTTCGTCGGTATCGTTCAACGCAGGTCAGGAGAAGACCTCATTCACCGTATCGGTTGATCAGGCTGCTATCGGTGAGGGTAAGACTTTGAAGATCGTGCTGAACGTAGACAGCGAGTCGAACTCGCCCTACGCAAACCAGCGTTGCACCGTAACCCTGACCACCTGGTCGCCCACACCTCCCGCATCGTGGGAGCCCATCGCAACTCAGGCTCTGTTCGTTGAGAACGAGAGCTTGTGCTCGGAGTGGTTTGGTGTTGAGAAGGGTTTCTCGTTCCCCGTATATGTAGAGAAGTTGCAGGGTGCAGAGGTTTACCGTATCGCTAACCTCTTTTCGACCTACACCAGCGCTGCTGGCGTAACCTATGAGCACCCCTTCTGGTACTACTACTACGATGAGAGCTACTTGGAGGACGCTGAGAATGTACACTACACCTATATCGACTGTGAGGGTTACCTCCTGAACGACGAGGGTAAGGCTGAGTGGAAGAACGGTTGGGCATTTATGCCTGTACAGAGCCAGAACTTCGGTCTGAATCCTGCTTCTTATGGTTACAACCAGTGGGGTTCGCTGGGTATGAACTTCCAGAATCCTACTGATGCTAATATGGGTAAGTATGTTGCAGCTAACAAGTCGATCGTATTTGGTTCGACCTCGCTCGTTAAGTCGATGACTCTGTTCAACGCTGGTGGTTTCTATACTACCGCAGCTAACTTCGTTCTGTTCTTGGATCAGAACTTGGCTGGTACCGACTTCGATCGCGACTGCGCATTCGAGAAGTTGCAGGACGCTTCGTTCAAGTCGCAGATCCTCGGTGACAAGTGGACTGTTGAGCTCTACGAGGGTACTCCCGCTGACGCTGAGAAGGCTGCTGAGTACGCTGAGAAGTTCGGTCGTGTATTAGCAGTGCCCAGCGCATACGTTGAGGACTTTAACATCTACTTCTGCGAGAAGGATGGTAAGATCAGCGTTCCCGAGGATTACGCATCGCAGGAGATGGGTATCTCGATTGCTGGTTTCGACCTCTTCCTGAACATCAAGAAGGGTACTTTCGCTGACGCTACATACACTCTGACTTGCGAGATGGTCGGTGTTGACCCCACTGGCGTTAAGGCAGACATCAGCTACGGTGAGTACACAGAGGCTATTAGCGCTGAGGTTATTGGTGCTGCTTCGTCGATCGACGACTTCGTTGGTAACTACATTATGGAGGGTATGACCTACGAGTACGATGCTGAAGGCAACAGAACTGGTAACCTTGCTCCGTTCACACTTCCCGTTTCGATGGTTAAGGCTGACGCTCAGACCATTAATATGGTAGGTTTGACCGCTGGTATGTTCGGTGCAGACTACAATGACGCAGTTGCTTGGGAGTACAACGGTGGTTACCTGCAGTTCACTCCGCAGGATCTGCCTAACTGGACCAACGCAAATGGTGTTGAGTTCGACTGCATCGCAACTCTCTGCGGCGCAGATGGTGGCTTGTACAACCTGGGTGCAGCTGGTCTGTTGTTCTACAACGCAGGTATCACCAACACTGGCGTGATCAAGTTCTTCAATGATCCCGTGAACGCTCAGTACGATGTAGAGGCTGATGGTTTCGGTCTGTTCGGTATCTACAATGGTTCGTACTACCTTATGGCTGATCCGTTCTTCAATGCAAGTATGACTGCAGCTTCGGCTAATGCTGCTCGCAGCGAGTACGTAACTAAGGTTCGTATGACTCCTGTTACGGGTACTGTTATCACCGAGTTGCGTCGTTGCAACAAGGCTGATGATAAGCTCTATATCAACGGCCAGGAGGCTCAGAAGAAGAGCAAGGGTAAGGTAACTCCTACCTTCCGTCACAGCGGTAACTTGGTTGAGCTCCGCTAATCCGAGTTACACTCTATAAGCAAAAAGCCCGAACCATTACGGTTCGGGTTTTTTGTTTGCCGGCAGTTAGTGACGTGTCATCATTGGCAGAAGGAAATAATTGTAAATAAAAAAGGTGTTCCCCGCAAGGAACACCTTTTTGCTTAACGCGGCGAGTGGATTAGAAACCCTTACCGATAGCGAGGAAGTCCTCAGCTTTCAGTGCAGCACCACCGATCAGACCACCGTCAACATCCTCCTTAGCGAAGATCTCGGCAGCGTTCGAAGGCTTGCACGAACCACCATAGAGGATCGGAGTGTTAGCAGCTGCCTCACCGAACTTCTCAGCCAGCACCTGGCGGATATATGCGTGGATCTCCTGTGCCTGCTCTGCGGTTGCAGTCTTGCCGGTACCGATTGCCCAAACGGGCTCGTAAGCGATAACCAACTTAGCGAACTGCTCCTCGGTCAGGTTGTAAACAACCTCCTCGATCTGAGCCTTGCAAACTGCGAAGTGGTTGCCAGCCTCGCGCTCGTCGAGGTTCTCACCAACGCAGTAGATGGGTACCAGACCATTAGCGTAAGCCTGCTCCATCTTCTTGTTCAGAGTCTCCGAAGTCTCACCGTAGTACTGGCGACGCTCCGAGTGACCGAGGATCACGTACTCGCAACCCAACGATGCGATCATCTGAGCCGAAACTTCACCGGTGTAAGCACCCTTAGCCTCAGTTGCGCAGTCCTGAGCACCAACAGCGATACCCGTGCCGCGTACAACCTTCAAAACCTCGCTCAGGTGAGTGAACGGGGGGCATACAATGAAGTTCACGCAGTCGCAAACCTCGCCCTTGCCAGCAACAACGTTCTTTGCCAGCTCAACGCCTTCAACGGGAGTGGTGTTCATCTTCCAGTTACCGGCTACAATCTTCTTTCTCATAGTTTTTTATTTATTTTTAATGGTTAAATTTAATTCGTTTCGATGCTCCAAAATCGTGATTAGGCCTGTGCCTCGATCCACGCCTTGATTTCGGCGGTTGAAAGACCCAGCTTGTTCTTCTTGTTGAAGCCGCAGAGATCGTTGAAGAGCTTCATACCGCCCGACTGAGCCGTACCGCGCAGTGCCTCGACGGTGATGTA